>NZ_QOCC01000019.1:541478-543736 GCF_003318185.1 Tenacibaculum sp. E3R01 | reverse complement strand
TAACAATCGTCACTACGAACAAAATACAATGGAGTGAAGTAGTCTATTCATCTTGTACTCAAAATATAATTGCTACTCTTATTAGAGAGATTGCTTCAGTCGTACATCATCGCAATGACGAATTGTTTATTATTTTATTGGAAGTTCAATTTCAATAGTAGTTTCTTCTCCTAATTTTGAGTTTACTTTAATAACTCCTTTTAATTTTTTAATTCTTGAGTTTATATTCTTCAATCCAATTCCTTTATTTTCTTTTTCTGAATCAAAACCAACTCCATTATCTTCAATTTTTATGAGCATATTGCCACCTTCTTGAGCTATTTTTAGCTTTATAGTATTTGCTTTTGCGTGTTTAATACAATTTTGTATCACTTCTTGAAGAATTCGATGAATATTAATTTTTGCTTTTTCATCAATCTTTTTCCAATCAATCTCTGTTGAAATATCTACACTATATTCAAAACCTCCTATTTTACTTTTCTCTTCAAAAAGCTCTTTAATTAATAGTTTAAAATTATCTGATTGACTAATAGTATGGCTCAATTTATGTGAAACTTCTCTGATTTCTTTTTCTACATTTTGCAACTCATTAAGAAGGTATTGGTGTTTATTTAACTCATCAATATCACCTTGAAGTTTTAAAAAACCTAAACTAAGTCTGGTTCCAAAAAGCTTACTTAAAACCCCATCATGAAGTTCTTGAGCTATTCTGTCTCTTTCTAAATATCTAGTCTCAGCTTGTTGTAATTGTGTTTGGTATATTAATTTTCTTCTACGTAATACAAAAAACAAAGAACCTATACTTAGCCCCAACAAACTTATAAGTGTTAATAACCAACCAATTGTTTTTTGTTGCTTTTGATATGATATTTCTTCTTGACTTCTATTATTTTCAGACTTTAAGAGCGTATTTTCTTTTTCCCTTTTAACTGTTTGGTAATTAAATCTCGCTATTTTTTCTTGTAATTTATTAGTTACATCAATTAAACTGTCTTTTAATTGTACGTATTTTTTAAAATAATCTTTTGATTTAGAATATATGTTTTGATTTAGAATTAATTCTAATTTTTGTAATTGAAGTTCCTTATTTTTACTTTTAAGCGCATATTCAAAAGCTTTAATAGCGTGTTTATTTGCTAAGTTCTTGTTCTTTTTATCAATATAGTACAGACTAATATTTGTGTGCGTAAAACATAAACCTTCATTGTTTTTTAATCTTTCTTTTATGTATACCGCTTCATTATATTTTTTAATAACACCTTCTTTTTTACCTAAAACATAATTACTGATAGCTATACCTTCTATTAAATTAGCGTACACTTGAGGTGCTTTCATTTTAATATTTTTAGTAGCTAACCCATACTTAAAATATTTTATTGCTTTTTCATGTCTATCATCATTTTGATAATAAACTCCTTGATCTAACCATAAGTTACCCCAAACTTCGTTACGTTTATTTTCACCTTTTTGTTTTGAGAAAAGATATTCTTGAGAAAATGCCATAGCAGAAAACAGCATAGCACATAGGACTAATCGCATAATTTAAATAACAATTTTTGTTTAAAAGTAATGTTTTTTAAATTAATGTAAGTTTAAACATGTTAGAGAGTTTTCTAAGAACTTTCATTCTAAAAAAGTGAAATGTCACGACGAATGAAACGTAGAGAAATGAAGTAGTCTCTTTATTCTCTGTTCAAAATTTAAACACTAACTCTTGTTCGAGAGATTGCTTCGTCATACTTCCTCGCAATGACATTAACAATCGTCACTACGAACATAATGTAATGAAGTAGTCTGTTAATCTTGTACTCAAAATATAATTGTTAACTCTTATTGAAGAGATTGCTTCAGTCGTAACCTTCTTCGCAATGACATTCTTTTTAGTATATTCAACTTATGAAAAAGAACTGTGTTTATTTACTTACAAATAAAAATAATACTATTATATATATTGGAGTTACTAGTAACTTGATAAAACGTATATATCAACATAAATCAAAAACTTTTAAGGGTTTTACTGCTAAATATAATTGTGATAAACTAGTTTATTTTGAAGAATTCGATTCTATTGACGAAGCTATTATTCGAGAAAAACAGTTAAAGTCTGGTAATAGACGAAGAAAAGAAGACTTAATTAACATTGAAAACCCTCTATGGAAAGATTTATCAGAAGGTTGGTTATTTGATTTCATGTAATAAATCGTCACTACGAACATAATGCAATGGAGTGAAGTAGTCTGTTTATATTGTACTCAAAA
>NZ_QOCC01000019.1:163841-541416 GCF_003318185.1 Tenacibaculum sp. E3R01 | reverse complement strand
AGTCGTAACCTCCTTCGCAATGACATTCAAAACCGTCACTACGAACATAATGTAATGGTGTGAAGTAGCCTGTTTATATTGTACTGAAAATATAATTGCTACTATTATTCGAGAGATTGCTTCGTCATACTTCCTCGCAATGACATTAACAATCGTCACTACGAATAAAACGCAGTGAAATGAAGTAGTCTGTTCATCTTGTACTCAAAATATAATTAACAACTATTATTAAAAAGATTGCTTCTTCGTGCCTTATCGCATTGACAGGAGTTTATTTAAACCCAATTGCTAACGCCATTTTATCTTCTAATTCTTGTAAATGATTTGAAGAAGTTTTAGAGTTCCACTCAAAGTGTTTTATAAACTCGTCTAGTACAAATTGCTTATAATTATCAACACTTGGTTTATCAAAAAACAAGCGTCCTGTACGTCTCATAAAAAAGTCGGTTGGTGTACACGTCATTTCATGCTGAATTGTAAACCAAATCTCAGCTTTTAATAATTGTTTTTCTGAATTTTCTTCTGATAACTCATCAAATTTATCTAAAATAATATCGGTTTGCTTTCCATAGTTATGTACTAAATAACTAGCGTCTTTCTCTGTTAAACCAAATGATTTTATACGTTTATATACCTGATTCGTGTAAATTTTTACAGACTTGTAATTTAAAAATGGTCCTCCTGATAAAATAAGGTCTTCTGTTTGTATGGGTTCAAATTCTTTTTCAAACCTACGGGTCATCTTTTTAGCTACTATATCTACAATACGTTCAGCCATTTTACGATACCCTGTTAATTTACCTCCAGCAATAGATATTAACTTCGTGTCTGACACAAATATTTCATCTTTACGAGATAACTCTGACGCTGATTTTCCTTCTTCATGTATTAATGGTCGTAAACCTGCCCATGACGACTGAATGTCTTCTAATGTAAGTGTTATATCTGGGAACATATTATTTACTGCTTCTATTAAATAGAGTGCATCAACAATACTAGTTTCTACGTTGTCTTTATCTTGTTGGTAATTGGTATCAGTGGTTCCAAAATAAGTTACTTTTCCTCTAGGAATAGCAAACATCATTCGTCCATCAGGAATATCAAAATACACCGATTGCTTTACTGGTAATTTTTCATGAGCTACTACTAAATGGACTCCTTTAGTTAAATGTAAACGTTTTCCAATTTTTGAATTGTTAATTTGACGTAGTTCATCTACCCATGGTCCTGCAGCATTTACAACATACTTCGCTTTAATATTAAAACTTTTATCAGTTAAAACATCGGTAACTTTAGCTCCAACTACACGTTTATTTTCATAAATAAATTCATCAGCTTGCACATAGTTTAAAATTTGCGCGTCATATTGACTAGCAGTTTTTAATATTTCAATCGTTAAACGAGCATCATCAGTTCTATATTCTGCATAAAACCCAGCACCATTTAAAATACTATCTGGCAATAATGGCTCTTTTTCTAGCGCCTCTTCTTTGTCTAACATTTTACGTTTATCATCACCTTCAACTGATGCTAATACGTCGTATATTTTTAGCCCTATAGATGTTAACCATGATCCATAAGTTCCTCCTTCAATAAGTGGTAAAATCATTTTCTCAGGAATTACCAAATGAGGAGCTAGCTTATGTACTATTGCTCGCTCTGTACCTACTTCTTTAACTAGCCAGAAATCAAATTGTTTTAAATATCGTAAACCACCATGAATTAGTTTAGTTGACTTACTACTTGTTCCAGAAGCAAAATCATTTTTTTCTACTAAAGCAACTTTCATTCCTCTTGATGCTGCATCTAAAGCAATTCCAGCTCCTGTAATTCCACCACCAATAATTAACATATCAAACTCAGTGGTTTCAAGTTCTTGTTGAATATTTGTACGGTTAAAAAACGAAAAATTGTTCATAGTAGAAAGGTGTTTTCCAACAAAAATAAGAATAAAAAAGAGTTGTTAAGCTATAAAAAAAGAGCCGAAAAATTTTCAGCTCTTTTTATAGTCCCCCCGGACTAAAATCAATAATTATTTATTGATTAATTTTTTGCCAATTTTGGTCAGCTTTCTTTTGAAGTTCTTCTGGGTTTTCTTTTAACCACAACTTCAATGTATTTGTTCCCCATGAATTGTAAAAAAGGTATAATTTACCATTTCTAATTTCAAAAGTTTTAGGATTTATAGATACTTTTTCTCCATTTTTACCTATTGCATAAGCACAGTACCCACCGTATTGAGGAATGTATTTTTGAGGCTCTTTTTTAAAAGCTTTTAAGTTTTTTTCAGAAGAAAATCTAAAAGTAACATTATCGTGTTTTGCTGTTATTTTTTTACTTCCTTTCAAGACATTATTATTAAAATAAGCAACAACATCGTACCCATTTGCTACTGCTCCTTTTTTTAAATTGTAATTGTTTTGTGCACCAACAAAAGATGTTACAAAAAATAAAACGTAGATTAATTTATTCATGCTCTACTTGTTAATGTGTTTTATTTCTTCCCAGTTTTTATCTCCTTTTGATTGTAACTCTTTAGTATCACCTTCTTGCCAATCTTCTAATTTATTAGATAACCAAGAACTGTAAAACAAGTACAACTTACCATCTCTAACTTCATAAGCTTCAGCATCAATATACATCTTTGTTTTTTTTGCAGCTATAGCATATGCACAATATCCTCCGTATTGAGGAATATATTGAGTTGGATTTTTTTCAAATAAATTTTTATTTTTTTCAGATGAAAATTTAAACTTTACTCCATCATACGTTGTTTGATGTTTTGATTTTCCTTTTTTAGGTTTTGCATTTATAAAATACGAAACAACATCATAACCTTCAGCTATGTAGCCCTTTTTAGTATTATAATCTGTTGTTTGTGCGAAAAGTGATGCAGAAAACATCACTATTAGAAGAGTATATATGTTTTTCATAAAGAGAGAGTCGAAAAAAAGTAAGAGTACTTACATTTTTTAATTAAAATTTATAGAATAGTTATTTAACGACGTTTGCTTCTTGTTTTTTTTTCTTTGATTTTTACAAAAATTAATTTGTGTCTTCCTTTTGGACTTTCTCTTTGTTCAATTTCAAATTTATCAATTGACTTTATTAAAGGAGTAAGCTTATCAAAACCAAAATTTCTTGAATCAAAATTAGGTTGTTTCTTTTGCAATAAACTACCTACATCACCTAAAAAAGCCCAACCATCATCATCAGATACATCAGCTATCGTTGTGCTTATTAATTCAATTTCTTTTCTAGTAATTTTATCAACATTATATTTTGTTGATTCTTCCTTACCAGTTTCTATATTTTGTATAGCAGTTTTACTTTTTAATATTTCTATATAAATAAACCTATCGCAAGCTACAATAAACGGATTCGGGGTTTTCTTTTCACCTATACCAATTACTTGCATTCCAGCCTCTCTTAACCTAGTAGCTAATCTTGTAAAATCACTATCACTTGATACCAAACAAAAACCATTTACTTTTTCAGAATAAAGAATATCCATTGCATCAATTATCATTGCTGAATCTGTTGCATTTTTACCAGTAGTATACCCATATTGCTGAATAGGTGTTATCGCATTTTCTAGTAATAAGTTTTTCCACTTTGATAAATTTGGCTTTGTCCAATCTCCATAAATTCTTTTGATAGTAGGATTACCATATTTAGCAATTTCTTCCATCATTTCTTTTACATAAGCTGAGGGAATATTATCACCATCAATAAGTACTGCTAAATTTGAGTTTACATCCATATAATGAACTTTTTACAAGCTTTTTTTACTAGGGAAAGATATTTAAAAACAAGATAAAAAACAAGTAAATTATAATACGAGTAAATTACAACCTCGTATATCAGAATTATCAAATCGACCAATAATTTCAAAACTAGTATCAGTATGTACTTTTCCTAAATCTTGTGTTGCTATAAATGAACAAGAATTGTAATTTGCTAAATCAATTACGTTAATTCCTCCTGACTTTTCTTTTGGTAAAATAGTTAATGCATCTTCTGTATCTCTAGTCAATAGACGCATCCAGGGAGGGCAATTAAAAACTCCTTTACCGTTGGAATATCCTTGACTTAATAATTCAGTCATTCCATATTCAGAATGAATATTTTCAACACCAAATCCGTTACCTAATATTTGATGCAACTCTTCACGTATTAATTCTTTTCTTCTACCTTTCATTCCTCCAGTTTCCATAACTATGGTATTTTGAAGATTGAATTGATATTTTTCAATTAAATCTAGTAAAGCAAAGGAAACTCCTATAAGTAGTACTTTTTGACCTTGTTTATCTAATTTGATAAGTTTTTCAGCCAATTCAGATAAATTATTCAAATAAAAACCACTTTCAGAATTTTCAGAACGCTTAATTAAATCGTCAACCATATATACTAAAGAAGAGCCTTTTCGTTCTAAATAATTAGGAAGTAATGCTAAAACAACATACTCTTGAATATTGCCATAAAAATGTTTAAAACCTTTTAAATAACTAGTTTCATACCATGATAAATCTGTTACATGGTGCTTACTTGTAGAAGTCCCTGTGGTTCCTGAGCTTGTAAAAACTTCTTGAACCTCGTCATTTGATGAAACTACTTGCTTATCTTTAAAAAATTGTATTGGTAAAAATGGAATTTTATCAATAGTATCAACATCTGATGGATGTATATATAATAAATCGCAAAAAGAACGATATATCTTATTATTTTTAAACTGATGCTTAAAAACGGATAACGCTACTTCGTTAAACTCTTTTTCTGACTGTATATTAAAAACCTTGTTTTGCATAATTTTTACAAAAATAAGAGTATTCTACGCAACCTTTTAAGTTTTTCTGCATCTTGTATAAAAGACAACGTATGGGAACCATGATTTACACCAAAATAAGTTCGCTTTTTACAAGAACCATATCTAAAAAGCAAAAAAAAGAAAAGTTAATAACTATTGCATCTAAAAGAATAGTCAACAACATAAATTCTTTAAAAAAAGGAATTTTAATTAAAGAAAAAAGCTTTAATGATTGGACTCTTTATAATAGGGATATTAAAGGCTTTATTTATGAAGATGGTTATGAATATGAATTAATAGTTTCTGAAAATGATATAGAAAAAACGTTTTCCCTAGTTAGAATACTAACAAAAACAAAGAAACTTTCTGAAAACTTACCTTGCTAACAAACAAAATATTATGAAAACTAAAATGAACAGACTACTAACCTTTATTTGTATTTTAACTGCTTTTATTAGCTTATTACTTATTGGGTGTAATAATAATGATATCCCTTTTGATTCTAATAATTTACTAAAAGGTGTTTGGGCTAAAGCTAAACATAATGGAGAAACAATAACTTTTAAACGTGTTAAATCATTACCAGAAAAAGAGTATGGTGTTGCATTTAATGATGCTAATGTTTTTATACAGAAAACTTCAGGGTTTTGTGGTACTCCTCCTTTAACTTTTTATGATGACAAAGGTACTTATAATGCTGACAAAGTATTAATAAAAGTGCAATTAGATAATTTTCCTGGAAATTTTAATTGGGAAATTGTTTCTTTAACTGAGAAAGAGTTAGTTGTAAAAACTGCCTTAACAGAAAGAGAAAAAGAACATCAAGAATTGCTAAAAATGTATAGCATATTTCATACTATAGCTACAAGTAAAACTTGTGAAAATTCAAATGATTGGGCATATACTAATTATGGAAGCAAAGCTTGTGGGGGACCACAAGGTTATATTGCATACTCTAAAAAAATTGATGTCTCTACTTTTTTAAAAAAGGTAGATATTTATACAAAAGCTGAAGATATTTATAATAAAAAGTGGGGAATTGTTTCTACTTGCGACATTCCTCCAAAACCTACTAATATAGAGTGTGATAATGGAGTAGCAGTGTTAAAATATTAGTATTTTTAAAAAAATATTTAACACATTAATTTAAAAGAAATCATAGCGCAATGTTGCCAGCAAAATATTAAGGCACAAGCAAAGGTTTATCAACTTTTTTCTGATAAGCTCTTTGGACTTTGCTTAAAGTATTCTAGAAATTATGAAGATGCTCAGGATACTTTACAAGATAGCTTTTTAACTATTTTTAAAAAAATTAAACAATATAATAACAAAGGTTCTTTTGAAGGTTGGATGAAACGTATAGCTATAAATACTGCTCTTCAAAAATATAGAGAGAAATCTCCTTTACAAATAGTAAAAGAAGAGTCTATTGAAGATATTGAAGAAGTTGAATACGATGATTCTATAATAAGTGTCTCTTTTTTATTAGAAACAATTCAAGAATTACCAGACAGGTATAGGCTGATATTCAACCTATACGTTTTAGATAAATTTTCACATAAAGAAATAGCCAAAATGCTACAAATTTCTGAAGGAACATCTAAGTCAAATTTATCAAGAGCAAGATTATTATTAAAAAGAAAAATTGAAGTTTATCAAAAAATGCAACAGGAAGCATAAATGAATGATAGAAAGAACATAGACAGATTATTTGAAGAAAAGCTTAATGGATTTGAAGCTTCACCTAAGCCTGAAATGTGGGATGATATTGAGGCTAAACTTAAAAAGAAAAAACGAAGAGTTTTACCTATGTGGTGGTTGTATAGTGGTATTACGGCTGTTTTTATATTAGGTTTTGTTTTATATCCTTTTTTTAAAAGTACTATTCCTTTAGAACCGGTTATTAACCCAACTGAAAACATTGTTAAAACTCCTGATGATTTTAATAATCATAAAAAAGAAATAGATACTGATATACCTTTAATAACAGAGAATAGTAACAATAGTATAAAAGAAAAAAACACAATAATAGCAGAAAAGAAAACTATAAATGTTTCATCAAAAAAAAGAGCTACAAATAACAAATTAATTGCACGTAAAAAGATAGTATCTGGTAAAATAGTTGAAGGGGTTTTATCGGATAAAAAAAGAGCTATGGAAAAGATTATTATTGAAAAAAAGAAAAAAGAAAAAAATGTAGTTAAAAAAGATACTCTAAAAAAACTGTTTACAAAAAAAGACTTTCTTGCTGAAATAAGTAAAAAAGATAGTGTGTTAACTATCAAAACAAATAAGGATAAATGGTCTGTATCTCCTGTTTTTGCGTTAACTCATGCTAACTCTCTTACGCAAAGCTCAGCTTTAGATAAAAGTTTAACCTCAGCTAGTTTAACAGGTGATAACAATATTTCTTATGGTATAAGAGTAGCCTATCAACTAAATAATAAATGGTCTATACAATCAGGGTTATTTACACAAAAAGTTGGTTTTACAAATAAAAACTTGTCGGTTATGGCAAATGTAAGAGGAGCTGGTTTAGAAAGTGTAGAACTAACATCTAGCCCCTTACTTATTTTAAGTCAATCTAATAACACAACTGATGTTAACACATTAAGTAGCGCGAGTATCGTTACTAGTGAAGCATCTTTAAACCAAACATATAGTTATATTGAAGTTCCTATTGAACTAAAGTACGCTGTCTTAAAAACTTCAAAATTTAACACCAAAATAGTTACTGGCTTTAGCTCATTATTTTTAAATCAAAATGAAGTTTCAGTAACATCAGAAAGAATATCACAAACCATTGGGAAAGCTTCTAATTTAAACACACTCAATTTTAGTGGGAATTTAGGACTCGATCTCGAATATTCAATTAATAAAAAAATAAAATTCGTTGTAAATCCAATGTTTAAAATACACTTAAACACTTTTTCAAAAAACTCAAACGGATTTAAACCATACACACTTGGTGTATACTCAGGAATTAGTTATCAATTTTAAAATTTATGTCATGAAAAAATTACTTTTATTATGTTTTGCTTTATCTCTTGCAGCATGTTCTCTAGATAGTGAAGACAACCAGGTTGTTAAATTATTAACTATCGATGAATCTTTTACTCCACAAAGTTTCACCTATAAATCTAAAGATACTATCAAGGTAAAATATACCTTACCTAACAGCTGTCACTCTTTTTTTAGTTTATACTATCAAAGTGATGGGAATGCAAGAATTATTGCAATTAGAGCTTTAGAAAAGCTAAATGCAAATTGTTCACAGCAAACTATCTCTAAAGAATTAAAAATACCAATCCAAATTCAACAAAAAGAAGATTATATTTTTAAATTCTGGAAAGGTAAAGACAATAATGGTAATGATATTTTCGAAGAAAAAACAATACCTGTTAATTAGATATTAAACTTTTACAATAGCTGTATCGTCTAATAACGGTTTATTACAAAAACGAAGTATTAGTTGGGCAACTGCAATAGTATCACGTTCACAATACTCAACAATTCGTTTTAAATTTTTCTCTTTATAATACACATTAGCAACTTCACTTCCGTCAATATCTTCTTTTGGTGAAGGTATTCCTAAAATATGTGTTAATAGTTTTAAAGAGGTATAGTGTTTGTAGTCACCAAATTTCCATAATTCCAGTGTGTCAATATGGTTAACTTCCCATGGTTTTTTTCCAAATAAGTTAAGCATATCTGGTAATGGAATTTGGTGCACAACCATTCGTCTAGCGATATATGGAAAATCAAATTCTTTTCCATTATGAGCACACAAAAGATGTTTTTTTAAGTTGAAATGCTTATCTAATAATTTTTTAAAATCTTTCAACAGTATAGTTTCATCATCTCCATAAAATGAAGTAACTCTTAGTTGGTTTTTATTATTTTTAATAATAAAGTACCCAACTGAAATGCAAATTATTTTACCAAATTCTGCCCATATACCTGCTTTATCATAAAAATCTTCAGGAGAAAACTCTTCCTTTCGTTGATACTGCGTTTTTAAAGCATATAATTCTTGTTCGTTTTCAGATACTTGATTCCACCCTTCATATTGAGGTACTGTTTCAATATCTAAAAATAATACATTTTGTAACGCTAACTTATTTAACATAACCTCCTTTTTAATATTATTAAAGAGTTTGGGATGAATAACTTAAAATTATGTTTACATTTTACAGTAAACCATCTTAGTGTGGTGATGCATTTCATAATATCAATTTTTTTAAATATACAAAAATTGACTTTAATTCATTTTTCTATATTTAAAAGTAAAAACAACACAATACCCAAGCTATAAAAATGGTAAGTTTCTGATTTTTAACTAGTAATTTTTTCTAAAGTTTATAAAACATTAAATCAATGTTAAGTTAACTAGGAGTATGGACAATTTGTTATTTTATCGTTACTTTTGGGTATTACTACTAAAAAATAATGTATGAATACTAGCGATATTAAGATTTTATTAGTTGATGATGAACCAGATATTTTAGAAATAGTTGGTTATAACTTAAAATCTGAAGGATATCAAGTTTTTACCGCAAACAATGGTGCTGAAGCAGTTAAAACGGCAAAAAAAGTAAATCCCCATCTAATATTATTAGATATTATGATGCCTGAAATGGATGGTATAGAAGCCTGTGAAAAAATTAGAAATATAAAGTCTCTTGAAAACGTTATTATCTCCTTTTTAACTGCTAGAGGTGAAGATTATTCTCAAGTTGCTGGTTTTGATGCTGGTGCTGATGATTATATTACAAAACCAGTAAAACCAAAGGTATTGGTTAGTAAGGTAAAGTCTTTACTTCGTCGTTTAAAAACAGAAGAAAAAGCTGATACAACTACTAAAATTGGAGATATTGTTATTAACAGAGATGAATATGTTGTTTTTAAAGGTGATGTTAAAATTTCATTACCAAGAAAAGAATTTGAACTATTCTCTTTATTAACTTCAAAACCTGGAAAAGTATTCAAAAGAGAAGTTATTTTAGATAGCGTTTGGGGAAATGAGGTTGTTGTAGGTGGAAGAACAATTGATGTTCATATTAGAAAACTACGTGAAAAAATTGGTGATGATTATTTTAAAACTGTAAAAGGTGTTGGTTATAAATTTGTTTTAGAAGAACTAGATAACTAATAAAATCATATAAAAATATTTATGTAGATTGCTTTTCAGCAATCTACTTTTATTTATACTAAAAATGAAAATAAAAAAAACATATAAATACGCCCTTTGGTCAGCGCTATATTTAACTCTACTCTCAATAATTTTTGCTGCGCTTTCTTATCTTTTATTTTATAATTTCATAGGTGGTATTACCATTATTATTTTTGGAATTCTTTTTTTTATAATCTCTTTTTTTATCATTCAATATAGAACAGAGCATTTTATATATCAAAGAATAAAAAAATTATATGAAGATATTTCTGTATTAGATATTAATGATTTAAAACGAAAAAAAGTGACAACAGATATCGAAGCTTTAACAAAAACTGTACAAGAATATGTTGAAGGAAAAAGTGAAGAAATTGCTCATTTAACACAAAGAGATTCTTTTAGAAGAGATTTTTTAGGAAATGTTGCTCATGAATTAAAAACACCTCTTTTTACCGTTCAAGGATATATTTTAACCTTAATAGAAGGTGCTGCTGATGATCAAGAAATTAGAACAAAATACCTAGAAAGAGCTAATAAAGGAGTAGAAAGATTAACCTCTATTATTAAAGATTTAGATATGATTGCTAAGCTTGAAACTGAGGGAATGAAAATGAATATTGAGCCTTTTAATATTTTAGAATTAATACAAAACGTTTTTGATTTGTTTGAAATGAAAGCAAAAAAACGTAACATTAAACTAAAGTTTGATAAACTATATGAGTTTCCATTTTTTGTAAAAGGTGATGTTGAACGTATTGAACAAGTGTTAATTAATTTAGTAGTTAACTCTATTAAATATGGTAAAGTAGGTGGAGTAACAACAGTTAGTATAGAAAGCTATAATCCAAACAAGTTTATTATAAAAGTTATTGACGACGGTGAAGGAATTAAGCAAGAACATTTATCACGTTTATTTGAACGTTTTTATAGAGTTGATCAAAGCCGTTCTAGAGAACAAGGTGGCTCAGGTTTAGGGTTATCAATTGTTAAACATATAATTGAAGCACATGGTGAAACTATACTTTTAAAAAGTAATTATGGTGAAGGCTCAGAGTTTTCTTTTACTTTAGAAAAAGCAATGTGATTTTTAAAACCAAAAACCTAAGTTAAATAACCAATATTTTTCTTTATGATCTGGAGACCAAGAATACTTGATTTCTACAGGTCCTAAAAGCGTTTCTACACTATAACCTAAAGCGTAACCAGATTTTGTGTTTTTAAACAGCTTACCGTCAGCAAAAATATCATTTTCAACACGTGCATAATTTGCTATAAATGTTGCGTATTGTTTATCAAAAACACTGTATCTAAAATTAAATTCTGATTTTAAAAAAGATTGATTACTTAGAGCACCTATTTCATAACCGTAAAAAGATTTAAAATTATTAATATAATTTTTATTGTATCCCCCTAAGTTAAAATCAAATATTCCTGAAGCTACGTTTCCTAATGTATATCCAGCTTCTGATGTATATTGAAAAGTAAGCTTGTCGTAAAAAGTTTTTGCAAAACCTAAAGTTCCTGACAACTGTGAGAACTGACTATATTTATTTGTTAATACAATCTCTTTTTGATTAATATTTTCATTTCTATCAGACCAAATAAACCATTTAAAATCAACATCAGCATAAAATCCACTTGTTGGGAACATTTTTTTATTATAAGTGTCTAACTTTAAAAATGTAAAAGCATTTACATAATTACTATTATCAAAAACAGTTTCTTTATCATTCGTTAAAATTGTTTCTGAAGTTATTTTAATTTTTTTGTTCTCTAATCCAATACCAAAAGCAAACTTTTTATCAACTGTAGTTTGTAAATGAACAGCGTTTGTAAAATCTATATATCTAATGTTAATTCTATTAATAACAGCATCATTAAATAGAAAAGCCCCTCTAAAAGAATTGTATCTTGAAGAAAAACCATAACTAGGTAATAACCCATTATCTATAAAATAATTTAAATTATAACGAATTCTATCACCAATTCCTACATCAAAAGAAAACTCATCATTTTGCTTTAATAATTTTTTATGACTATAATTTAATAAAACTGCCGATTTGTATAACAAATCATAATGCAACCCAAAACGTAAAAAAGATTTAATATTATCTTCTTTAACTTTAAGTTCTAACTTTTTTCCTTTAAATGATTTTTCAAAATGATAATCTATTCTTTCAAAGTTTTTAGTAGCTGTTAATGAGCTAATTTTTTTTGAAATATCATGATACGAAACACTATCACCTTCTTTTAACTGTAGTTTTCCTAAAATATAATTATTTGTATAATTTTTATTCCCTTTAATAATTATTCTATCTACTAATATTTTATCGTTAGAAAATTTTAATTGAGGTCTTCTTTTCTTTGCTTTTTGCAATTTAGCAATGCTATCAAAAACAACTTTATAAGGTTTTGCTACACGAATTCCCTCTGTTAAAATTTCTTGCTTTTTATCAAAAGAAATAACACTGTATTCTAAAATATTAGGTTTTAAACAAATATCTAACAATTTTACCTGCTCATCAGCTTTTTCATACATCTGAAAATTAATGATTTGTAATAAAATAGAAGCTACCGACTCTAATTCTTTTCTCTTTAATAATTCACCTTGAACATTCACCCCAATAATAAGGTCCATGTTTTTAGTTTTCATAATATCAACAGGAAAATTATTTACAACACCACCATCAACTAATAATTTACCATCAATATCTACCGGATTTAATAACGAAGGAAAAGCTCCGCTTGCTCTAAGAGCTAAGGGCAAAGATCCTTTTTCAAGAATAACTTCTTTACCAGTTTCAATATTTGTTGCAATACAATAAAACGGAATTGGTAGTTTTGAAAAATCATTGACATTATCAACAGGAGCTAATAATTCAGTTAAAAAATTAAGTACATTTTGTCCTTTTGATAATCCTAAAGGCAATCCAACTCCTCCTTTTTTTATAGGTAGTGAAATAGCATACTTTTCACCATGTTGTTTCATAAAAAATGGTTTGTTATTTCTACTTACTTTATCTTGAAGTAACGACATAAAATCTGCCCCTTCAATAATTTTTTCAATTTGATTTGCAGAATAACCAGCCGAATATAACCCACCAATAATTGCTCCCATACTAGTACCTCCAACATAGTCAACTTGTACTCCTGCCTTTTCTAGTTGTTTAAGTACACCAACATGGGCAAACCCTTTTGCTCCACCCCCACTTAAAACTAATCCGATTTTTGGTTGCTCTTGAGCAAATAAAAAAGTTGGAATAAGTAATAAAAAAAGTATTTTTTTCATAGTTATTTTTTATGATAATACTGGTAAATTTTTTGAGCTCTAGACAAGCCAACCACTTCTTTTAATTCATCTAAATTAGCGCTTTTAACTCTTTTTGCTGATTTAAATGTACGTAATAAATTAGTAATGGTTTGTTTACCAATATCTGGTATTTCTTCTAATTCTGATTGTATAGCACTTTTACTTCGCTTGTTACGATGAAAAGTAATTCCAAAACGGTGTGCTTCGTTTCGTAAGTATTGAATAATTTTAAGAGATTCTGATTTTTTATCTAAATATAAAGGAACACTATCACCTGGATAATAGATTTCTTCTAAACGTTTAGCAATACCAATAATAGCTATTTTTCCTCTTAACCCTAAAATATCTAAACTCTTTAAAGCAGATGATAACTGTCCTTTTCCACCATCAATTACTATTAACTGTGGTAATGATTTTTCTTCTTCTAATAAACGTTTATATCTTCGGTATACTACTTCTTCCATTGAAGCAAAATCATCAGGTCCTTCAACCGTTTTTATATTAAAATGGCGGTACTCTTTTTTGCTAGGCTTTCCATCTTTAAACACAACGCAAGCAGCAACCGGATGAGTTCCTTGAATATTTGAATTATCAAAACATTCAATATGTCTTGGCTCTTCATGTAATCGTAAATCTTTTTGTATTTGTCCCATAATACGTTTTACATGACGCTCAGGATCTACAATTTTAATTTGTTTAAACTGTTCTTGACGGTAATATTTTGCATTTCTTTCTGATAACTCAACTATCCGTTTTTTATCACCTAACTTAGGAACTGTAACTTTTATATGCTCTCCTAGATTCACTTTAAAAGGCACATATATTTCCCTTGATAATGAATTAAATCGTTGGCGAGTTTCAATAATAAATAACTCCAGTAATTCTTTATCTGTTTCATCTAACTTCTTCTTTATTTCTGTGGTATACGACTGCACTATAGCACCGTTCATAACCTTAAAAAAGTTAGCATAACCATGAGTTTCATCAGAAATAATAGAAAATATATCTACATTATTAATAGATGGATTAACGATTGTAGATTTTGCTTGGTAATTTTGTAAAGAATCTAATTTTTCTTTAATCTTTTGAGCTTCTTCAAATTTCATGTCAGTTGCAAAATCAAGCATTATTTGATGAAATTGTTCTAAACTTTCTTTAAAATTACCTTTAATAATATCTCTAATTGCTTTAATATCTCGCAAATAGTTTTCTTCAGTTTGTAGCCCCTCACAAGGTCCTTTACAGTTTCCTAAATGATATTCTAAACAAACTTTATATTTATCTGCATTAATTTTAGTTTCATGCAAATCATAATTACACGTTCGAAGCGGATATAACTCTTTAATTAAGTCTAATAAAGCATATACGGTTTTAACATTTGTATAGGGTCCAAAATATTCAGATCCATCTTTAATTACCCTACGAGTAGAAAATATTCGTGGAAAACGCTCTTTTTTAATACAAATCCATGGATATGACTTATCATCTTTTAATAAAATATTATATCGAGGTTTGTATTTTTTAATTAGGTTATTTTCTAAAAGTAACGCATCAGTTTCCGTATCAACTACAACATGTTCAATTCGTACAATTTTCTTTACTAAAATTCGTGTTTTTCCATTGTCGTGATTCTTAGTAAAATAAGATGATACTCGCTTCTTTAAATTTTTAGCTTTACCCACGTATATAATAACATCATCCTTATCAAAATACTGATATACTCCGGGTGAATCTGGTAGTGTTTTAACTTGTAATTCTAAAGCTGTAGGCATACAACGAAAATACAATTTTATAAAAAGAAATTAACTGTAATAACGTACATTTATCCATATTTATTTTTAGATGCAAAAACCATTAGATTTTTATAAAAAACAACTTGTTGAGTTAGAAGAAAGCTACACAACAATTACAAAAAAAATTATTACTGTTCGTGTTTTACGTTTTGTAATTTTTTTATCTACAACAATAAGTATTTACTTTACTTTTCAACTTTCTAAGATTCCTTTAATGCTAGGTATAGTAGGATTACTTCTTTTTGCTTTTTTAGTATTAAAACATGAAAAACTAAAAGACAACCGAAAAATTATTACTGCAAAAAAAGCAATTAATACTACTGAAATTAATGTGTTAAACAGGCGCTATTTTGATTTAGATACTGGTGAAGAATTTATAAATCCATCACACTTTTTTAGTAACGATATTGATTTATTCGGAATAGGTTCTTTTTTTCAATATATAAACAGAACTGTAACCAATGATGGAAAAAAGCAACTTGCTTTAACATTGGTAAGTAATGCTATTACAGGCATTAAAGAAAAACAACTTGCTTTACAAGAATTAGCCTCAAAAATTAAGTGGCGTCAGCATTTTTCTGCGTTAGAAACTGCTGTTTCTTCTAAAAAAGAAACAACAGAAATTACTAATTGGATTACTAATTACACCTCAAAATTGCCTGCTTTTTTAGCTATGTTTTCTAAAATTTTCTCTATCTTTTCAATACTACTTATTGGTTTATTTAGTTTCAAAATAATTACATTTTCAATAGTATTAACATGGTTTTTTATTGGTTTAGCAATTACTGGATATACTATAAAAAAAACACAAAAACTATATACTGAAGCCGGTAATGCTAAAGATATCTTTAAACAATATCATCTTTTACTAGAACAAATAGAAAATGAAAATTTTACTTCTAGTATTTTAAAAAACAAACAACAAGATATTACTTCAGAAAATAAAAAAGCATCTGCAATTTTTAAAGAATTTTCTAAAATATTGGATGCTTTTGACCAAAGAAACAACATCATTATAGCTGTAGTTGGTAACGGGTTGTTTTTATGGGACATTTTAAACGCTGTTAAAACTGAGCGTTGGATTAATCAATACAAAAACACTGTTGATAAATGGTTTAAAACTGTTAGCTTTTTTGATGCTCAAAACTCACTTGCTAACTTTGTTTATAATCAACCTTCATATGTTTTCCCTATTATTCAGGAAAAAGAAACAACTATTCAAGCAAAAAATTTAGGACATCCTTTATTAAATCCATCAAAAAGAATAGATAATAATTTTACTATTAATAACGAGCAATTTTTTATTATTACTGGAGCAAATATGGCCGGGAAAAGTACATTTTTACGTACTGTTTCTTTATCAATAGTTATGGCCAATTGTGGATTACCTGTATGCGCTGAAGGTTACAATTACAAACCTATAAAGTTAATAACCAGTATGCGAACATCTGATTCATTAACAGATGATGAATCTTATTTTTATTCAGAGTTAAAACGTTTAAAATTTATTGTTGATGAAATAAAAACTGATACTTATTTTATTATACTAGATGAAATTTTAAAAGGTACCAATAGTAAAGATAAGGCTATTGGTTCAAAAAAGTTTGTTGAAAAACTAAACGGCTCAAAATCTACTGGAATAATAGCTACTCACGATGTTAGTTTATGTGAATTAGCAAATGAACATTCACAAATAGCTAATTATTATTTTGATGCTGAAATTGTTAATAATGAACTGTATTTTGATTATGAAATGAAAAATGGTGTTTGCAAAAATATGAACGCTTCTTTTTTATTACAAAAAATGGAAATTGTATAAATCTTAGTTTTCAATAAACTATGATAAATGACAGGAAAAAATTGATTCATTAATACGTACCTTTGTTAAATGCATACACTTCTTGATAGTTTCGGACGACAAATTAACTATGTTCGGTTAGCAGTAACTGATCGATGTAACTTGCGTTGTCAATATTGCATGCCTGCTCATGGTATTGACATTGTTCCAAGAAAAGAATTGCTTACCTATAAAGAAATGTATCGAATTATTCGAGTACTTACTGAATTAGGTGTAAATAAAGTACGTTTAACTGGTGGAGAACCTTTTGTTAGAAAAGACTTTGTTGGCTTTTTAGAAATGCTTTCTTATAACGATTTATTAGATACCATAAATGTTACTACTAACGGAGCGTTAGTTTCTAAACACTTAGAAAAATTAGAAAGCCTTAAAAAGATTAAGAACATCAATTTAAGTATTGATAGTTTACAGGAAGAGAAATTTAAAACCATAACAAGACGTGATGTTTTTCCTGAAGTATATAAAACCTTTGAGTTATTAGAAAAAAGCTCGTTAAACTTAAAATTAAATGTAGTTGTACAATCTGGTTTCAACACAGATGAAATCAATGATTTTGTTCGTTTAACAAAAGAAAAAAATATTGATGTTCGCTTTATTGAAGAAATGCCTTTTAACGGAAGTGGGCAACGTGACTTAAAAGAAAATTGGAATTTTACAAGAATTTTACAAGAAATACAATCGGAATTTGATATTGAAGAAGTTCCTGCAAAAAAATCATCGACCTCTAGAAATTACCAAGCAAAAAACCACCTAGGAACTGTGGGAATAATTCCTGCTTTTACTAGAACTATTTGTAACGATTGTAACCGTATTAGAATTACCTCAACAGGTACTTTTAAAAATTGTTTGTTTGATGATGGTGTTTTTAATTTACGTGACTTTATTCGGAATGGAGCAAGTAACGACGATTTAAAAGAGTTGTTTTTATCTTTAGTAAAAGAAAAACCTGAAAATGGTTTTATTGCAGAAGCAAATAGAAAAAAAGGAAACGTTTCAGAAAGTATGTCAACTATTGGGGGGTAAAATGATTTATAGTATTCTTTACATATTAATAGGTCTGATATCTATTTATTTTGTCTTTAAATTAAAAAACCGAGACAACAACTTATGGGATAAATCAACATCTTTTAGTGGATTTATAGGAGGTTTTATTCTAATTGTAATTGGCATTATTGAATTATTTAAAGAGTCGTAAAATGACAACAGTAGAAGAAGCAAAACATATAATTTTAGAAAACACACAAAACTTTGGAATTGAAGAAATTCCATTTATACAGTCAGTTGGTAGAATCTTAAAAGAAAATATTGTTGCCGATAGAGATTTCCCTCCATTCAATCGTGTAGCTATGGATGGAATTGCTATCAATTATCGTTTTTTTAAAGAAGGAATTCATGATTTTAAAATAGAAGGTGTTCAACCAGCTGGGAGTATACAAAAAACACTTAAAAATGCAGCCAATTGTTATGAAGTAATGACTGGTGCTACTTTACCAAATAATACTGATACAGTAATTAGATATGAAGATGTACAAATAACAAATGGTACTGCAACTATTATTGTAGATGTTATTAAAAATCAACAAAATATTCACAAACAGGGATCTGATAAAATACAAGGTGATTTATTAATTAAAGAAAACACATGTATTTCTCCTGCTGAAATTGGAGTATTGGCAACGGTAGGTAGAGCAACTGTAAAAGTAGCTAAACGTCCTAAAGTGATGATTGTTTCTACTGGTGATGAATTAGTTGAAGTAGATAAAAATCCGTTAGCTCACCAAATTCGAAGAAGTAATGTGTACACCTTAGTTTCTTTGTTAGAAAAATTAAATATTCCTTCAGAAACAGCTCACATAGCAGACGAAAAACCTGTTCTAAAAGAAAAAATAGCCGCCTTTTTACAAGAATATGATGTACTTCTTTTTAGCGGTGCTGTTAGTAAAGGAAAATTCGATTTTCTACCTGAAGTTTTAGAAGAGTTAAAAGTTAGAAAACTGTTTCATAAAGTGGCACAACGCCCAGGAAAACCATTCTGGTTCGGACGCTCAGGTGCTTTAGCTAATACAAAAAGTACGGTTGTTTTTGCTTTCCCTGGAAACCCTATTTCAACTTATGTAAATTGTATGGTTTATTTTTATGATTGGTATTATACATCTGTAGGTATCAAACCCAAAAAAGAAACGGCAATTCTTGCTGAAGATGTAAATTTTAAACCCAACCTAACGTATTTTTTACAAGTTAAATTAAGCTATCGTTTTGGTCATTTAATAGCAACTCCTATAAAAGGAAACGGCTCAGGTGATTTAGCTAGTTTAGTTTCAACAGATGGATTTATTGAAATTCCAAAAACAGAAGAAACTAAGTTTAAAAAAGGTAGTGTTTTTCCAGTAATTAAATATAGATAAACTTTATAAAGTAATTTGAAATAACAATGTCAGTTCGAGTGATTTTGTGAAGTGTTAACGAAATAAAATTGTATCGAGAACAATACAATAAAAGTTATGAAAATCTATTACGTTTATATATTAAAATGTTCGGATGAAACATACTATACAGGTATTACTTCTGATTTAGAAAAAAGAATATTTGAACACAAAGAGGGTAAACATTCAGAAAGTTATACTTACAAAAGAAGACCTATAAAATTGATGTTTTATGCCGAGTTTTCAGAAGTAAGTTTTGCTATTAAAACTGAAAAGAAAATAAAAAAATGGTCTAAAGCTAAAAAGGAGGCATTAATTAACAATGAATTTGAAAAACTTCCTAATTTAGCAAAGAAGAAGTTTAAATAACTTCTCGATACAATTTTCTCATAAAATCGAAAATCACTCGAAGTGACGATTCGTAGTGTCAGTTCGAGTGAATTTGTATCGAGAACAAATAATATATTAGGATATTAAAATTTAAAACTAATAACGTGAGCAATTTTTCCCATATAAACGAAAAAAACAATCCTAAAATGGTGAATGTTTCTGATAAAAAAATCACGAAACGAACAGCTATTGCAAAGGCTACCATGTTTTTAGGTGAAGAAATTATTAGTCATTTTAATACCAATGAATTAATAACTAAAAAAGGTCCAGTTTTTCAAACAGCCATCATTGCCGGAATTCAGGCAGTAAAAAAAACGTCAGATATTATTCCTATGTGTCATCCATTATTAATTAATGGAGTAGACATTGATATCAATATTGTAGATAAAGAACAAGTAGAAGTATTTTGTAAAGTAACTATTGAAGGAAAAACAGGTGTTGAAATGGAAGCGCTTACCGGAGCATCAGCTACATGTTTAACCATTTATGATATGTGCAAAGCTATTAGTCAGGAAATGATAATTAAAGAAATTAAATTAGTAGAAAAAACAGGAGGTAAATCGGATATTAAAAATGGATAAAAAGCATTCAAAACACACCAAACTAACTAAAAAACAAAACGATAATTTCGCTCCTAATGAAGTAGCTATTTTGGGAACAAAATGTGGTATTATAGCTGATTTAGTGACTGAAGTTTCAAACAAACTATCACATTATAATCTTGGGTATTTTGATGCTTCACATGCTAAAGATGTTCCACAAAATAATTTCTCTGAGTATACCTTTCATCATGAAGGAAACCTTCAAATAAATACAACTTCTCCCATAAATAAATACGAACAACGATTACAGTTTTACAATCATGATTTCGTATTTATTAACGGAAATCATTATAAAGGTGCTAAACAAATTTTAATTTTAGACGATGAAAAAGAAGCTTCAGTAAAAAAACGCTTAGAACAACTAACAAACATTCAATTCATCATAAAATTGAATGACAATACTCCATATTTTGATTGTTTAACAGAGAAGTTCCCAAATATTGAAAACATAACTTGTTATACTATTGATCAGGTTGAAAAAATCACAAATCATATAAATAACTTAATACAAGAACATATTGCTCCTATAAAAGGTTTAGTTTTAATTGGGGGAAAAAGTACTAGAATGGGTACCGATAAATCTGAATTAAATTACTTTGGGAAACCTCAAAAAGAGTATGTAAAAGAAGTCTTAGAAAAATGCTCTTTACCAACTTTTTTCTCTGTTCAGAAGCCTTCAGAAAAAGACAATGAAATTCATGATGTATTTTTAAATCTAGGTCCTTTTGGTGGAATTTGCTCTGCTTTTCAACAAGACCCTAACGCAGCATGGTTAGTTATGGCTACTGATATTCCTTTTGTAAATGAAGAAATTATTAAACTTTTATTAGAAAACAGAGACTCTAGTAAAGTAGCAACCGCTATTAAAGGAAAAGGAAAAGAATTTCCAGAACCATTAATTACCATATATGAGCCTAAAGCTTACGGAAAATTATTACAGTATTTAGCACAAGGATATTCTTGCCCTCGTAAAATGCTCATCAATTCTGATGTTAAAATTGTAGAAATTGAAGATACATTTATCAGAAACATCAATACTCCTGAAGATTTTAAAACAGCTTCTCAAGAAATTAAAAAGAGTGTGTAAATTAAAAATACTCTAAATTGGGATAAACTTTTACCCCAATTTAGAGTATATACAAAAGAATATTTTCTTATTTCAAATCAAACCTATCTAAGTTCATTACTTTAACCCAAGCAGCAATAAAATCAGTAATAAATTTTTCTTTAGCATCATTACTTGCATACACTTCTGCTAAACCTCTTAATTCAGAATTAGATCCAAAAATTAAATCAGCTCTAGTAGCTTTCCATTTAACAGCATTCGTTTTTCTGTCTTTACCTTCTAATTCCATTTTTTCTTCAGAAACAGGAGTCCAATAAGTACTCATATCTAAAAGGTTTACAAAAAAATCATTTGTTAAAACACCTGGTGTCTTAGTAAGAATTCCTTTAGTTGAAGCATCATAACTTACATTTAATGCACGCATTCCTCCAACTAAAACTGTCATCTCAGGAGCTGTTAAAGTTAATAACTGCGCTTTATCTACTAACAACTCTTCGGTTGTAAGCGTATATTTTTTCTTCTGATAATTTCTAAATCCATCTGCCATTGGTTCTAAAACAGCAAATGATGCAACATCTGTTTGTTCTTGTGTAGCATCCGTTCTTCCAGGATTAAAAGGAACTTCTATTGAGAACCCTGCTTTTTTAGCTCCTTCTTCTACTGCTACTGATCCTCCTAAAATGATTAAATCGGCAATAGAAACCTTTCTAGATGTATTGTTAAATTCAGATTGAATTTTTTTATAAACACCTAACACCTTTTTTAATTGAGCTGGATTATTACTTTCCCAATTAATTTGTGGCTCTAAACGAATACGAGCACCGTTAGCCCCACCTCTTCTATCTGAACCTCTGTAAGTAGAAGCCGATGCCCATGCTGTTTCTACCAACTGATTATGAGGAATTCCAGAATTAAGAATTTCTTTTTTAAGTATTTTAATTTCAGATTTTGTAATTAATTTATCCGTTCGTGTTGGAATTGGGTCTTGCCAAATAAAATTCTCTTTAGGAATTTCAGAACCTAAATACGTTGATTTTGGTCCCATATCTCTATGTGTAAGTTTAAACCAAGCTTTTGCAAATGCTTCATCAAAAGATAAAGGGTTTTCTAAAAATTTTTGACATACTTTTTTATAATCAGGATCAAATTTCAGTGCTAAATCTGAAGTTAACATGGTAGGTCTATGTCTTTTGTTTTTATCAAAAGCATCAGGAAAAACTTCTCCAACACCTTTTGCAGACCATTGATGTGCACCAGCAGGACTTTTAGTTAATTCCCATTCGTTATCAAATAATGTATTTAAAAAAGCGTGACTCCATCTTGTTGGTGTCGGCGTCCAAATAACTTCTAAACCTGAAGTAATAGCATCTTTACCTTTTCCTGTTTTATAACTACTTTTCCAGCCTAAACCTTGTTCTTCAATACCAGCTGCTTCAGGAGAAGCTCCTACATTATCTGCAGGTCCAGCTCCATGCGTTTTTCCAAAAGTATGACCTCCAGCTATTAAAGCAACAGTTTCTTCATCATTCATCCCCATCCTAGCAAAAGATATACGTATGTTTTTTGCAGAAGCAACAGGATCTGGCTTTCCATTTGGCCCTTCTGGGTTTACGTAAATTAATCCCATTTGTACAGCTGCCAAAGGATTTTCAATATCTAAATCTAACTTTCCTTCTTTATTCAGTCTTCTACTTTCTAACCATCCTGATTCTGATCCCCAATACACATCCTTTTGAGGTTCCCATACATCTTCTCTTCCTCCTGCAAAACCAATCGTTTTTAATCCCATTGATTCAATCGCTACATTACCCGTTAAAATCATTAAATCTGCCCAAGAAATTTTTTTACCATATTTCTGTTTTATAGGCCACAATAACCTTCTAGCTTTATCTAAATTTCCGTTATCTGGCCAACTATTTTGAGGAGCAAAACGTTGAAGTCCCATACGTGTACCTCCTCTTCCATCACCTGTACGATAAGTTCCTGCACTATGCCAAGCCATACGTATAAATAATGGCCCGTAATGACCATAATCTGCAGGCCACCAATCTTGAGACTCTGTCATTAACTTTGTAAGGTCTTTTTTTAATTGCGCGTAATCTAGTTTGTTAAATTCTTCAGCATAATTAAACTGTTTTTTCATTGGGTTAGACAATGCTGAGTTTTGCGCTAGAATATCTAAGTCAAGTTTATTAGGCCACCAGTCTTTATTAGACTTCTTTTGTGAAATTTGCTCTTTTTTATGTCCTTTATCAAAACCAAAAGGGCACTTTCCTTTTTCTTTTACTTCACTATGGTTTTCACCACTACTGCAAGCGAAAAGTAATGAGCTTGCTGCTACTACTAAATAAATTTTTTTCATTTTTTTAATGGATTAAGTTTAATAGTAAATTTAAATAAAACAAAATGATTATATTTTCATTTAAAATAGAAATAATTTATAATGGTATGTGGTGAAATGTAAAATTGCTTCTTTCAACATAAATTAAACTATCTATTTAGCTCAATAAATTTTTATTATTTTTGGAAGAATGAAAAAAATTGCTTCTTTACTATTTTATACCTTGGGGTTTTTAATCATATTCCTTTTTTTTGTTTGGTCAAAACTCATTATAGTTTCTACCATACTATTATTAATTCTTGATAGTTTTACTAAACAAATAGTCTCAAAACTATTAAAGAAATATATTTCAACTTCTATATACAAAATAGTCACGTATTCTTACATAATTCTGTTACCACTTTTCATTGCTGTTTTTTTTAGAACATTCTTCATAGATGTTTATTATGTTCCTTCTAGTTCTATGGAAGCTACTTTATTTCCTGGTGATTATGTACTAATTAATAAATTTAGTTATGGAGTAAGAGTACCTAAGCATCTAAGAAACACACCAGTTATTGGTAGTTTTTTCAACCCTCCTGAAAACAACTACAATCTATACACTTCTTTAAGCTCTTTTGAAGAATTAGAGAAAGAAGATATTGTAGTTTTTAAAGCTGTTGATGATTCTGATAAATTTTTAATAAAAAGAATTATTGGAATGCCTTCAGACACTATCGAAATAAAAAATAGTATAGTCTTTGTTAACTCAAAAAAAGCTAAAGAAAAAGATAATTACTCATACAACTACATTTATGAACAGGGCAATAAGTTATCCTTATTTAAGAATTATTCAAACAAAGAATTTGCCAAGTTCTCAACTATAAACAAAGGAAAATATAAAAAAGACCTTCAATTAAAACCGAATAATAACTATTTTATTTTTCCTTCTAAAAAACACGATAGTTGGACAAAAGACAATTATGGTAAATTAATAATTCCTAAAAAAGGAATGAAAATATTCTTAACTCAAGAAAATATTGCAGTTTATAAAAATACTGTTCAAAAATTTGAAAATGTAATTTTAAGAAACTTAAAAACCAACACATATACTTTTAAAAAAGATTACTATTTCATGATGGGAGACAACAGGCATAATTCTGTTGATTCACGTAGCTTTGGTTTTGTTCCTGAAAGTTATATTCAAGGTAAAATGATTAAAATATTATAAAGCTTTAATAACTTCTTTCTTTAAAGTAAAAAGTGGCAAATAGATTAAAATACCCAATAGAGAAAAAAGTAAGCCCCCAATAGTTCCCGCTCCTAAAGCAAACCAAAACACCTCATTTTGACCATCTTTTATAAAAGGAATAAATCCAATGATTGTAGAAAAAATGGTTAGTATAATTGGGAATATTTTTTGTTTAAATGCTTCGATATACAAACTAATATAATTCTCTTTTGGTTGTTCTTTTTTCAACTTATTAAATCCGTTAATAATAAAAATAGAAGCATTCACTGTTATACCACTTAGTAGCACAAAACTTGCTAAACCACCTTGATCAAAATTAAAATCAAACAGGTAAAACGTCAAGAAAACGCCAATAAAAGAGATAGGAATTACACTTAAAATAATAAACGGTTGTTTTAGGCTTTCGAATAAAACAGCACATATTAAATAAATAATACCCAATACTAAAAGTAATAAAAAAGCATAACTATTATTCTTATCATCATTAAAATTCCACGCACTATCAGAACGTTCAAACCTATAACCCAAAGGTAATTTATCTTTTAATTCAATCAGTTTTTTATTTAAAAATCTTGAACCGAACTTAGGAGATCCTGTATATTGAAATTGTACCAAACGTATATATTCTTGATTTTCTTTGTAAATACTTTCTTCTTCTCGCTCTTTTGAAATTTGTGTACTTGTATTTAATATAACTGGAGCATCAAAATTACCTATCGGACTATTTTTCATATTCCATAAATCAAATTTTTTAGAATTATTTGATACTATTCTTACAGGCATATGGATACCTTGAATATTTAAAGAAATAGCAGATACTTTAGAAAGCGTTAGTGATTGTAATTCATTAAATATTTGAGATGGATTACTATTCTGTATCGCTAACTGCTCCTTATTAAGCTTAAAACGATACTCAAACGATGGTTTTCTTGACCAATAAGAGTTTTCTTTTATGATCACCTTTTGTATTCTAGGATGTTTTTCTAAAGAAAATTTTAATGTATCTGCCCAGCTATTTAAATTATCATAATTATATCCTTTTCCCCCTACAGTAAAACTAATAGACTCGCTACTGTTTGTTCCATTATTAAATCCATTTCCTACTCCGCTAATATTCCATTCTATTCCTCCTAAATCAATAGCTTTTCTTACCAAACGTGATTTTAAAACGAATGGAAAGGAAGACTCTTGATATTCTTTTTTAAATGTAACCTCAATACGTGCATCATTACCACTATAAACGGTACTTGTATATTGTTTAATCTCTGTAAATTGTTCTAAATAATTTTCAATTATTAAAAAAGCTTCATTCATTTGATGCACTGTAGCACCTTTTTCCATTGAAGCTGTTACATAAAGTTTAGTCTCTTCATTTTTACTATAGTATGCATTCGCAAAAACGTAATAATTAAATAATCTAAAAGTTCCTCCCAAATATTTATCAATATATGGTTTTAAGTTTTCTCTATAGGCTGTACTTCCAAATGTACTATTATAGGCTTTCTCAATAATAGTATCATTATTTTCCATTTTTTGAGGTAACATAAAAAACGGCACTCCAAAAACAAATACAATACTAATAATAGCTAATTTTTTAAATCGTAATAAACTATTTAATAATCTAATATAAAAACTATACATGTTTTTTTGCAAACCCCCACTTTTTTGATTTACTTTTACTTTGGTAAGTGGAATTTTATCAAGTAAAGCAGGTATTAAAAGTAAGGCTACAAATAGTGAAACACTTAAATTTATTATAATTACTAAAGCAAAATCTATCAAATTAACCTTGTACTTATCATCTAAAAAGTAAATAATAATTAATGCTCCGATCGTTGTTAAAGTAGAAGCCAAAATTGGCACAAATACCCTAGTATCTCCTTGTTTTTTAATATGATCAATCATTACTATACTATTATCAATAATTAATCCTAATGAAATAGTAATTCCAGCCAATGAATACAATTGTACTTCTACTTTAAAAAAATAGTATAACAGAAATGCAATACCTAAGTTACCAATTAAACTTAATATTGTTATTAATAAATAACTAAAACTCCTACTAACTAATAAAATGAAAACCAATAAAATAAAAACAGTATACCCACTACGTTCATAAATTTTAGTAAGTTCTGCTTCTAAATATTTTGTTGAATTATAGGTTTCTACTATAGAATATTCTTTCGGTAATTCCTCTTTAAGTTCTTTAAGTTTTTTTGTTACCTTTTTTGCTAAAGCAATTGTATTTGCATTTTTAGAAGCATAAATAGCTAACGTAATTGCATTCTTACCATTAACCCTAAAATAATTTCTAGTTTCTTGTTCTTGTTGTTTTACAGTTGCAATATCTTTTAAATAAACAACTCTATCATTAAGCTTTTTTATAGGAATGTTCCAATCGACTTTTTTGGTATTTAAATTAATCGAGAGAGTAATAAAATTATTTTTGTAATAGACTTCTCCTAAACTTTCATTTACAAATTGTTTTCTTAGCGCAGCAATAATTTCTTGCTTACTTATTGACAGTAATTTTAACAATTTAAAATCATAAGTAATAACAAATTCTTTAGGCATTGCTCCATAAACCTGTATTTTATCTACATTTTGTATCGCTCCTATAATCGGTTCTAATTGATTTTTAACCGTTTTTTGAATTATAAAGGGTGATTGTGGTGCATTAACAGTATAAGATAAAAAAGCACGTTGGTAGTAATTTTCATTAGGTTTATTAATACTAATAATTGGGTAACTAACCCTCTCTGGTAATTTTTTATACAATTGACGTATAATCGTTGCTACTTCAAAACGAGCATGATTTATGTTTGTATGCTTGTCAAAAGCTAAAGTAATAGACCCCGTTTCTTTAGAAGATTTAGAACTTAATTTAGTCATTCCTTTTATGGTACTAAAACCTGCTTCTAAAACACTTGTTATTTCTCTTTCTATAGCATAAGGTGAAGCACTGCTCCAACTATAACTTATAGTTATTGAAGGTAATGTTGTGCTTGGGTTTAATTTAACTGATAATTTAGGAATAATAAATATCCCTAAAGAACAAAAAATTAAAACCACCATTAAAATTTTAAATGATGATATTTTGGTGTTTTTTTTTATAGCAACTTGTTTTTCAGAACTCCAAACTTAAAAAACTTTTTATAAAAAAAGAGTAACTATATTAATTTTTTATATATTCGTTCCGTTATTTCAGAAAAAGTAGCTAGTTTTCTTTAATAACATTGCTATAGCTTAAAAGAAAGAATGTTTAAAAATTGCATGCCATTCTTTTTTATTTAAAAAATTATACGACATTATTTATATAATGGACGTGTAATATTTGTTTAATAACTTAAATTTAAAAAAATGAAAAAAATAAGTTTTTCTATTTTGGTTACCTGTTCCCTAGTTTTAGGAGGGTTAACTAGTCTTTCATATGAAACAGCATCTGCTCAAGCAAGTGAAGACGTTTATGCAATCTCTACAGAGAAATTACCTGGAGGTTGGTTAAGAACTAAATGTGATGGGTCAGGAAATGATTGTTCATCTAAATGGTCTACTCTTTCAAATAAAAATATAATAAAGGAAGAAGGGCGTTAAAATTTTTAACTACACTACCGTTTGTATTTAACATTCGGTAGTTTTTATAATAATAAAATGAGATATATTTCTATAATTATTCTACTCATACTTTTTTCTTCTTGTAAAAGAGATAAGAAGATAATTAACAACTCAAACAATAAGGTGATAATTACTAAAAAAACTCCTTCTGATTCTTTAAATTTAAAGATTGATGAAAAAGTACAATTATCATTAATTTATTATCACTTTATAGAAGAAAATAATAGATCTTTTTTAATTAATAAAGGTAGCAACCCTGTAAAACTTAATAAAATTGATGTTTTTACGGGCGAGGTATTAAAAACTCAATATTTTGAAAGAGAAGGTCCGAATGGATATGGTGGATCTTCTGGTTTATTTTATCAGAATAAAGATTCAATCTATATATTAAATGGATATGCTGATAAGTTACTTCTATTTGATTCAATTTCTACTAAAACTAAAGAATATCCAATAGATAATAAATTCTCCATAGAATCTGGAATTCATCAAAATGCATTTGTATATAAAGACCAGATATTTATTCACGGTACTGAGTACCTAAAGCAATATACTTCTGAATATTCTAATAAAGCAAATATTCTTACAAAAATTAATCTTAAAAATGGTAATCAAAAAAGAATTATTAATTACCCTAAAGAATTTAAAAATCAAGGATGGAAAAAAGAATACCAAAAAGCCTATTCTTTAGTAAATGATTCAAGTATTTTTATAAGCTTTGGTAAATCTCATTACGTTTATAAGTATGATTTAAATGGTAATTTAATTAAAAAATTCTCTGCTAAAAGTAAATTTATTAAAAATGCTTCTCCTATTAAAAATAAAGATAATAATAGTAATAAAGCTTTTGACGAACTTTATAGAAATGGTTATTATACAAAGTTATTTTACAATAAAGAAACACAACAATATTATAGGTTTTGTTACTATTTAAAGAAAGATTTTGATAAAGATTATGATTTGGTAGATTTAACAATGTCAGTTTTAGTATTTGATAAATCATTTAATTTAATTAGTGAAAATCAATTACCATATGAGGTTAGTGGATGGTATTCATTTGTTAAAAAAGATGGTATATATATTAGTTTAAAACCATTTCATAAGGAAGATTGTTCTGGAAATGATGAGTGTTTAAAATTTTATTTTTTTAAGTTTTAATATTATGATTAAAAAAATAATTGTTTTGTTTCTTGTTTTCTCTTCTTCATTTATACTTATACAGATCATAAAGAAAAAAAACAATAGTTTTAACCAAACTCCAAATGTTGTTTTTTCTTGCAATACATATGATTTTGGAAAATTGAGTAAAAACGAAAAAGTATCTTATAATTTTATTTTTAAAAATAATTCTAAAACAAACATAGAAATTAAAGATATTATAAAAGATTGTGGTTGCGTTCAACCAATTTGGTCTAAAAAAGTTATAAAACCCTTAGATTCTGATACAATCGTAGTAAAATTTAACTCTACATCTTATGGTAAATTTTCTCAAAATTTTTACGTTTATTATAAACAATTTAAAAAACCAAAACAGTTAAATATAACTGGAGAAGTTTTAAAATAAATTATACATACAATGCTAAAAAAAACACTTTTATTAGGTCTTATTATCATTTATTCTTGTCAAATTTCTGATAAAAATAAGAAAGAAATAAAAGCATCTTTAATAAAAGGAAAGGAAATTTTTAAAGATAAATTCAATATTCAAAATGTTTACTTAGTAGATTCTCTAGTGTTAGTAAAAAATATTTCTACTAAAGAGGGGTATCTTTTTAGTATTTTTAAAAATGATGATGAACATACACCTATTCATAATTTTGGAAAAATTGGAGATGGTCCTAATGAGTTTGAAGAAAGTGTTTATTATACAAGCCAATATACAACTGACTCTGATGGCATCAAATTATGGGTATATGAAATGAATAGAAATAAATTTAGTCAAATTAATTTAACAAAATCTATAGATACTAAGTCAATAGTTATTAGCCAAAGCATACGATTAAAACCAGGATTATCATTTAAAGAATTATATTTTATAAATGATAATAATATTGTAGGTAATCAAGATAATCTTACTCTTAAAATGAATAGGTTAAAATTTTACAATCCTTTAAATAATTCTATTACCAAAAATGTTGAATTATTGACCAAAATTGACAACCCTAAAAAAAACGATATAAACTATACCCAGCAAAATTATAATACTCTTTTTTTAAGCACTATGCGATATAATAAAAAACAGAACAAGCTGGTTTCTGCTATGGTTTCTATGGATAAAATTGATGTGTTTAATACCAACGGTACTTTTATTAAATCTATTGACAATATCAAAACACCAATAAAAGACATAGAAGAATATAATAGAAAAGCTAAAATATTTAATGCTGATTTATTTCTTACTGATAAATATATATATGCACTCTATAGTGGTGACTCAATGTCTGATTACTTTGAAAAAAGTTCACCTACAAGAATAAAAATATATGATTGGAATTATAATTTAAAACATGTTTTAAGCACCAATGAATCTTTAAATTTTATAACGGTTGATCAAGAAAACAAAACAATTATTGGAGTTAGTATACTTCAAGAAAAAACAATGAAATACCACATTAAAATTTAATTGTAATTAGTGATACTGTAATCTAAAAAACATAATTAAAATTAACACTATATTTGGCAAAAAAAGAATGCTTAAAAAATTTATTATCATAGGGTTTATATTATTTTTTTCTTGTAAAAAAGAAAAAAACAATGACGATATAAATAATGAATCTGATAAAAAAATCAATTCTAAAAGTATTGGTATTACTGCCACAACTATTTCAAGCACTACTTTTAATAAACAATTAATTGCTAATGGTAAAGTGATTGCCATACAAAAAGCTGACTTACGCTTTAAAACTAGTAATACGCTAAAAAACATTAATCGGTTAAATGGTCAAACAGTTAAAAAACAAGAGTTAATTGCTAACTTAGATAATAACTTACTAAAAAACCAAGTTAAAAACACTGAAATACTACTACTTGAAGCAAAAAACAAACTACAACAAGAAAAAATAAATTATGGTTTTTATGGAAAAAAAGAAAAAGAAGTTCCTACTGGAGTAGTAAAAAACATTCAAATTAAAAGTGGTGTATTAAGTGCTAAAAACAACTTTGAAAGGGCTACTATAGAATATGACCAAACCTTTTTAAGAGCTCCTTTTTCAGGAATTATAGCTAATATTGAAAAAAAAGAGGGGGATTTTATAGCTAGTTCTGAAGTGTTTTGTACGCTTATAAATCCTCATAATTTAGAAGTCTCTTTTTCTATTTTAGAAAGTGAATATCCTTTTGTTTCTAAAAACCAAGAAATAGAAATTCAATCCTTTAATAGTGAAGATGTAAAATTTACTGGGATTATCACAGAAATTAATCCGTTAGTAGATAAAAATGGACTTATCAAAATTAAGGCTAAAGTGTCTTCTACAAAAACTAGGTTATTAGACGGTATGAATGTGAAGGTTTTTATTAATAAACCACTGAAAAATGTTATTGTAATTCCAAAAGAAGCTTTAGTATTACGTTCTAATAAAGAAGTTGTTTTTACAGTTAAAAAAGGAATTGCAAAATGGAATTATGTAAAATTAGCAGGAGAAAATAGTAACACTTATGCTATTAAAAAAGGATTACAACCAACAGATACTATTATTATTTCTGGTAACCTAAACCTAGCACATGATACAACAGTAAAAATGAATTTGGTTCGCTCTCAATAATTTATATACATTTGTAAAAAATTTGAAAGAAGAAATAATTTAAAAAAATTGCATGCTATTTCTTTAGTATTTAATTATTAACTGTGTATTTGTATGCAGTACACAATAAATGAAAACAAAATGAAGAAAATTTTATTTACTGCAACTTTAATAGCTGGTTTAGCTATTTCTGCATTAACTGTTCAACACTCTAACGCCCAAGATACTGGTTTAACAAAACCTCCACAAGGACAAGGTGGTGGTAACGGAACAGTTATTAAGTGTTATTGTACACTTGTTTCGGATTCAAATGGTAATTTTAGTACTGTTTGTAAAGCTGGGACTAGTGGTACACTTTGCGCACAAAGTAAACCTGGAGGAAATGTTCAGTGTTGGAAATATGACGGTAATTGTGTAAATTAATAAGATTTAATTAAAAAACTCATCCCTTATTTTAATAATTAGAATAAGGGATGTTAATATAAGTTATGATGAAAAAAGCATTTTTATTATTGATGCTAGCAATTGTAAGCTGTGGTAAAAATAATTTCACAAAAAACGATTCTGATTTATTCAATGCTAAGAATATTTCTAAAAAAAATATTCTTATAAATAAAATAAAAATTGACACACTTCTTTTTGATTCTATTGAATCTTCATATAGTGGTTTTTTAAAAATTTATAAAAATGAAATAAACTTTATAGATAGACGTTTCGGTTGGTTTTTCACGTTTGATAAAAATGGAAAATTAATTTCTAAAAAACTAGGGCAAGGTGGAGGTCCTAAAGAGATAAATACTGGTTATATTGATGCTTATAAAAGGTTACCTAATGGTAAACATCTATTTATAGGATCATCTTATGATGTACATATTCATAAAAATGATTTTGAAAGAGAAAAAACCTTTGTAATGAAATGGAATTTTACAACTAAAGATCATAAAATAACACTTGATAATTTAGACCCTCTAAATCATAAACTTTATTCTCCTCACTATATGAATTTTAAACTTGAAGCACCATCTAGTGATGAAATTTATTTTCCTATTGAAGCAAAACATCTACTTTTTAATAGTTTTAATTCAAAAAAGTATTATGAAGATGCAAGAATTTTTGCAAAATTAAACTTAAATAATGGTAAAATTGAAACTTTATTTGGGAAAAAATCTAGAGAATACTTGAAATATAAGTACTTAGGTTTTTACGACACCTTTGATTATGAAACAGATAGTAAAGGGCGTTTTTATGTAAGTTTTCAGCCAGATTCATTAGTTTATGTCTATAATAAAAATTATAAAAACTTGTATTCTTTTGGTAATTCAGGTAGATTTAAAACTGAATTTGCTGAATTTAACAGTAAAAACATTAATAACAATAATGAGTTTATAAAGGAAGCAAATAAAAAAAAGCCTAAGACTGGTTTTTATACGATGATTAAAGTATTTGAAAAGCAAGATTTATTATTTAGGAGCTATCATAAACCTAATTCAAAAAGAAGTGATGGGTTACAAATTTATAAAGGTACTACTCTAGTAGCAGATTTAGATGTTCCAAGCTGGTTTAAAGTTATTGGTTATATTGAACCTTATTTTTATTCCGAAGCTGTTTTATCAGAAGATGAATTGTCTTTGAAAAGTTATAGATTTTCTCTACCTAATTTAAAAGAATAAATGAAAAAAAAAATATTTTTTTTACCTCTTTTTTTGTTCTTCACTATCATTCTTTCTTGTAAATCAGAAAAAAAAATAGTGCTTAAGGATAAGTATCCAAAATTAAAATTAACTTCTAGAATTATTGATTATAAAGATGTAAAACGAGGAAAAATCTTAAACGCTCAATATAAATTCATAAATCCAAGTGAAGACACCTTAAAAATTAAATATGTAAACCCTGATTGTGTTTGTACAGGATATACCATTAGTTCAAAAGTCATTCCTCCAAAAGGAAAAGGTGTAATAACATTAACTCTAAACACTAAGGAAAAATATGGGGAGAATATTTTGCACGCTGTCATTAAAGCTAATACGGAAACAAAATTTTATAAAATCACTTTAAAAGCTAATATTATTGATTAAATTTCTAATCAAAAGGCCTATTGCTGTTTTTATGGCATCTTTGGCATTACTGTTACTAGGTATTGTAGCTTCTACTAAAATACCTACTTCATTAATGCCAGATATTCCTATACCTGAAATTACTGTTCAACTAAGTTATCCAAACAATACGGCAAGAGAATTAGAAACCAATGTAGTTCGACCACTTCGAAATCAACTATTACAAGTTGCCAATTTAAAAAATATTACTTCAGAAACCAGGGATGGTTTTTCTACTTTAAAATTAGAATTTAAATACGGTACCAATACCAATTTAGCCTTTGTAGAAACTAATGAAAAAGTAGATGCTTCTTTAAATTACTTACCAAGAGATTTAGATCGTCCTAAAGTAATTAAAGCTTCAGCAACCGATATTCCCATTGTTAACTTTACTGTTTCTTTAAAAGATAACTTCTCTGATGAAAAATTTTTAGAATTAAGTAATTTTACTGAAACTGTTTTAAAAAAACGTATTGAACAATTACCAGATATTGCTTTAGCTGATATTAGTGGTGTTACTAAACCTGAAATACTAGTAACTCCAAATAATAATAAATTACAAAGCTTAGGAATTGGCCCAAATGAGTTAATCAATGTAATTAAACAAAATAATTTTGAGCTAGGGAATTTATTAGTTCAAAACGGGATTTATCAATATAATTTTAAGTTTGCTAATCCACTAAAAAACAAAAAGGATATTGAAACTATTTATCTAAACATACATGATAAACTGTTTCAGTTAAAAGATTTGGCTTCCGTTAGTATTCAACCTAAACAAGATAGAGGTTTAATTTATATAAACGGAAAAAGGGCCATAGCAATGGCTATTATAAAACAAGCAGATGCAAGAGTTTATGAGTTAAAAGAATCTTTAGAAAAACTAACCGCCTCTTTTGTAAAAGACTATCCTAATTTAGAGTTTTCTACCAATCAAGATCAATCAAAGCTTTTAAAATTATCTATTGATAATTTAAAATCAAGTTTATGGATAGGTAGTTGCTTAGCAATTATAATTATGTTTTTCTTTTTAAAAGATGTAAAATCGCCTATAATTATTGCTATTAGTATTCCTGTATCTTTAATACTAAGTGTATTTTTTATGTACTTGTTTGGACTATCAATTAATATTATTTCTTTATCCGGACTTATTTTGGGTATAGGAATGATGATTGATAATGCCATTATTGTTATTGATAATATTACTCAAAAATTAGAGCAAGGAAACAACTTAATTAATGCTTGTGTAAAAGGAACGAATGAAATTATAACACCACTTATCAGTTCAGTTCTTACCACTTGTTCCGTGTTTTTACCGTTATTGTTTTTAAGCGGTATTACTGGCGCTTTATTTTATGATCAAGCTATGGCAGTTGCAATTGGTTTAGGAGCTTCTTTATTAGTTTCAATTATTTTAATTCCTGTTATTTACAAACAACTTAAAAACAAAAACTTTAAAATTGAAAAATGGTTACAGCTTGATGTAAAAACACAACACATAGATGATTGGTATGAGAAAGGGTATCATTATTTTTTCAATAGAAAAAAGTTAGTTTTTGGCATTTCAATAGCTAGTTCATTAATAGCCGTTCTTTTGTTTTTTATAATGCCTTATTCTCAATTACCAAAAATTAACCAGAATGAAGCCATTGTAACTATAGACTGGAATGAAAATATTAATGTAAAAGAAAATCAAAAAAGAATTTCTACCCTATTCAAAAACGATACTTCTATAAAAACGATTTTCTCACAAATTGGAGAGCAACAGTTTTTATTACAACGTGAGAATGCCAAAAGTTTTTCTGAAGCATCTATTTATATTAAAACTTCTGCTATTGATGAAATTGAAAGTTTAAAAAACACCTTTCAACAAAAAGTAAAAAACTTATATCCTGAAGCAACAGTTAACATAAATGAACCTAAAAATATTTTTCAATATTTATTTTCTAATGATAAAAGCAACTTAATAGCTCATGTTTTTTCAAAAAATTCGTTAGAGGTTCCAACTGAAAATCAATTGCCTTTAATTGAGCCACTACTAAAAAAAAGTACTTCAACTGAAATACCTTTAAAACAAACAGCTTTTATTGAAATATTACATGAAAATGTTTTGCTGTATGATGTTTCTTATAACTCATTAATTAATGAATTAAAAACAACCTTTAATCAAAATTTCATTGACAATTTAAAAACGGCCCAAAAGTTCATTCCTATTAAACTTAATTATAAAAGTGAAACTTTTGAAAAAATGATTTCAGAGCTATTTGTTAAAAATAAAAACAATGAATTAATTGCAGTTAGAAATTTAATTAAAACATATCCTGCAAAGCAGTATAAAAAAATTACAGCAAATAGAAGTGGTGAATATTTATCTTTTAACATTAAAACAGAAGATAATGTTCAAAATAAAATACGTGAAATTCAAAATGATTTTCAAGTTCAAAACAATTTCAATGTTCGTTTTGATGGTAGTTTTTTTGATTTAAAAGAATTAGGAAATGAGTTATTAATTGTTGTATTAGTTGCTGTTTTCTTATTGTATTTTATTATGGCTGCTCAATTTGAATCATTATGGCAACCAATAATCATTTTATTAGAAATACCTATTGATATTGGAGGAGCACTTTTACTTTTATGGATCTTTGGAGGTACAATAAATATAATGGCTGCTATTGGTATTGTAGTAATGAGTGGTGTTATTATAAATGATAGTATTTTAAAGTTGCATACCATAAATATGTTACGAAAAGAAGGACATACAATTAATGACGCTATAAAACTAGGTGGAAAACTACGTTTAAAGCCTATTTTAATGACTTCTTTAACCACTATTTTAGCTTTATTACCATTTTTATTTATGGATGGTTTAGGAGCCAAATTACAAAAACCTTTAGCATTAACCGTTATTGGAGGAATGCTTATTGGTACTTTTATAAGTTTGTATTTTATACCTTTAATGTATTCAATACTTAGTAAAAAAACAAATGCGATTTAAAATCGAAAATAAAATTATATATGTTCACTGACAGCAATTTCGTTTATGTTTTTAACTATTTTTGGAGTTTAATAAGAAAAGTATGAATAACGTATTACACATTTTTTGTAATAATAAAGCATTAACAATTTTCAAAAACTCTTCTATTGAAGGAAGTACCATTTTTTTTGATGAAAATTTAATCGAAGGGCCTTTAACCAAAGATGTTTTTTCCGATAACTTTTGGTCTGAACGTTATTCTTATTTTGAAACCAAGCATCAAAAATTGAGAATAGATTATTTTGACGCTACTATAAAACCTATTTTACAATTAGAAGACCTAAGCATATATTCTGAAGTAACACTATGGTTAGATTATACTAAATTATCTCAAATTAATTTAATGGCTTTAGGTTGTTTTTTAGCACAACATTTTTCTAAAAATACTCAATATTTTCTAGTGTGCTCTGGTAAACATAAAGGTAAAAAAGAGTTACAAAAATTAACAAACTATACTTCGGAAGAGTTTTCTATTCTTTATGGCTATAAAGTAAAAATTACATTGCCAAATTTAGAGTTTCTAAAAAACTGTTGGGATGCTTATGCAACAAAAAACACTCATTTTAACTATGATGAATTCTCTAATAAATTTAGGTACTTACAAGATTCAATAAATAATTAAATTCTAATAAAAAAGCCTCAACAAATTGTTGAAGCTTTTTTTGTACTCGAGGTGGGAATCGAACCCACACTCCCGAAAGAACTGGATTTTGAATCCAACGTGTTTTGCAATTACTTGTTTTTATTTATACTTATAATCAATTAGTTACATTATTTTTGTATTTAAATAAATGTATTAAACTCCATATAAAACCATAATTTGTTTTAGGTATGTTTTAGGTAAAATCATCATTCTTAATTTCTCAATTTCATCATAGTAAGTCTCAAAAAAACTATGGGTTTGTGGGTAATAATTAAGCGTACTAATTATTCCTGAGATACAACCACGTTTTTTGATACTCTGAAAAAAACCTTTTAGATTATTTCTCTGTAAAGCTTCCTTTGCGACAAAGGCTTTTATAGAATTGGGGTCGTTTTTGATAATATAATGTAGTGTTTCTCGTATTTGTTTTTCGTTCATTGATTTCCTTTCGGTGGTTAAAACGTGGGAACACATCATCATGTGTGGGGTGTGATGATGTTGCCCCACTTGATGAAAAATTTATAAAATGGTTGAGATCTATTTGAATATGAATGACTCAAACAAAACGTCTAATTAAACTTGAAAAGTTTGTTGAATAATACTGGCAGCCATAACAATCAAATCTATAGATGTAAGATTTTTACCAACGCTCAATTCCCTAAAGATTTGATGCGTATATTGATTTACGATTTGTGTTAAATCTAAAGTATGAGGAAGATTTGAAAGTTTTTTAACAACGTTAAAAATTCGCGATGCCTCTGAGCAAATTGTAAAAATGGTTTCTTCTTTATTTTCAAATATTACTTTTTCATCAACATCAAATGGATTTTTTGAATTTGTTAAAAGTTCTAATACAATTTGATTTCTAATTTGTGCATAATAGATATGCTGATTCATTAATGCTCCTTTTGTATTTTATAACGTTACTTAATTCAATGAATTGCGCTATGTAAATTAATGTGCCCTCACAGTCAAGAAAAAGAACAAAAAGAGTACAAACGTATGTAAGTAATTGTTGTTTTTTTTTAAAAATATCTACATCCCCACAAAACGGGAAATAAATCTAAATTGAAACTTATGATGATGTTTTAAAGCTTGTTGAACTGGAAATAACTCGATTTTGTGAGAGTTATTCTATTTCAACAATGCCCGATTATTGGATTTATATCAGGTATATATATCACTAGAAATTTTTTTTATCAGGAATGTCATTCCACAAAGCTAGTATTTGATGAACCATTGTAGCTTTCATTTTACGACTGCTACACTCGATTACCGATTTGATTTGAGATGAGGTAATGCCCACTTTTTTTGCCTCTGTATTCCCTCTAAGAATTTTATGTACACCAATGCCTGTACGTTCAATTTCATTTTTCACATACGCTGACATTTCAGGAATAATACTAATGTAGTAATTATCAGGTAATGTTTTCCAAGTATTTAAAAGCGTTTCTACATGCTCTTTCAAAGCACTTTTAGCCCGTGCTTTTACCCAATGCTTTACATTAGCAATACCAATGTAATTCAATCCATATAGATTCATAAAACGATATATTCCTAATCCTGTACGTTCTATATGATGTTCGATTTCTTCAATAATGTCTGGTGTAATTGGGGTATATCCATTGCGGCAACCTCTTTTGAGATTACCACTTTTATCGGGTATTTGCTCGTATAGTCTATAAATTGTATCTAGCTTATCTTTAGAAATACTTTTTTGCTGTCCACAATAAAGCTTATAGATAAATCGGAAATTGCTGTCGTAATCAGACTTTTTAGCTAATAAACGAGGGCTTACACCTGTTCTTTTGGCTTCTTGTTTGATTTTATGAATGATATCCGTAGTTACAGGAATAAAGCCTGATCTCAAAGCATAGTCTTTATTATTTTCTTGCTCTGACAATACTTAGTTCTCCATCAATTATAAGCTTCAAAAAAATAGTATTACACAAAACTCATTAAACTTTCATTAACCCTTTTCGTTTATGGTGTGTTTTCTTTGGAGGGTAAATACCTTACCCACTCATCATAAAAAACTACTTTATAAAATACTTTCTGCGTCAAGCAACCTCATTAAATAATTATATATTTTTAAAAGTGGTTAAATCTGCGTCAATGTTCAAAAACGTACTTAACTGATTATTTTTAATGCATCTTTTAGGGATAGATAAATTGTATTTAGAATTTATTTCAAATACCATCTATTTACATAATATTAAAATATGTTGTGTAAAATATTATATGACTATGGGAAAATGAGGGAAAACCAATGTCTGATGATAACAAGCAAATCCAAGATAATGCGACAGTTGAGGCGATAGCTGAAAACGAACTACTGCTTGCTGTAAAATCTGGTAATCGTGTGGATATTGCCAATACATATATTGCAGATATTGTTGATGCCCAAAAGACAGAAGCAAAAAAGAAAGAAGAAGATTTTGTTCAAAAAATGCTCTTAGAAATTGCCAATATGAGCTTTGATGATTTGATGAAAGAATTAGAAAATATCATGGGTGATATTGATGATCTTTTAGATACTCAAAGAAGATTACAAGCGGCATATGAAAGTGGAAATTTGGAGACATGGCAACTAATAATGATTAATGAACGGGGTTATGATCCTGAGATTATCAACAATTTGACAACTGAGAATTGGGATACCCTCCATAATCAAGAAATGTCTACAATTACCACTGAAGTAAACACGCTGTATGACCAAATGGAAGTCATGATTGCTAATTATGATGAAGCAAATGGTCTTACCGAGGAACAAGTGATACAACTTCAACAATGGCAAGCCGAACATGGGGTTGAAAAATTTAGTGCTACTCTAGATCAGTTTAGAGAGAAAGCTCCAGAAAACTTTATCGAACAGGTAGATACACAAAAGATTATAGCTAAAAACTCAACAATAAAAGATCACTTCAATAAAGCAGTTAATAATGAGGCTTCTAATCCCTTTGACTTGGATAATGATAACAAAAATGTACCAGATCCTTTTACTTCTAATAAAAGTGAAACCAACCCTTTCAATACAGTGTCAGCATCTCCGAATCCTTTTGGATAATCAATTTAGTGTAGCAACTTTAATTGGTTGAACCCGTTCCGGAATTATCAAGTGATTTCCATGATCGTCAACAAAATCTTCGGCAATCACATCAATTCCTCCGCCTACTTGACGGGGCGTGAATGTAGCAGCATTATTTTTAGTATAGGTTTTACCATCCATAAATATTTTAACGTAGCTAGGTTGATCCTCGTTAATCTCCCTATGTACCGCTGTAATGTACATAGGCTTATCAGTAAAACGTCTGTCAGCAAAAGCACTGGCTAGGATTTTTGCATTTTCAGCAGCAGTTCTCTCTCCCTGCGTGCCTCCAAAAACATAAATAGCAATTCTCTTATTCTTTGAAGCCATATAAGCAGTATTGCTATTTCCTTCTTTCACAACTGGTGCGTTCATAGAGGCAGGTGCTGTTTTTTCAGTCTTAGCTTTTGATACATCATTAAAGGCCAACAAATTATCATTAGAGGTCTGCGCCTTCAAAGTGCCAAAGGCACTAAGGGCAATAAGACTTAATGTTGCTAGTTGTTTCTTGGCATTCATAATTTTATTCCATTTCTGTAGGTTGTTTATACCATGTATTTCAATTCGTGAGCAATCTTGTGATGTCATAAGTATTAAGATGTTAAGATTTACGGTATTGATTGTTTAAAATGAGTATTTAAATGCACTTTTTATTGCTTTTAATGCTGATTTTATACCCAAATATATCCACGCCCCTGGCAAGAAGGACAGGTTTCACTTCCTTTTCGGGCATTGTAAATACGCCCCGTTCCATTACACATAGAACATGTTTGCTTGTGGTTTGAGCTACACTCTTGTTTAGCTTTTTCCATGATTGCAGATTTAAGAATTAGTCTTTTTCAGTTTTCAGGAGTGCTTAAAACACTTCTTTTTGAAAATATTTTGTACCTCTGTCCTGAATTTGTCCGAAAATTAGATATACTCTGCCATCATAAGGAGTATCAGAATGCTTTTTCATTAAAATCTCATGTGTTTCGGTTCTTAAAGGCCTGATTTTTAGTTAAAATTGAAAAAAACACCTCTTTTTATTTGAATATATGACCGAATATATCTAATAATCAGACAGTTGAATTTTAACCAAAAAAACAAAAATGTATAAACAAACGATCTCCCTGCATGACTCTAAAGGACAGCGTAAATACTTAAACCATGCGGAACGTTTGCGATTTTTGAAATGCACAGCAAGTCGCCCTGTAGCTATAAAATTATTTTGTCAGTTGCTCTACTACACAGGCGCACGTATTGCCGAGATACATAATCTTACAGTGGACAGTCTTGATTTATCTAATAAGACAGTAGTACTTGAAACTCTTAAAAAAAGAAAACGCGGAATTTATAGGGAAATCCCCCTGCCTGATTTCCTATTAGAAAATTTGGAAGCTTATATTCACGAGATAAAACAAGGAGAAGGAAGTTATCAACGCCTCTGGAGTTTTTCATTACGTAGCGCATCAAGGCATATCAAAACCATTATGATTGAAGCTGGTATTACTGGCGTTAGAGGATGCGCCAGAGGGCTTCGTCACGGATTTGCAGTTCATGCTGTAGATAAAGCTCCTATAACCGTCGTTAAAAAATGGCTAGGTCATAGTGCCTTGGAGACAACAGCAATTTATTTGAATGTTATTGGTACAGAGGAACGAGAAATAGCAAAAAGGCTTTGGATTAATGGAGGCATTACAGATAACCTTACCTGATATGTTCATAGCTATATAGCCAATGAACTGGTAGAAAGACTACAACATTTTCAATGGTGTTTCTATGATTTTTGGAAAGTTACATTCAATGAATGATGGCTTTTACACTACTTAAATATTGATGTCAAGTATTTTTTTTGAAAAAATGTTGATTTATTTCATCAGTACCCATCCTTCACCCTTTAAATAATAAGTAAATTTTACTTTGAGCTAAAAAAACTTGAAATATGGCTCAAAAAATGTTTATATTTGAGCTATAAGTAAAAAGTTTATAGCTCATGACTGCTTTTAAATGGAATTGGCAACATAAAAATTGGCCTGAATTCACCTATGATGAAACGGCTTTAAAGGAACTGGAATATGAATTTGTTCAATCCAGTGGCATTGCATTGGGAGCTTTTAAGCATGTTTCTGATGATGAAAAAGAGCAATTACTTATTGAAGTATTGTCTGATGAAGCATTAAAAACCTCTGAAATAGAAGGTGAATATCTTGACCGTGATAGTATTCAAGAATCCATTAAAAGAAATTTGGGGTTATCTATAGAAAACAGAAAGCTTCCTGCTGCTGAGTTTGGTATTTCGGAGATGATGGTAAACCTCTATCAAACTTATGATGAATCATTAACTGATGAATATCTTTTTCAATGGCATAGAATGCTAACAAATGGTCGTAGAGATTTAATAGATATTGGACGTTATCGAACTCATGAAGAACCTATGCAGATAGTCTCTGGCGGAAGAGTGGATAGAAAGACGGTGCATTATGAAGCCCCCCCCTCTAAAAACATGACTGAAGAAATGAACCTTTTTGTTAAATGGTTTAACAAGTTACATTCTAAAGAAAATTCCACAATGTTACCCTTAGCTAAATCAGGTATAGCTCACTTTTATTTTCTAGCCATCCACCCATTTGAAGATGGAAATGGTCGTATAGCGAGAGCTTTGTCAGAAAAATCTATCTCTTTAGATTTAAAGCGCCCTGCCCTAATCTCCCTATCTCAAATGATAGAGAGAAACAAAAAGGCTTACTATGCTTCACTTGAAGCTCACAACTTTAAATTGGATTTAACCGACTGGCTTCTTTATTTTGGACAAACTGTTATTGATGCCCAAAATAACACTATAAAAATTATTGAATTCCTGATTAATAAAGCAAAATTCTTTGATCGTTTTGCTTCAATGATGAATGAACGTCAAACGATTGTTATACGTCGTATATTTAAAGAAGGACATCATGGGTTTAAAGGTGGACTAAGCGCAGTAAATTACACACGTATCGCCAAAACTTCTGCCTCAACTGCAACAAGGGATTTAAAAGATTTAGTTGATAAAAATATTTTGACTAAAACTGGTGAATTAAAAAGCACACGATATTATCTTAATTTAAAATAATACTTATTAAACTATGGAAATAAAAAAAGTTGTTATAACAAATTTCAAAGGCTTTAAAGACAAATTTACTATCATATTAAATAGTGGATTAAACATTATTGTAGGCGACAATGAAGCTGGTAAGTCTACAATTCTTGAAGCTATAAATTTAGCTTTGACTGGTATGTTCAATGGAAGATACATTCGTAATGAACTTTCTCAATACTTATTTAATGAAAAAGCTGTAAGCGACTATATTAAGAGTATTAAAGATGATAGCCCTCTTCCGCCTCCAAGCATTTGTATAGAATTGTTTATTATCGGAAAAGCTGAAGTAGCTCCCTTAGAGGGAGATAAAAACAGTGATGGAATTGGTCATAGTGGTATTTCATTTAGCATAGAGTTTAATGAAATTTATAAGTCCTCCTACGAAGCATTACTAAAAACAGGAGATGTTAAAACAATTCCAATTGAATATTATCATGTAGTATGGAGAAGTTTTGCTAGAGACGCCATTATTGCCAGAAACATACCTCTCAAATCTGCCTATATAGATTCTAGTAGTTCAAGAAACAAAAACGGATCAGATGTGTATATAGGGCGAATTGTAAAAGAACTTTTATCTGAAGATGAGATTGTAAGTGTATCGCAATCACACAGACAAATGAAAGAACAATTTATGGATGCTCCATCTATCGAAGCTATCAATCATAAGATTAGTGAGGCAGGTAAAATTTCAAACAAAGAGATTAAAATATCTGTAGAGTTGTCTTCAAGAAACGCTTGGGAAACAGGGCTAACGACTTATTTAGATAATATTCCTTTTCATTTTATTGGTAAGGGTGAGCAAAGTATTATTAAGACTAATCTTGCTTTAGCTCATAATAAGGCGAAAGAAGCTAATGTTATTCTTCTTGAAGAGCCTGAAAATCATCTATCTCACTCAAAATTAAACCAGCTCATAGATGCAATTAAAGAAGGAGATGATGATAAACAGATAATTGTTACAACTCATAATAGTTATGTGGCAAATAAGCTGGGGTTAGATGATCTAATATTACTTAATGATAGGAAAACATTAAAGCTTGATGATCTTTCACCTGAAACCAAAACGTTTTTTGAGAAAATATCAGGCTATGACACATTAAGATTAATGTTGTGTAAAAAGGCAATCTTGGTGGAAGGAGATTCAGATGAGCTTATTGTTCAAAGAGCTTATCAAGATAGAAATGAGGGAAAGCTACCTATTAACGATGAAATAGAAGTTATTTCCGTAGGTGTGTCTTTTTTAAGGTTTTTGGAAATAGCAGAAAAGTTAAATCAACCCGTTAGTATTGTCACTGATAATGACGGAAATATCGAAGCTTTAAAGAAAAAGTATAAAGACTATTTAGGGGGTAATACCAAATTAAATATTAAAATTTGTTTTGATAATATAATTGATACTGGGACACTAAAAATTGGAGACAAGCCTTTTAACTATAATACATTAGAACCAAAACTTTTAAAAGCTAATGATTTGACTACAATAAATAAAATGTTTGGAACTGAATATGAAGAAATAAATGATCTCCATAAATTTATGAGGAACAACAAAACCGAATGCGCTTTGAAAATATTCCAAGCAAATGAAAAAATTAAGTACCCTCAATATATATTAGACGCAATAACATGAATAAATTGATTATTGCATCTGCTGGTGCTGGTAAGACAACTTTTATAGTAAAAGATGCGCTTCAAAAAGCATTGCAAGGTAAAAGAATCCTAATTACAACTTTCACCGAAGCTTGTGAAAGTGAAATTTACCAAAAAATCATTGATGAATATGGCTGTATTCCAGAGAACATATTTATACAGACTTGGTTTTCATTTTTAATATCTCATGGCGTGAAACCTTATCAAGGTCAATTGTTTTCATTTGACACTAAAGGTATGATTTTAGTTAATGGCAGATCTGGGTTAAAATTTAAAGGTCGCTTTCCCGTTTATTGGGGTGAAGAAGAAAACTTTGAAAAATTCTATTTCAGTTCTCAACGCAAAATATATTCTGACAAATTAGCTCAACTTGTGATTAAATGTGAAATAGCATCTAAAGGAAAGGTGTTTGATCGTATTTCCAGATGTTTTGATGTTATTTATATTGATGAAGTTCAAGATTTGGCAGGATATGATTTAGAGGTTTTAGATTATCTCTTCAAAATAACTACAAATATTACTTTGGTGGGAGATCCTAGGCAAGCTATATACTCGACTAATAATTCAAGAAAAAATAAAAAATACGTTAAGTCAGAAATTATAAACTTTTTTGAAGATAGTAAGCTTCAAATTGAAACAGATGATACCTCTTTAAAAGTTAATTATAGATGCCCTCAATCAATCTGTGATTATTCAAATCTTCTTTATCCTGATTTACCAAAAAGTAATTCAGAAAACAGTCAAATTACAGGGCATGATGGATTATTTCTGCTTTCAATCAAAAACTTGGATAAGTATCTAAAAAAATATAATCCACTTCAGCTTCGGGATTCTATTAGAACTAAAGTAAACGAAGAATATCAGGCTCTTAATTTTGGTAAATCTAAAGGGTTAACTCTAGAAAGAGTAATAATTTACCCATCTGGACCAATGGTAAAATGGCTCACCAACCAGGATACTTTAATTTCAAAAGCTGCAAGGGCTAAACTATATGTGGCTTTGACTAGAGCAAAGCACAGTGTAGCAATAGTATTAAAGGATAAAGACATAAAAAAAATAAGCAATTTACCTGTTTATAACTTTGATTAAAAATGAAAGAAAATGAATGAGACGGAAAAATTCTTATTAGAGATTAGTATTGGCATAGAGGTTGATCAATTTTGGGCGAAATACAGGAGGTTTTGTGATCAAATTGAGATTATCGAGATCGAAAAGTTAATTGAAATAATGCCGATTCTTATTAAATATTTAAAAGAACAAAATCATTCTACTTACCAATTTTACGAAAGTATAGAATTAGCTTCTTCAAAAGATCAACAGTATGCAGAGAAGCTTTATGAAGAGCTACTAACCCATAAAACTGATGATTTTCAAAATGCTTTAGGTAACATAATCTCTGGTTTATTTAAAATAGACCCAAATTCTGCAAAAGAAAAAACAAAAAAACTTATCACAGATACCGATACTGCTAAAATCGTTCAAGGTATATCTAGTATTGCTCGTTTTGATTTTGATAAGCATCCATCTAAAGAGTTTTTAAATTATTTAGATAATAGGTTTTCAGAATTAATTAAAAATGATGAAAGTGTCGATATACTTGCAGCTATTCTATTTGTTTGTCGTTGTAAACGAAACTATCTTCCAAAGTGCGATCAACATATAACTGCATTATTAAATCATGAGCATTCTCAAATCAAAATTCATCTTATAGATATATTGAATTTTGCACTAGATATAAATACTGAAAAAGAATTCTATAAAACTATTTTAACCTCACTTGTCTCTTTTGACATTTCTTTCATTGGTTATTATAGGAGTTTTGATTATATGCTGAGTAGGCTTGTAAAAAATCATCTAGAATTGGTTATGGAGTTTTTGAATGAATGGATAACGTTCAGTAATGAAAATTCAAAGAATATTAAGTTATTTCAATCTGTTTTTAATGAGATCCATGATACATCAATACCTGATTTTCAGGAAATAATTACACGTTGGCTAAATGATGATAATGTCTCTTTTCAAATAGCGACATTTAGCCTTATGAGGGAAATGAGCTATAGAAATATTTCATCAATAGAATTATCTACATCACTTTTAAAAGATTATAGCTTCTATGACATTGAGTATATAACGTTTAAAATAATTGGTTTTGTTTATGACCGAAAGCTTTCTAGGTCAATGCTCTATTCGATATTACATTCCAAGTATGAAGATACTGAAATAGTACCAATCATGAAATGGGTTTTTGTCGATTATTTAATCTTTAATTATTATTCAACTATTGATTTTCTTAAAGAAAAAAATAAAAAAGCTCCTTCAAAATTAAAGAAGGTTATTTCCCAAATTATCAAAGAAGGTGAAAAATTATACTTGGTTTATTCTGATTTAGACGTTCTAAAAGAGTTTGAACCTTCAAGAGAAAGGTTAAAGTATATCGATAAAATTCAAAATAAAAAAATGCAGAAAGCACATCAAGAAAATGAAAAAAATGATACTTCTTTCCTAAGTCAAATCACTTCACTTCACTTTCGAGCAGGCAAAAAAGCTTTTGGAAAATTTGGAGGAAAATATAGTCAAGAAATGGAGCCAAAGTTATTTTCACAAAGTGAAGAAATGCCTAGAGGTGAAAATATTGATCCAGTTGGGCAGGCAGTTTTAAGGTTGGAAAGCCAAAATTTTATTAGAAGACAATGAGATTTATACTAAGTGAATATATAACACTATTAAAAGAAGATGGGGAGCTTGACACTCTAATAACTGATTTATTGGTAGGAATGAAAATTACACCAATATCAAAACCACAAAGGGGTAGACAACATGGTGTAGACATAGCTGCTGTTGGTATTGATCCGATTGATAATAAGAGAAAAGTTTTTTTAATTGCTGTAAAGCAAAAAAACTTAACGAGAAGTAGTTGGGATAGTGAAGTTAATTCTGTACGTCCAAGTTTAAATGAAATTATTGATGTCTATATTCCAACTATGTTGGATAAAAGGTATAAAAAATTACCTATAAAAATTATAGTGGCTACCAATGGTGAGATGGTTCAAAATGTTCAAACTAATTGGAAAAATTATGTAGATAAACATACTAAAAAGAAAAGAACATATGAGTTTTGGGGAACAGGTGAACTGGCTAATATGCTAGATATATACCTCGATAATGAAAAGTTATTTCCATCTAAGTATCAATCATTGTTAAGAAAAACATTAGCTTTTTTAGATTTATCCGACTATGACTATTCTCACTTCTATATACTATTAGACCAAATTTTAAGTAAACCTGAAAAACAGAAACAAAGAGTTCTAAAAAAGCTTAGACTTATTAGATTATGTACTGGAATCATTTTTAAATGGTCACAAGACATAGATAATTTAAAACCTTCACTTATTGCTAGTGAACGAGCATTGTTGGTCACTTGGAATTGGATTGAAGAAAATAATCTTTTTGAAAGAAATTACGTAAAAGCCGAGTTCTATAATTTACATCTTTTAAAAAGAAAACTAGGAGTTTTCTATTTTAATAAAGTAGCAAATCACTATAAAACCAAACATAGTCTATCTAAATATTCAAAAAATTATTTAGAATACAGTTTAAATAGTTGGAATGAATTAGGTTTACTAGCTACAGTTGGTCTGACAGAAATACAAGAGTTGGTATTTAAAGCCTCTACAAACCAAAATGAAGAGGCTAAACTACATTACACAAGTGCCTTATCAATTTCTAATGCGCTAGAAATATTTATTTTCAATACCCCTCCTCTTAATTACCCTCAGTATGATGAACATTCTATAGAAATTGCATTATCATTACAGCTACTATGGAAAACTGGCAAAACTGAAGTTATTAGAAAATGGATTTCTAATATGGTGGTGGCTTTTCATAATAATTTTCATCTATATAAATTCTTCCCTCTTTTTAGAACCAATTTTGATAAGTTGGTAGATATTCATAATGGAGATGAAATACATGAACCTGAATCCTCTATGATTCTAACTATTATATTAGAGTATGTCGTACTACTTGATAATGCTGAATTATATCAAAAAATAAGATCACTTATTCATGAGCAATTTCCAAAAATCAACCTTCAAATGTGGTTCGCTACGGAAGAAATTGAAAATGTTTTTTGTTCGAAAAATTACAGCGCTAGAGAAGGAAAACTAAAACATTCAATAGTAGTTTATGAAAACATGGAAGACTACAGAAAAGAAATCATTGAAGAAATCGATTTATTTCTTAAAGAAGATAAATTTGAATTTTATACTTCTGGTTTTCATCTGATGGGGCATTTAGCTAGTAGACATTTTAGAGTACAACCTTTCCCTGTATTTTGGAGGCTACCGATTAAAAAACTAAAAGAAACTCAAAAACTTTAAATACAACACTTTTTATAATTATCTTTAGGAGTCTTAACCAAGCCTATTAACTACCATAGATTCAAATATATTAGACATACACCAATTATATGGTTATCTGATTCCGTCGAAGGAGGCTGGAATGGTCATTTATATATTGGACTCAAAAATCAAGACTGGAAAATTATCAAAGCACTTTACTTATAGTGATATTGAAAAGTGTATTGCAGAAAGTTCAAAAATTGAAGTAGGCTCAACACCACAAACTGAAAAAATCGTCAAGAGCCTTCTGCACTTCTTTATTGAAAGACCACCAAATGATGAACTTAAATTTGCTATTACAGACTATGCAAAAAAGTTTATCGAATTAATTGATAAAAAATTACATAGTCCTTTAAAAAATTTCCCTTTAAAGAAAACCTTTAAAAAATTCACAAAATTTAAAGCTTCGGAAATAAAGAATTTAGAAGATTTTGAAATATGGCATAGACTGGAATTTAGTACTGCTGGCAAGCAGATTATCATAGACCACTTAGAGGCTCTAAAAGATGTAGTTAAAACATCAATTAGCAGACTTAACAGTCTTTTAAAGGCAGAATCTGAAGACCTAATAACGTTAACCAAGGAATTTGCTTTGGTATTTGAAGAAATTAGTAATAAATCAGAAGAAATAAAATACACCCTTAGATTGGGTAACACGCTAAGTATCGAGATTGAAAACGTAATTGATTTTTTCTACCATAAAATTGAATCATTTAAACATCCAGAAAATGAAGAAGAGCAAATAGCATTTGAACAGCTGAATGCTGACTATTCAAAAGCAGTAAAAATTAAAAACGATGTCATTGACTTTTTTAATGATGTAGATTACCGCTTGAAACAGTTAATGGATCGTTCGCTATATGCCAACAATCAATTAAGAAATCTTCAAAATAACTTTAGAAGTCAGTCGAGAATACGAATAAACTTAAAACGCCTATTGAAGTTTACGTTGGAACAGGCCTCGTATTCTAAAAACGATATTGTAAAACTACCTGTATTATTCCCAAAAAAGATATTACCAATAGAGCAATTTAAATTTATTGAAGTACCCTATTATGACTCTTTTGGGATTAAAAAGAATAAAATCATTCCCGTCCTATATGACAAGGAACACGCACAAAAAGAGCAAAATAAGATTCAAAAGGATTTGCAGCGACAAGAAAATGTAGCAAGACTGTTCCGTGAATACAAAGCTATTTTTGAAAAAGAAAAGGAATTTGATTTTACCGAACACTTTTATAAAATTTTAGAAGAAGAAAACGATAGTGAGATTGCGTTAAGCGTAGGATTCGACCTGTTTCAATATGCTAACAGAAATCCCAGGTATGAAATTGATATTCAACGAGAACTATCTGATGTTTCTACAAAAAAAGACATCTTAATATGGAAAATGAAAATACGACAAATAATATAGAAGCACCTTTCAATTTTTTGGAAAACAATGATGTGAAAGAAAAATTTGCAGATCTTAATATTGAACTTTTGAGAGGTAGACATATTCAAAAAAGTGGTAATTATTACCTCTACCAACTGCTTAATAAATATTATGACAAGCTCAGATATTATTATGACTATTTCTACAACCTTAGACTTGAAAGAGAGTTTAAAGATAGTATCACATTTTATTTCCTCGATTTCAATGAGGAAACCAGAGGTGCGTTAAGTTCAAACAACCGCTATAAAGAATTATCCCCATCACAAACTGTAACAGGTTTAATGCTTCTTAACATGTACTATGACAAATACTTTGATGATGTAAAAGAAGTCACCTTTTTAGATATTAAAAAAGAAATTATCGAAGGCGAAAATAGCCAGAGTTATAAAAAACTATGGTTTAACGAAATACGTGAAGAATATTCACCTCCAGAGTGGAAACGTGTTAAAACCAATATCAAAAACACCGTTAGGGATTTTGACAAATTGGGCTGGGTAGAATCTATGACCCCAGACGAAGGTGAAGAAATTCGATTTAGGCTTAAAGAGCCTATATATCGTTTTCAAAAACTTTACGAAAAAGAGATTTCAAACTTTGATGAATTTATAGAAAACTATCTACTTCAAACCAATGATTAAATATCCACGCATATATTCTATCTCAACGGTTGGTGTTATTATGCATTACAACCAAGATTACTTATTACACCCTATACGAACTGACTTTACTGGTAAAAATGGTATTGGGAAATCACTCATTGCAGATCTACTGCAAATACTTTTTGTTTCCGACAAAAAGAAGATTGCCTTTGGTACAGAAAGTAATAAAAAAGACTCAAGGAAAATTGAGACATTACCCTATGAAACATCGGATGCTTATGTCTTTATCAACATAGAAACTGAACAGGACTATTTCATAACACTGGGCGTTAATATTCCTAATAAAAAAAGCAGACCGTTACGGTCTTTTTGGATTTTGAATCAAGCCTACGGAAAAGATGATAACGAAGAACTCATTGACTTGGTAATCCATAAGGACAACATCCCCTTCTACAAAGATTTTCTAATTGGCAATACTATCCCACCAATAGATAAGTTGATGATTCATCTTAGAGAAGAAAAAAGGTTGTTTCTCAGAAGTTTTTCAGACAAACCACAGAAAAAAGAACTCTACAGTTTCTTGTTTGAAAAAGGGATTCTACCTATAAACCTTGCACTAGATTCTAACTTAGATGCTTTTGCCAAGGTGATTCAGTCTTTTTCCAAGGCAAAAACGTTGGATACAGATAGCGATGAAAGCCTAAAGCGTTTTCTTTTTGATGGTAAGATGGACGATATCCAATCTGAATACGAAAAACATAAAAAGAATCTAGAAAAACTCATTACAGATTACAAAGACTTAGAGACACTCATAGATACTCTTGAAAACAAACAGGAAGCTCTAAAAAATCTTAATGCGCTCAACGAATTATACCTTGACACTTTCAAGGAACATCTTTGTGTCGAGTACGTACAAATAAAGAAAGATATATCGGAAAAAGAGAAGCGTTTAAAGAAGGTTGAAAAGGATTTATCGAAGGCAGACGAAACAGTTAGGATTTTAAGAACTGGTAATCCAAGGCTAGAGACGCAAATAGCTCAGACTAAAAAGCGGTATCAAGAATTAGAGCAATCTCTAGAGTTTCTAAACCCTTATAAAGACATATTCGATAGGATTGAAACCTTGAAAAAGGACATAAAGGAACTGGATGACATCGTCTTACCACCAATAGAAAATGAGGTTTTTATTGATATCCCGAATTTAGAGAATTATCAAACACCTGAAATAAAAAGAAGGGTTAAAGAATTTACTATATTATACCAAAAGTATTGCTCTCTAACAGGTATCGAAGACAAAACGGAATTGCAACAGCAACAGCTAGAGGATAGAAAGAATATACTTTCTACGAAAAAGGCTGGTTTATACGACTTATTGAAACTGCTTACAAAAAAAGATAAAAGTTCCTTTTTGGGACAGCTGATATTACAACAAAAAACACTATCGCCTGCACAGGAAACCATCCTTTTCAAAGTGCTTCAAAATGTTAAATGGGAAAAGCCCGAAAATGTAGTTTCCGGAATTCGATACGTTACCGATTTCGAGTTTATTGATAAAAAGAACATTGAAAAAGACGAGGAACACAAGGGCTATTGGTACAATTTAGGTGGTGTACGGGAATTTGTGCCTGAAACCGATGACAAACGAATGTTTGGTGATATTAAAATCCTAAAGCAAGCACTTAAAAATCAAGAAGATAAGATAAATAAAGATATTACTAAAATTAACAAAGAGCTATCAGAAATAGAATCATTTGGTAGGGGTGAAACTTACAATGACAGGTTGATTAATGTTGATGCATCTCTCGACCAGCGCATACGTGATTTTTCCCAGTTTAATGATTTAAAATTGACCTTGGGCTTGATGCAAAATATAGAGTATAAAAAAGAGACCTATCAACTTGAGATTTCAAAAGAAGAAAAAACGCTCTCTAAACTAGAAGCCAAGATTAATTTTCCAATTGAGAAAAAAGACATCGCTGCTCAAATTAAATCCTTAAAAGAGAAGATTGAAAGTCTAAAAAGAGAAGAAGTTGAACTTAGTGCTCAACACAAAGCAGATAAAGGTAGGCTTAGTGACAAAATGGAATTGATAACAACGCTTAAAAGTCAACCCAAAGAATATCAAGACACTATAGAAAAACTCAAAATCCAACTGACTACAGTAACCAAAAATTTCTTGGGTTTCTTCCCTGATTTTGAATTTAAAAAGATTGAAGAAAAACAATTCATAAATATCGAAAGAACATCTGTCTTTTCAGAATTCAATGATAAAAAAACCAATTACATAGGTGATTATAAAGGGGTCATCAATAAATTTCCAACTATTGAGAACGCCCCTGAAATCATTGAACAGATAGAACAGAAAACTTTTAATTTTGAGGTTATTGAAAGCACATTACTTGGCCCCAAAATTAAACACACCCAGAATATCAGTGAAGAGCTGAAGCAACTTAACAGCAGTAGATATGGAATGTTTGAAGCTATACACGAAACTATGTTAAGCATTTTCAAGCAGACTAAAGGCAAGTATAACGAGTACCGCGATACCGTCAAGAATCTTAACAAATTCTTCAAGGGCAAAAAAATCAGTGATAAATATTATTTCCAAATAGAGTTTAACGCACCAGAAGATTTTGATATTAAATGGATTAATGAGTTACAAGTATCATCGCAACAAGTATATAAAAGTGGCGAACTACCAGTTGGGGATTCAGTAGAAAAATTTGTTGAGGACTTCTTTATTAAAGCTACACCAAAATTCAACCAACGTATTAAGTTCTCTAACCTTCTCGACCCAAAAACTTATTTTGAGTTGAAGACCAAGTTTACAGATGAATTTGACGTTGAAAAACCCGATGGAAGTACTGGTGAAAACTATACAGCAATCGTTCTGCTTGGTATCGGTAGGTTATCTGTAGTGTTAGACGCAAACCGTCCAGGTCTTAAATTCCTTATCTTAGAAGAAGTGTCCAATTTGGATAGTTTGAACTTTAGCACATTTCCTAATATCGCTGAAGAGTTTGGGTATCAAATTTTAACAATGACCCCACGGCCTTTTGGCTCAGACACCAAACAAGGTTGGTATCTACACCACCTAATTGAAGGTGCAGGTGATAAAAACATCAACTATCCAACACCTAATAGTTACTTTAAAACTAATGAGGGTAGAGAGGATTTAGAAATCTACTTAAAAGCACAGTTAAATTAATATGAATTGGACTGTCCTCAAATCACTTAATGAGCTTTATCATCATAGGAAAGTCAAAAAAAAGGCTTCACTAGAAAATGATTCTGAATTCTGTCTCTTAATAGACACCAAAGAGATAAGAAGCAATGATAAATTCTATATACCTAACGAGCAGTTGTACAATCAATATTATGAAAAACATCATCTTGAAAACTTCGGTATTTACTATGGATTCCTAGAGAAATACAATCTTTTAAAAAAGCGTTTTGAGGAAGGTGACATTAAAAAATTGATTGAGCTGGAAACTAAGAATGATGCTCAAACTCTTATTCCTTCACGCGAGCAGTTGATTAAAGCACAAGAAACCGTAAGAGGTTTTTCAACTATGTTCTTTAAACACGACAAATATCTAGACAGGAAAGATTCACTTATTGATGCCATAAATACTATTCTAAATATAAAACTAGTCGAAAATAAAGACCAACAATATTTGTATATTCTTCAATGTGACAACCCTAAAACAATAGTACTCTGTGAGAATTTAGACTTTTTGAGAAAAGATAAAATGCCAAGAGCAAACAATATAGAATTATGGTATGCTGGTGGTAGAAATGTAAAAAAGCTAAAATACGCAGACACAAGAGGAATCCGTATTTTCTATTCAGGGGATTGGGATAAGGACGGCTTGGAAATTTTTGAATTGGCAAAAGCGATTATCCCTCAAATAGAATTGTTATATCCAACCGCTGAAGGTAAAAGTATAGTAGATACTGACCACAGTAGCTTATGGAAGCATCCAGAAAAGCCTGAACTACTTTCTGGGTTAAATAAATCGTTATATCCTCTAAATTATCAAGAGAAAATAAAATCGCTCATCAAAGCAGATTACTGGATTGTAGAAGAGGCCAATGACTTAAAAAAAATGATTGAAGCAATGCACTAAATTATTTTTTGAATCTCAGAGTTAGTAGATAATTTAAAATAAAACAACCAATAATGATAAAATCACTAGAAGAAGGTAGAAAAGAAGACGGTAATAGATCAATTGCTGACAAAATCATTAAACGATTACATGATTTAGACAAAACAGTAGAATATAATCAAGGAAGATGGGCGTGGGAACTGTTGCAAAATGCAAAAGATAGTACTGTTGATCATAAAAATCATAAAATTTCTGTTCAAATAATATTAAACGATAATCAAGTTCAATTTAAACACAACGGAGTACATTTTACCGAACATGATATTAGAGGGCTAATTAATCAAATTTCTTCTAAAGAGGTGGAAGAAGGAGAACAAACAAGAAAAACTGGACGCTTCGGAACAGGTTTCTTAACCACACATTTATTATCTCGAACTGTTTTCATTAATGGTACTCTTGAAGCCAAAAATGGAAGTTTTTATCGTTTTGAATTTCCATTAAATAGAGATGGTAAAACAATAAAAGACCTAACTCCAAAAATAGATGTTGCTTGGGAAGAATTTCACAAATCAGCAACCGAAATAACTCCGGAGCTATACGATAAAAATGATTATAATACTTGTTTCAGCTATTCTCTTAACACTGATGAACAAAAACAAATTACTAAAACAGGAATTGATGAATTTATTAAATTATTACCATACGTTTTAGCTTTTATACCTAAAATAGAAAGTATTCAAATCATAAATAATATTGAACAAAAAGATATTACTTTCAAAAATGATACTACGAAAATACAGAAATTTATAACCTCTATTAAAAAAACAGAAAATGGAATTGATTCTACAATCTATATTTTAAAACATTCTGGGGAGAATACATCTATAGCTTGTCAATTAGAAAAAATAAATGATTCCTATTATTTTAAAGAAATAGAAAATCTTCCTAAGCTTTTTTGTGATTTTCCTTTAATTGGTACAGAGAATTTTAGTTTTCCTATGATCGTGAATAGTTTTTATTTCAATCCGCTCACTGAAAGAAATGGCATATGGTTAAAAAAAGAAAACGATAATGAAGTTATAGAAAATCAAAATTTAATACAAGAAGCTCTTTTTTTGTATAAAGAGTTATTGGAAGAATTATCAGATAAAAATTATTCAAACTTCTTTAACGTGATTGAAACTAAGGTTCCTAATGTGGAACATATTAATAAAGAATGGTATAGAGAAAAAATTCAAATACCATTACGTAATTTTTTAACTAATATAAAGATTGTTGAATTAGAAAGTGAAGAGAAAAAAGCTATAAAAGATATCTGGTTTCCTTCTAAAGAATATACGAAAGAGGAAAAGAGTAAACTATGGGAGTTTAATTATGATTTATTTCCAGATGCTGTTTCTCAAAAAGAGCAAAGTGATAAATGGTTAAACAAATCTTGGGGTAAATGGAATTTCTTAGATTATAAAGAATTAGCAAAAGATATAGAAGAATATAAAAATGTAGATAAACTTACGAAAGCATTAAAGAATAAAGATTGCTATGAGTGGCTAAACAGTGTTGGAAAATTTTTACTTAAAGAAGATGCAAACAAATTTCTAATTGAAAAATATGCAATTGTTCCTAACCGTAATGGAGAGTTTCTTAAAAAAAATGAGCTCTTTATCGACAAAATAAAGGATGAACCACTTATTGAAATTCTTAAATTGTTGAAAGATGATTGGAATAATATTTTAATTAACAAAAATATTGGTTTTGGAAGATATCATGTTAAAGAAAAAAAAGACATTGCAAGTCAAATCACAGATAAAGTTAATCGTCCTAATCAAAGAGATGAAAATTACAATAAAGCTATAATTCTTCTTTCCGAATGGTTTGAATATAATAATCCTGATGATATAAAAAGTTTGTTTTCTGAATTGCATAGAAAAAAAGCTGAGCTATTCATGAATACTATTCCTGATAAAGAGAGTCTTTATCGAATAATGAAAAGTAGTACTGATTTATCCAAAGTTGCAGATGTAATTGATAAAAATCCTAAAGTTTTAGAAAATAATGGAGAACTCACATCACTCCTGAATGATTATAACCTGAATGATGTTACTGAGTTGAGAAGAATATTAGATTCATCTAAAAACGTAGGGAATTTCCAAAGTTCTGAGTTAACACAAGAAGATTTAGCTGGATTAGGAGTGACATCAATAGAGGAATTAGAAGAAGCTTTAAAGGATAAAGATCTTACCAGAATGTTTCATAGCTCTAATCAAAATGTTAATTCCTTTCTTTATGCTGAAAAACTAATCTCTAGAGCTAAAAACAGAATCATAGAACATTTGAAAAACCTTCCTGATGAATACGATTGCAGTGAATTGGATGTTGATATTTCAAAATCAGCCATTGGTGGTATTAAAAAAAATGGACAATCAATTTACATTGTTACTCGTCCTTCAGATAATGGTTTTATAATAGTTTATTATGGGTCGGAAAAAGATATTTTGGATTATGAAAATTCCGAATTATGGGTTGATAATGGTATTGATACACCTAAAAGAGTAACATTAGGAAAAATAATAAAGAATACCGGAATAAATAAAATACCAGTATAAATATGAGTATTGAAGACAAAATAATAAAGATTCTCCAAGAGAAAAAAAACAATAGCAATGAAATTGAGTATAAAGCTGTCTTGCCCCCAGCTAGAAATATAGCAAGACTAATATCTTCTTTTGCTAATGCTAACGGAGGATATATTATTTTAGGTGCAGTAAACAGCAAAGAGATAAATGGTTTAAGTCAAGATTTTCATGCAAACAGTATAACTCATAAAGCACTAGATTTACTAACACCATCCCCAAAAGTTGAATACCAATATTTAAATTATAATAATAAAAAACTGTATGCTATCTATACAGAAAAATCTAATACCAAAATTAATTTAGAGGGGAAAATTTATAAGCGTATAGAGAATAAATCTGTATTAACCAACCCTCAAAAAATTGATTTCACTAATAATAGTTATACGAGGATTAAAACCTTAAATGATGAACTCAATAATTATAAAATAAATATTACTAATTCAAAATTAAGATTAATAGAACACTATCAAAGTATTTTGAGGATAATAGATGACCTGCAACATATTCTTTATCCTGAATCTCCTAAAAAACCTACTTCTAGTCAAGAGGGAAAGATTTTGACTAGAATACTTTATTCTTCTTTTGCAGATAATTTTGAGACATATCTATCTGAGCTTCTCTATGAAATATTTTTGGCAAACCCCTCTACTTTAAAATCTAAGCAGGAAGTAACGGTAGAGGAAGTTTTAAATTGTTCTGATTTACAAGATTTTATTAAGTATTGTGCAAATCAAAAAATAGGAAAACTTCAAAAAGGGAGTGTTAAAAATTTTATTAAAGATAACAAGCAAATAAGGGATTTGAATGTAATTGATAAAACTAAAGAAAAAGAAATCGAATTAATACTTCAAATAAGGCATTTATTTACCCATAGAAATGGAATTATTGATGAAAAATTTCTGAAACACTATAGAGGACAACTTAAACTAAATGATGAATATCAAATTCCAATAGACAGCCTTTGCGATAGTCTTATCCTTCTTTCTAAAATTGTTGACGAAATAGATAAGTCTGCAATTACAAAATATAAACTTGCTACAGAAAGTAACATTGAATTTGAATAGTGAGTGGTTAATTTTATCGAAGAATTTTAACAGAATCAGAAAATTTTCTGGAAAGTATAAAACAAAAAACTACCTGTTTACCAAAAAGCTTATTATTCTTGAGGTCACAACAAAACTTTATATAGTTACTTTCAGGTTATTAAGATTGATTATTTAACTCAAAAAAAGACTATTTGTTTTAGGTATGTTTTAGGAAAGAAAAAAGCCGATGCAAAAACACCGGCTTTTAAAAATTGTACCGAAGGAGGGGCTCGAACCCTCACGCTATTGCTAGCACGGGATTTTGAATCCCGCGTGTCTACCAATTCCACCACTTCGGCATTTCAATATGTCAATTTCAAGGACGGATTTTGAATCCAGCGCGTCTACCAATTCCGCCACTCGAGCATTTTAGTAAATGGATTGCAAATCTATAAAATATTTTAGTTAATTCGTTAAAATACTTTTAAACTCTTAAAATAGTTCTATTTTTGCCCCTCACAACAACACTAACAAAAAATAAACCTCGTTAAATGCCTACAAATCAATTAACTCCAAAAATATTTGCTTGTTCTCAAAGTACTGAGCTAGCAGAAGAGATTGCTAAAAGTTTTGGAACAGAACTAGGAAATGTAAAAATATCACGTTTTAGTGATGGAGAGTTTCAACCTGCTTTTGAAGAATCAGTAAGAGGAAGACGTATTTTTATAGTAGGGTCTACTTTTCCTAATGCTGACAATTTAATGGAAATGTTATTAATGCTTGATGCTGCGAAGCGTGCATCTGCAAGACATATAACAGCCGTAATACCTTATTTTGGATGGGCTCGTCAGGATAGAAAAGACAAACCAAGAGTAGCAATAGGAGCAAAATTAGTAGCAAAACTTTTAGAAGAAGCTGGTGCTACAAGAATTATGACAATGGATTTACATGCCGATCAAATTCAAGGTTTCTTTGAAAAACCAGTTGATCATTTATATGCATCATCTATATTCTTACCTTATGTAAAAAGTTTAAAATTAGATAACTTAACTGTTGCATCTCCTGATATGGGTGGTTCAAAAAGAGCTTATGCATATTCTAAATACTTAGAAAGTGATGTTGTTATCTGTTATAAACAACGTAAAAAAGCCAATGTAATTTCTCATATGGAATTAATTGGTGATGTAAAAGGTAAAAACGTTATTCTTGTTGACGATATGATTGACACGGGAGGAACTCTTGCAAAAGCCGCAGATTTAATGATGGAACGAGGAGCTATAAGTGTTCGTGCTCTTTGTACACACCCTATACTTTCTGGTGAAGCTTACGAAAGAATACAAAACTCTAAATTAACAGAGTTAATTGTTTCAGATACAATTCCTTTAAAAAAGAATGTATCTAAAATAAAAAGTGTATCTTGCGCCACTTTATTCGCAGATGTAATGCATAAAGTGCAAGATAATACATCAATAAGCGATGAATTTTTAATGTAAATTTTAATTAAATAAACAAGTAATGAAATCAATTACAATCAATGGATCTCAAAGAGAAAGCGTAGGTAAAGTAGCAACTAAAGCCTTACGTAATGCTGGAAAGGTTCCTTGCGTATTATACGGAGGAGACAAACCTGTACACTTTTCAGCAGAAGAATTATCTTTCAAAAGTTTAGTGTTTACTCCAAATGTATATACTGCAACGATTGAATTAGGTGGAACATCTTATAACGCAGTTTTACAAGATATTCAGTTTCATCCTGTAACAGATAAAATTATACACGTAGATTTTTATCAACTTTTCGATGATAAAGCTGTAACTATGGAAATTCCTGTACGTTTAGTAGGTACTTCTAAAGGTGTTATGGTAGGTGGTGCTTTACGTCATAACTTACGTAAATTAAGAGTAAAAGCTATACCAGCTAACTTACCTGATTTTATTGAAGCTGATATTACTGAATTAGAAATTGGTAATAAATTATATGTTACTGAATTAAAGAATGAAAAATATACATTCTTACATCCAGAAAACACTGTGGTAGCTCAAGTACGTATGTCTCGTAATGCATCTAAAGCTGCTTCTGAAGAAGAAGCAACAGAAGAATAAGCTTCTACTATTTAAAAATATAGAAAAGCGTTACCATTGTGTAACGCTTTTTTTATGTTTGCACTATGAATATCATCTCTTTCTTTAAAACTATTTTTAATTCAAAAAAGAAAAGCACCATGAAAAAATTTTTAATTGTTGGTTTAGGTAATATTGGTGAAAAATACCATGATACTCGTCATAATATAGGATTCAAAATTGTTGATGCCTTTGTAAAAGAGCATCAAGAGAGCTTTGAAACTGATAAATTAGGTGATATAGCCAAATTAAAAATTAAAGGTAAAACTGTTATTGTTTTAAAGCCTAGTACCTATATGAACTTAAGTGGAAAAGCTGTTGTTTATTGGATGAAAAAAGAAAATATTAAAGTTGAAAATTTACTGGTTATTACAGATGATTTAAATATTGATTTTGGTAAACTTCGTATTAAAGGAAAAGGTAGCTCTGGAGGTCATAATGGTTTAAAAGATATTCAAGATAAGTTTAATACCGGAGCATATCCTCGTTTTCGTTTTGGAGTAGGTGCCGACTATGGAAAAGGTCGCCAAGTTGATTTTGTATTAGGAAACTGGAGTAAAGAAGAAGAAAGCGCAATGATAGAACGTATACCTACCTCAGTTAACGCAGTAACTTCTTTTATAAATGCAGGATTAGCTAATACTATGAATGAATTTAATGGTAAATAAATACCTTTATTTATAAATTCCTAAAATTTTATTAAAGGTGTTAAGTTCACATTTATAAAATTTACAAAGCTTTTCAAATATAGTTCTAGTCATAATTAATTTATTTTGATTACTAATAATAAGTAGCAAAATATATTAATATGTTACAAATTAAATAATTAATTATCACTAGCGTGCCATTCTGCAAAACTAGTATCTGTTTCTTGTAGCTTTAAAGAATGTAATTTTATATTCCCAGGAAGACGCTTTTTAATTTTACTAGCGAAATCAATAATCATCATTTCACTTGTAGGTTGATAATCAACTAAAATTACATGATGTCCTCTATCTTGTAATTCTTTAGCTAACTCTACGTGCGGTGTGTTTTTATTAAATACCGTTGCATGGTCAAATACATCAACAATATCTTCTTTTACAATTTTTTTTAAATCACCAAAGTCAATTACCATTCCGTATTTAACATTTGAAGTATCACTAATAGGTTCACCTATAACAGTTACAGAAAGTTTATAACTATGACCATGAACGTTTTTACACTTACCATCATAACCATATAATGCATGTCCTGTTTCGAAACTAAATTGCTTTGTAATTCTAATATTAGCCACTACCTTTTAAATTTTTTATTACTTCTGTATTTATTAAAAAAGTATACGATAGCCACTAAAAATGCTAATACGGCAAATAAATAATCTCCACCCATAATTTCAAAATGTTTTTACGCGTCAAAAATACAACTTTGAATTTAATTTACTTGAATTTTCAATGTTTGTTCCTTTAGCTCAATAATTAACTTGTCCTTAATTAACAAACATTGAAAATAATAGTATATTTAACTTTGGCATATGAAAAATCAAACCCAATTAAATCGCTATGTTAAATTAATAGAGTTTCTTGAAAAGAAATTCAAGTCTACTATTAAAGCAGAAGATATAGAAGAGGTTTCATTTTATTCTTATCGGAACATCAACCGTATATTTTTGGCTTTGCAACATGAAACTATTGGTCAATTTATTAAAAGACGTCGATTAGAAAAAGCTGCAGAATATTTAAAGTTCTCAACTATTGAAATTTCTGATATTGCCCTGGAAATAGGGTATGGAGATATAGCTGCCTTTAGTAAATCTTTTAAAAAGCATTTCGGATGTAATCCTACTCAATTTAGAAAGTCGTTTTCTTTACAGCAAAAAATAACAAATGAAATTTTAAAGAATAAGAGTCAACATGAGAATACTCAAGAGCTAAATTTTGAAGTCGAAACACTTCCTACAATTAAAATAGTCTACATACAATATAAAGGGTCGTATGAAAACATTAAAGAAATTGAAAAAACATGGAAACAGCTTTTAAAATATGCTTATAAAAAAAAGTTGTTGTCAGAAAAAACAATTGTTCTTGGTGAAGTCCTAGACGATAATGAACTTTCTTCTTCAATTCATTGTAGATATAATGCTTGTATAGTTTTAAATGATAATCAATCTCTTAATTCTGAAGGTCTATTTATAGTAAAAGAAATTCCATCTCAAAAATATGCTAAATTTATTCATAAAGGTAGTCATGAAAGTTGTTTTGAAACCTATAATGATATTTATGCTCGTTGGATGATTGACGTTGGTTTAGAGTTTGATGACAAGCCTATACTAGAATTTTACCCAAATGACGATGATGTTACTCCTAAAAAAGATCTAATTACAGAAATATACATTCCTATTCTGTAAATGTCCTAATTGAACAAACAAACCTTTCATTCATAACTTAATTTTGTATTATAATTATGAATAATATGAAAGGTTACAAATTTAACAGCTATTGGTATTTAGGGTTTTTTGGTCTTATTGGGTTCTATTATATACCTTTTATAATACTATTTTTTCAAGGTAATAACTCAGCATGGGTACTTACAAACCTATTGTGGTTTTTATGGTTTTCATATTTTATTCCTGAAAATAAAAACAATTAAAAATGAGTTTTTCTAAAATAATATCCTTGTTTCAAGAATCTAATATCATGCTATATGTAGGTTACTTTTTCTTATTTAATACAAGTTTAATAATCATTGAATTATTTATTGATTTTTTAATTAAAAAGGAAAGACGTTGGAAAGATTCATTTGCTAACATTTCTATTTTTTTCTTAAATCAACTAATTGAAAAAACAATTATAGGTTCTATTGGTGTAATATGTTTAATGCCATTTCATTGGATAACACCTTTATCAATATCTATGAATACTTATACATGGATATTAACTTTTTTAGTCGCTGATTTTACCTATTATTGGATGCACCGATTAGAACACGAACATAGAATTTTATGGGCTAGTCATAGTGTACATCATTCTTCAGAAGATTATAACCTTACTATTTCAATGCGTTTAAGTATTGTAGAAGGCATGTTTGAATGGATTTTCTTAATTCCAATGATTTTAATCGGTTTTTCTCCTTTTCAAGCAATTATTGGATTAGTATTAGTTGCCCAATTTCAAACATGGATTCATACCGAATATATTGGTAAATTAGGCTGGTTAGATGAATTTTTTAATACTCCTTCTGTTCATCGTGTACATCATGGATCTAACAACAAATATTTAGATAAAAACTATGGTGGTTTTTTAATTATTTGGGATAAGATATTTGGTACATTTCAAAGAGAAGAAGAAAAGGTTATTTATGGATTAACAAAAAACATTAAAACTAATAACCCTATTAAAATAAACTTTATTGAATATAAAAATATATGGACCGATGTTAAAAAATGTAAAACATTAAGCCATAAACTGAGAATTATTTTTGGAAACCTAATATGGAAGCCTGATTATTTTTATAAAAAAAGAGCTAAAAATTAGCTCTTAAATTTTTTTAATGCATTTTTAGTAAAATCAGAAAGCACTAGTTTACCTGAGGTTTCAGCCCTCTGAATTAAAAGACTATCCCAGTTTTCTGTACCAATCCACAATGCTTTTTTCATTTCATCTAAAGCTTCTGGGTTATAAGAGGCTAATTTTTCAGTAAACACCTCAAGTTCTTTGTCTAACTCTTCAATATTTTCAAAAACACGTGCATATAAACCTTTCTCTTTTGCCCAATATGCATTTTTCCAACTACTAGCATCTAAAGTTAATTCGGCCAATCCACTTACTCCAACTTTACGTTTTACTGCGGGTGCTATTACAAATGGACCAATACCTATAGTAAATTCTGATAATTTTATAGCTGCATGTTCAGTCGCTAAAACATAATCACAAGCAGCAGCTAAACCTACTCCTCCACCTACAGTTTTTCCTTGTACACGGCCAACAATTAATTTAGAACATGATCGCATTGCGTTAATAACATTTGCAAAGCCTGAAAAGAATTTTTTCCCATCTACAAGATTATCAATTGCTACTAACTCATCAAAAGAAGCCCCTGCACAAAAAGCTCTTTCTCCTTCCGATTTTAACACTACTACAGCTACCTCATCATTACTTGATAATTCATCTAATTTATTAGCTAGTCGCTCTAATAATTCACTAGGAAAAGAATTACTTGCTGGATGTCCAAACTCAATTGTTGCAATCTTATTTTCTACGCTAGTATATAAACTTCCGTTTGCTCTATTAGTGGTCATAAAAATTTCGTTTATGTATAATTAATGCATGAAAATATGCAACTTTATTTTTCAAATTTAATACTTTATTTTTAGTATTCCCTTTCTTACAATTCTTAATTTCTAACTACTTTTTTATAAACTATTAAGCATGTTTTTTACTCTTAATAAGTAAACTATTCTATTTTCATTTATACCTATAATACTTCCACTCATTTAAAAATACATAGTACTTATGGCATTCTTTCAAAATTTAGATAGTTACTTAACTAAATTTAAACTGTTTAAGAACACTAGAATTATTTATTAATATAAATAAAAAAGTACAAAACATACCTACACTAAATATTATGGACAAACCTAATACAACAATCGTAACTCCTAAAATTTCTTCACCTATCATTTTAAATTCAACTCTAGTAAAATGGTTGGCAATAAAAGATGACTTACCAGAAAAGCCGTCGGCAATAGAAATAAAAGAAAAAGGAATTCAATATACCTCAGTAAGTTATAAACCTACAAATTGGATTGATGCAATTATACCAGGAACTACCTTAAACACACTAGTTCATAATTCGGAATGGATTAAACAAAACATTCCTTCAAAAATATTAAGCGAACAGCCTGGTAGCACTACTTTTTTTAATCCGTATTTTGATACTAACTTATTACATATTCCAGATGTAAATAACAAGGGAATTACATTTTATACATATTGGTACTATACAGAAATAAAATTACCTGAAATTAATGATGCCTCACATTTTTGGTTAAAATTTAGAGGAATAAATTATACTGCAGATATATTTATCAATGGGAAACAACTAAATAAAGAACAGTTAAAAGGTATGTTTTTTAGAAATGATTTTGATATTTCTACATTTCCAAGTGAAGATGGTGTTACTAGAATAGCTGTTCGTATAGTACCACCTAACCCTGTTGGAATACCAACTTTATCAAATAATGGTGGTATTCAAGGGGTCCCAAATATTGGAGAGAATGTTACTATGCGTTACCCTATTGGTTGGGATTGGATGGCTACAATTCCTGATAGAAGTACAGGTTTGTGGGACCAGGTTTCAATAGAAACTACCAAATCATTGGTATTAAAAAACCCGCATATAACAACAACTGTTCTCGAAAATGGTATCTTAACAAACAATGCGAAAGTTAATATCTCTGTTGAAGTATACAATTCTACAAATAAAATACAAATAGGAACTCTCAAGTATGTTTTAAATGAAAAAATAGAAAAGTTATCTATTAAAATACCTCCATCAACTGAAGCTAAAAAAGTTACTTTTCCAGAAATAATAATTTCGAATCCGAAATTATGGTGGCCTCATGGTTGTGATCCTTCAGGAACCGACAAACTTCCTGAACTGTATGATTTAGATATATACATCTACTTAGGAGAGAATATAAGTTCTGAAACCTTGTCTGATCAAAAAAAGGTCCGTGTCGGAATCAGAGAGTTTTCTATAAAGAATGATTTTAAAGTAGACGCCCCAACAAGTCCTTCAAAAAGAAAAAGTCGAAAGTTTTTTGTAAATGGAAATCCAATTTTTATTAGAGGAGGAAATTGGATGGGAACAGATGCATTGTTTCGAATGGGAGCAGACCGTTATCGTAATGAAGTTAGAATGCACAAAGAAATGAATATAAATTTGATTCGTGTTTGGGGAGGTGGAATTGCAGAGCGACCTGAATTTTATGAAGCTTGTGATGAATTTGGGATTTTAGTAATGCAAGAATTTTGGTTTTCTAGTGAATTTATTTATAACAATAGTAACCTTCCAGAAACCTACAGAAAAACATTTACAAAATGCGCGGTAGACACTATAAAAATGTTACGAAATCATGCTAGCTTATTATTTTGGTGTGCAGCAAATGAATCTATACCACCACAAGAATTGTTAGTTGAGCTGAAAACTTATATTGGTGCTAAAGGATCTTTGGACACTCAAAGAATTCTTATTGAAAATTCTAAAGCTATCTCAGGACAAGTTGAAAATGATGGTCCTTATGGTATATATAACCCCGATAGATATTTCAAATGGCTACCAGATGGATTTACTGGGTCATTCAATCCTGAAATTGGTTCATTAGGAGTACCACCAGTAGAAAGTATGCGTTTGGTACTAGATGAAAATTCATTAGGTGATAAAACTATTCCTAAAAGAAATGCAAAAACATCAGATGTTTTACCTAGTTGGCAGCATTTAAAATACAGTCAATATTTTATTAATTCACCATCTGGTACACCTTTAAATGATCAAATCTATACTTATGGAACTCCAAAAAATATTGAAGATTTTTGTGAACGTGCTCAATTAGCAAGTTATTTTCATTACAAAGAATTGTGGGAAGGGTATTTGACATATATGTGGCAACGATATACAGGACTTATAATATGGAAATCTCAAGGGCCATGGACAGGTTTACGTGCAAAACTATACGATTGGTTTTTAGAATCAACAGGTGGTTATTGGGGTGTAAAAAATGCTTGTGAAGCTATACATGTACAATTAAACTTAATCAATTACCCAAATTCTTCTACTTTTGACATTAACATTGTAAACCATACTGTAAATAAAATTCAAAGTAACTCTATAGAATGGAACGTTTATAGTTGTTCTGAAATGATAGGAACTGGAAATATTTCTATGGAATCACAATTAAACAAAGGTATTGTTGTTGGGTCATCAACTGGTTTAGTATATTCTTTAGATCTTAAAACTGTTCTTTCTAAGCTAAAAACAGATGAAAAAGTATATTTCCTTAAATTAAAAATGACTACAAATAAAGGGATAACTTCAGAGAATTTTTATTGGTTGAGTACAAATGGTCAATTTGATGAATTAGAGACCTATAAAAACTCAATAATTACTTGTACAGCAAATGGTATTATAGCTAAAAAAGGAAGTTATAAAATTCAATTAACTGCCAATAATAATGGAGCTTTGGTTTCTTTTTGGAACCGATTGCAAGTAAGAAAACCAGTAAAAAAAGGTATGGATATAGAAAGAGTTTTACCAGTTTTTTATGATAAAAACTATTTTTCCATGCTAGGGAAATCAGAAGAAAATATTGAAATTGAGTTTGAAGAATCTACTTTAACTAACAGTCAAAAACCTGAGTTGTGGCTAAAAGGGTGGAACCAAACATGGCAACAAATAAAAGTTATTTGGGAATAACTTTTATCCAAAAAACATATTATGACCGTTAAAAAATATTTTTAACGGTCATAAACATAATTCTAAATCAACTATTTTTAATTCTTAAATTCTATTTATAAGAGCTTAATTTTCTTTTCTTGATAACAAGAAAAACTTTTTTCTAAACACAAAAATTAATGGAATACTACGTGCTATAATCCATCCATAAAATGCTATCCAAATAGCATATAGCTTATAGTTCATAGCATCAAAAATTAACAATACTGGTATAAAAACTAATAACGTAGAAAGTAATAGTATATTTCGTAAATACTTAGTTTCTCCTAAGCCTTTAAACATACCATCATAAATAAAAGCAACTGCACAAATAGGTTGCATTGCTAAAATAATCCAAAAAGTATTATAAAATTGTTCTAAAACAACTATTTCTTGTGTAAATATTCTTCCTATAAAATGATAAAAAACAAAACCTATTAACGCTAATCCCCCTCCAAAAATTAGACCATAAATAATTAATTTTCTTCCTAATAAAATTAATGTTTTGTATGCTTTAGCTCCTACTAATTTTCCAGATAAAATATTCCCAGCACTCGAGTATCCATCGATCATAAAAGCTCCCATTAACCAAATATTGAGACCAATAGTATACGCTGCTATATATTCTTTTCCATAATCTGTAGCATAAGAAGTAGCAAAATACAATGCTACATTTAAAGCTATTGTACGTACAAATAAGTTTGCTACCATAACTATAAATCGACGGATTTCTTTATTAAAAGGTAGCGTAAATTTTAATGAAATACTTGTTTTTTTTAACAATAAGTATATAGCCATTAATGCCATTGTTATTTGAGCAAAAACACTTGCATAAGCTGCTCCTTCAATATTCATGGCAGGTATATAATTTTCTATACCGTACACTAATACAATATCTAAAACAACATTAACAATAGTACCAACTATAGCAATAAGCATAGGGTAATACGTATTTTGTAATCCCCTAAAAATGCCAAATATGGCAATAACTAATAATGTAAAAGGAAAACCAAAAACTCTAATTTTATAATAGGTTATTGAATATTCTAAAATAGTTCCTGAGGCATTGTAAAATTGAAATATTTCCTTGGTAAAAGGATAGCTTATTGCCAAAATAAGAAAACTAATACTTACCACTAATAAAATTGCTTGTGCTGGTAACTCTTTAACTTCATCTAGTTTGTTAGCACCAAGATATTGGGAAATTATTGATGATATGCCACTTCGTGTTTGACCAAAAACCCAAATTAACATAGATAAAAATGCCCCAACAATTCCTATTGCTGCAATACTTTCAGTAGCATTTTGTTGAATATTACCAACAATAGCTAAATCAGTTGTAGACAATAACGGTTCAGCAACTCCAGCAATTAATGCAGGTATTGCTAATTTATTTATTCGTTTAAATGTAATTTCTTGATTCATGATATAATAATCAAAAGTAGGAATATTCATTCTTCATTTTGTAGTTTTGATTATACTTATTTTTGATAAATGAATAGTATTTTATGATAGACTTGATAGAATGCATCTCTGAAATTATTTTAGATATTCAAGAGTTTTTCTTTAGAAAAAAAAGAAAAAAGCAACGTGCGTATGAAAAAGAGAATAGTTTTCCTAAAAAAAGAATGATTTCACCCTATGAAAGAGTCTTTATAATAGTAGGAGTTATGATTGTTTTTATAACTTTTTTTATGTTAATACCTTCATCAAAAGGAACCACAATAACTACTCAAAAAATAAAGGAACTTAAAGAATTATTAGATAATGAAAAATCTATTCTAGGTACCTATCCTGAAAAACTAGAAATGGTTATTAGAAACAATCCTTTAAGAGCTAACTTAACAAAAGACTATTGGAATAATAACTTTCAATATGAATTTATAAATAGAAATAAATATGTATTAAGTTCTTCTGGTAAAGATGGTGTTTTTGGAACTGAAGATGATATTAAATAACTACTATTTCTTTATTAACATTCGTTTAATTTCATTTAACTTCATTAATGCTTCAATAGGCGTTAATGTATCAATATTTGTAGTTACTATTTCTTCACGTAAATCTTCTAATAAAGGATCGTCTAACTGAAAAAAGCTTAATTGCATTTCTTCATTGTTAATATCTTTCAAAGTATCTTTTACCTCTTTATGTGCATGATTTTCTTCTAACTGTTTTAGAATTTTATTTGCTCTTCGAATAACTGTTCCAGGCATTCCTGCTAGTTTTGCTACATGAATTCCAAAACTATGGTTACTACCTCCAGATACTAATTTTCTTAAAAAAATAATACTATCTTTTAATTCTTTTACAGATACATTAAAGTTTTTAATTCTATCAAAAGTTGTAGTCATTTCATTAAGTTCGTGGTAGTGCGTAGCAAATAATGTTTTTGCTTTAGAGGGGTGTTCATGCAAATATTCAGCAATTGCCCAAGCAATTGAAATACCATCATAGGTAGAAGTTCCTCTACCAATTTCATCTAACAGTACTAAACTTCTTTCAGAAATATTATTCAAAATAGAAGCTGTTTCATTCATTTCTACCATAAAAGTAGATTCTCCCATTGATATATTATCACTAGCACCTACTCTAGTAAATATTTTATCGACCAAACCTATACGTGCATTTTGGGCAGGTACATAACTTCCCATTTGAGCAAGTAAAACAATCAAAGCAGTTTGACGTAATATAGCTGATTTACCAGACATGTTTGGTCCTGTAATCATAATTACCTGTTGTTGATTTCTATTTAATACAACATCATTAGCAATATATTCTTCTCCTATTGGAAGTTGCTTTTCAATAACTGGGTGCCTTCCATTTTTAATTTCAATATCTGTACTTTTATCAACAATAGGACGAACATAATTATTATCAATTGCAAGTGTTGCAAATGATAACAAACAATCAATTTGAGCTATTAATTGTGCATTATGTTGCACTGGTTGAACAAAACCAATGATATAATTAACAAGTTTTCCAAAAATTTCTGTTTCTAATGATTGTATTTTTTCTTCAGCTCCTAATATTTTAGCTTCATACTCTTTAAGTTCTTCAGTAATATAACGTTCAGCATTTACTAACGTTTGTTTACGAATCCACTCTTCTGGAACTTTATCTTTATGTGTATTTCTAACTTCAATATAATAGCCAAAAACATTATTAAAAGCTATTTTTAAACTCGTAATTCCAGTTCGTTTCGTTTCACGTGCAAGCATTTCATCTAAATACTCTTTACCCGAATTTGATATGTTACGTAACTCGTCTAATTCTTCAGAAACTCCATTGGCTATAGCGTTTCCTTTATTAATATTTACTGGAGCTTCTTCAAAAACAGTTATTGATATTTTATCAATAAGCTCTTTACAATCATTTAACTGTTTTCCTATTAATTTTACCGATCCGTTTTTACTATTTTCAGCAGCTGTTTTTATAGGAATTATTGCTTTTAAAGAGTTTTTAAGTAAAATAACCTCTCTTGGTGATACTTTTCCTGTAGCTACTTTAGATATTAAACGCTCTATATCTGAAATTTGTTTTAACTGGTAAGTAACAGTCTCTAAAAACTCATCTGTATCAATTAAAAACTTTACTAATTCATGACGTTGATTAATAGCATCTAATTCTTTTAAAGGAAGAGCTAACCAACGCTTTAATAGCCTTCCTCCCATAGGAGAAATCGTTTTATCAATAATATTTAATAACGAAACAGAGTTTACTGAGTTACCACCGTGTAATTCTAAATTTCTAATAGTAAATCGATCCATCCAAACATAATTATCTTCTGCAATTCTGCTTATAGATTGAATATGTTCTAATTTATTATGTTGTGTTTCTGAAAGATAATACATAGCTGCTCCTCCAGCTACAATACCATATTCCAATTCATCAACACCAAAACCTTTCAAATTATTTACTTTAAAATGATTAGTTAACGTTTCAAAACCATAATCTTTTTGAAACACCCAATCTTCTATATAAAAAGTATGAAATCTATTTGTAAATAATTCTAAAAAACGTTGTTTATACTGTTTTTGAACAAGTACTTCACTTGGTTCAAAATTTTGCAATAGTTTGTCAACATATTCTTCATTTCCTTGCGCTATTAAAAACTCACCAGTAGAAACATCTAAAAAAGAAACTCCTATTAGTTTTTTTCCAAAATGAACAGATGCTAAAAAATTATTCGATTTTGATTGTAAAATATCATCATTTAAAGCAACACCAGGAGTTACTAATTCAGTAACACCTCGTTTTACAATCTTTTTTGTCATTTTTGGATCTTCTAACTGATCACAAATAGCAACACGTAAACCTGATTTTACTAATTTAGGTAAGTATGTATTTAATGAATGATGAGGAAAACCAGCCAAGGCTGTTTCACTTTCGCTTCCGGCTCCTCTTTTAGTTAATATAATGCCTAAAACTTCAGATGCTTTTACCGCATCTTCACCAAAGGTTTCATAAAAATCTCCCACTCTAAATAACAACATTGCATCTGGATATTTAGATTTAATTCCATTATACTGTTGCATTAATGGTGTTACCTTTTTTGCCTTTGCTTTTGCCAAGTTTATGGATTTTTTCAGTTAGTTTTGCGAAGATAAAAAAAAGTGACTAGTTGTTGGTTTTTAGTAGTCTTTTTATACTAAAAACCTAGAATTTTTAATTAATATGAACAGCAATGAGAAAACTTAAAAACAACGAATTAGGTAGAATTAGTGTTGAAGAGTTTAAACAAACTTCAAAAACACCAATTCTAGTAGTTTTAGATAATATTAGAAGCTTAAACAATGTAGGCTCAGTTTTTAGAACTTCTGATGCTTTTTTAATTGAAAAAATTTATTTGTGTGGTATTACAGCTACACCTCCTAACAAAGAAATTCACAAAACCGCTTTAGGTGCTACTGAATCGGTAGCTTGGGAACATATAGAAGACACCATAGAGTTAGTTAAGCGTTTAAAAAATGAAAACATAAAGGTTTTAAGTATTGAACAAGCAGAAAATAGTACAATGTTAGATACTTTTACTCCTGAAGACAACCAAAAATATGCTGTTGTATTTGGAAATGAAGTTAAAGGAGTACAACAAGAAGTAGTTTCTATTTCTGATACCTGTATTGAAATACCTCAACTAGGAACCAAACACTCTTTAAATATATCTGTTAGTTGCGGTGTAGTTTTATGGGATTTATTTACTAAGACTAAAAAAAAGTAATTTTAACTTTCATCTTTTTCATGTTCTTCAAGATCTTTGGTTAGATCTAATTTGCGAAGTGTTGGATTTAAAATACCAGTAGAAACTACGGTAATTAATGTCATTGTTCCTCCAAAAACAACTGCAGTTACAGTCCCCATTAATTTAGCCGTTAAACCACTTTCTAAAGCTCCTAATTCATTTGATGATCCAACAAACATAGAATTTACTGAAGATACTCTACCTCTCATATGATCAGGTGTTTTTAACTGTAAAATGGTTTGTCTAATAACCATAGATATTCCGTCAGTAACTCCACTAAAAAATAAAGCTACTAGAGAAATATAAAATGACGTTGATAATCCGAAAACAATAATACAAAGTCCGAAACCAAATATTGCACTTAATAACTTCATACCAGCATTTTTACTAATGGGTATATAAGCAGTAATTAACATGGTTAAGAACGCTCCTATTGCTGGAGCTGCTCGTAAAGCGCCAAAACCTTTGGCACCTACTTCTAAAATATCTTGTGCAAATATTGGTAATAAAGCAATTGCTCCACCAAAAAGAACAGAAATCATATCTAACGTAATTGCACCTAAAATAGCTTTTGTTTTAAAAACAAAAGAAATTCCTTCTCCTAAACTTTTTCTTATAGGTTCTCCCTTTTTAGGGTTCATAATAGGTTTTCTTTTAATAAAAAATACCATAAAAAAAGAAAATAATACCAATCCGAATACAATACATAATGAAAGGTTTACACCTAAAAGGTGAATAGAGTACCCTGCAAAAGCTGGTCCTAAAACACTTGCTATTTGCCATGTTGTACTACTCCAAGTAGCTGCATTAGGATATAATTTTTTAGGAACTATTAAAGCTATTAATGAAAAAATAGTTGGTCCAAAAAATGAACGTAAAAAACCACCAAAAAAAACTAATGCGTATATAGAATATAAAACGGTGTTAGAACTCCATCCTTCTACAAAATTAGGGTCTGTTAAAAAGTATAACCCTAAACTTATTAAAGAAAATAAACCTATACACAGTGCTAATAAATTTCGCTTCTCTTTTTGATCAACAATATGCCCAGCAAACAAAGCCATAGAAAAAGCTGGTAAAAACTCAAAAGCACCTATTAAACCTAAGCTCCAAGGATCTTTAGTTAATGAATAAACCTGCCATTCTATAATAATAAATTGCATGGACCATGCAAAAACTAATGCAAATCGTACTAAAAGAAAAATATTAAACTCTTTAATTCTTAACGAAGCATAGGGGTCTTTCTTTGACATTCTTTCTATTCTAATTCAATTTTAAGTCCATTAAAATGGCAAAAGTTTCATTAACATCTTCTTCTTTAACTACAACGGTCATTTCGTGGGTAGTTGATATTACCTCTTGCACAGCTATATTAGCCCAAGCAAATTGCTTTAATATAAAATAATAAACACCTGATTGTTCTAAATTTTCTTTTGGAAGTTTAATTGTTATTGAAGCTAAATCATTAACACTGTTAATTAATATTTCGCTTTTAAAGATATCTTCAACAAAAGGTTGTAAATTTTTACTAGTAACAATATTAGTTTCAAAAATTCCTTGAGAAACGGTTAAAAAGTAATCATTACTATCAGCAGATTTACTTAAAATCTTTGCTATTTCTTTTAGTAAAGAAGTAGTATTTTTAAAAGTAAAATCACACAAATCAGAACGAACTATAACATCTCCTAAATCTAATGCTAGTTTTTTAATATTTTTTCTAATACGTAATTCGTTTACTGGAGATAACCTATTAATAGCCATCATTACAGCACCTACTTTTATTTCTTTTTTAAGTAACTTAGAAACATCAGGTAATATTTCTCTAGCTAGTGATGATACGTTAATTAACTTTTCATTTAAAGCCTCTTCTATAAAGGGAGTTTTTCTGATAGTAATTTCAACAGCTTCTTGAATTGTTTTCATTTTTGTTAAATTTTAAACTAAAAGTAATAAAAATTATTTAAAGTGTAAAAATATACTTTTTATCTTAAAGTAAGATTTTTTATAAAAAAATTTGTAAATCAGATTTTTAGCCTAAATTTGTCGCTATTGTATTTCTATACAAAACCACACACAACTCAATTATAGAAGCGATTGATGAGACTTCTTATTTATAAGAAGAGGTTATTTGTACAAATGCAAACAACTAATCTAATCTATTTGTTAACTTTTTAAACTCATCTTTCGCTTCTTTCTTGTCATACAAAACATTATAAACTGCATCGATTATAGGTGTTTTAGCCCCATTATCTTTCTTAATGTTATATGCACTTTTAGCTGCATAATATCCTTCAGCAACCATACTCATTTCTAACATTGCTGATTTAACAGTATATCCTTTACCTATCATATTTCCAAACATTCTATTTCTACTAAATACAGAATATCCTGTAACTAATAAATCTCCTAAGTAAGCAGAGTTATTAATATTACGTTTCATTTTATGTACTTTCTTAATAAAACGTTTCATTTCACGTATAGCATTGCTCATTAATACTGATTGGAAATTATCTCCATATCCTAATCCGTGAGCTATTCCAGCTGCAATAGCATAAATATTTTTAAGCATTGCCGCATATTCGGTACCAATAATATCATCTGAAATTTTAATTTTTATGTAACGTCCTGCAATAAAATTGCTTAAATCTTTAGCTTTCTCTTGGTCTTGACAAGCTAATGTTAAGTATGATAAACGCTCCATAGCAACTTCTTCTGCATGGCAAGGCCCAGTTATAACTCCTATATTTTCAAACGGAATAGCATGTTTTTCATGAAAATGTTCACCAACTATAAGGCCAGATTCGGGAACGATTCCTTTAATGGCAGAAAAAATAACTTTATTTTCTAAAGATGTTGTTAGTTTATCTAATTCTGTTTTTAAAAAAGCTGAAGGAATAGCAAAAATTAAAATATCATAATTATCAACTATAACGTTCATATCATCTGATAAATCTAATTGTTCTGGATGTAACTCTGCTGAACTTAAATAACTAGGGTTATGCTTATTACGTTTAATATGTTCAATTGCATATACACTTCGCATATACCAACCTATGGTTTCTAAATTTTCAGAAAGCATTTTTATAATAGCTGTTGCCCAACTTCCGCCTCCTAAAACGGCTATCCTTTTAGTGTCTTTCATAAAGTAGTTTGTTTAATAATGCGAAATTAATAAATATAGAAACTACTATCTAAAACTTAAGGTTATTATATTTGAACTTGAAAAAATAAAAGCAGATGAACGTACAAATTATTAACAAATCAAAACACCAAATTCCAGCATATGAAACAGAAGGTTCTGCAGGGATGGACCTACGTGCTAATATTGAAAAAGCAATAACATTAAAACCTTTAGAAAGAGCAATCGTAAAAACTGGTTTATTTATTGCTTTACCTGTTGGTTTTGAAGCTCAAGTTAGACCAAGAAGTGGATTGGCTGCAAAAAAAGGAGTTACTGTTTTAAATGCTCCTGGAACTGTTGATGCAGATTATAGAGGAGAAATTGGAGTTATTTTAGTAAATCTTTCTAATGAAAATTTTGTTATAAATAATGGTGAACGTATTGCTCAATTGGTAATAGCAAAACATGAACGTATTAACTGGAAAGAAGTAACTGTTCTTGACGAAACTGAACGTGGTGCTGGTGGTTTTGGAAGCACTGGTGTTTAAATTAATTTATACACCTGACTCATTTTTCTAACCTCATCATGTAATAAGTCAAAATCTAAAAAACAATGTGAATGATATTGGTATCCCTTTTTTTTGTAGAACTCAAAAGCTTGCGGTTGCTCATCCATAGCATCTAACCATATTAATTCATATTGTTTTTTTATTGCTTCTTCTTCTAACCAATTTAATAAACTTTTACCAACTCCTTTTCCTTGTGTTTTTGAATGTAGATAAACCCTATGAAGTTTTACAGACTTCTTATTTTCTAAACCTTCTAATTCACTATTCCAAATAATTCTAAAATTACCTATAATTTCTCCTTTGTAAATTACAAAATAATAATCTGTGTTTTCTTGTAATAGTTCTTTTAAAATGTTCTTTTCAGAATATTGACTCTGCACATACCATTCTCCCCCATCTTTCCAGAAATGACTATAAGCTGCTGGGTAAATTTCCTTCATTAAATTAAAAAGAGATTCAGAATCTGAATTCAAAATCTCTTTTAATTGTATGTCTTCTGATATATGAATCATTCGTTTTTTAATACGAATTTACTTATAATTATAGTATAATTATTTATTGGTTTAGATTTATACTAAATCATTTTTTTATTTAATTTTTATAACAAAAAACTATTCGAAAACTACTTTTTATAAATTTCTTTCCCATTAAATACTGTCATAATAACTTTAGTTGTTTTAATTTGATTTGAAGATATTGTGAAAATGTTTTTGTCTAAAACAACAAAATCTGCTAGTTTCCCTACTTTTAAAGACCCAACTTTATCTTCTTGACGCATTACATAAGCTCCATTAATTGTATATGCTTTTATTGCTTCTTTTAATGATATATTTTGTGGTACTCTTGTAACTGCATTCTGAATTCCAACAAATGGATTTAATGTGCTTACATTCCAATCACTGCTCAAAGTTAATCTTGCTCCAGCTTCTTTTAATAATTTTATAGGTACTTGATTATTGGCTAATGTACTTCCTAATAAATGATTGTTTTCATGCCAGTATTGAGGCTGAGTAAAATCTCCAGTAACCTGAGCATCAGCTGTTACATTTAATCTTTTAAACCTACTTAAATCAGAAATATCAACCATTTCTACATGAGTTAATCTATGCCTTCCAATAGTAGTACCTTTCTTTTCAATTGCATTGAGTGCTTCATGAACACCTCTATTACCTATTGCATGAATGTGAAAATCAAATCCTACTGATTCTAATTCTTGAATATATTTTCCAATTCTTTCTTCTGTAAAATAATTCAACCCATTATTAGTTGATAAACCAAAGAAATCTTCTTTATAATTCGAATGTAATGCAGCGGTTGTATTATGAGTAATACCATCTGAATACAATTTGATTTGGTTAATTTTTAATAAACTGTTTTCATCATTAGAAAATAATGCTTTTAATGAAGCAATTTGATCTTTATCTTTTTCTGTTGGATATGCCCATAAACCTAAATTAAATCGAGCTGTTAGTTTACCATCAGTAGCTAAATTTTCCCAAGTTTTATGTTGCTTTCTTTTCCAATATGTTCTTGCATCAGAAACCGAAGTAATACCATTTTTTGCTAATTCAGGAAGTACATAAGAAACCATTCCATCATATTCTCCATTAGGGTTATTAACTGCTTTTATGGCTTGTTGAAAAACTACATCTCCTGCATTATCAATTAAAATACCATTTAACTTCCCATTATCTTTCATTATAATTCCTCCTTGAGGGCTAGGGCTAATATTAGTAATTCCTGCTAGTTCTAATGCTTTTGAATTTAACCACATAGAGTGAGAGGTTTGTTCCATTATAATTACAGGTCTATCAGAAATAGCTTCATTTATAATAGTTAATGGGTTTCTTTTTGCATCTAATAATGTATTAATTGAGTGTCCAAATCCTATTAACCATTTAACGTTTGGATTTTTTTTTGATGCTTTTTTTATTTCTGAAATATAATTTTCTGCATTTGTTTCATTTTCATTTAACACAAAAGAAGTTGTTGTAGACCCTACTTCCATAGGATGCATATGAACATCATGAAAGCCAGGCAATACTAATTTTCCTTTTAAGTCTATTTTTTCAACATTCTTATCAGCTTTTAATGCTGCTTCTTTATTTGTTCCTATAAAAACTATTTTGTTTTTTTCAATAAGCATTGCTTCAGCCCAAGGTTTTGCATCATTAACTGTATATATTTTAGCATTAAAATATAGCTTTTGAATTGATACTTGTTGAGTGTTCATTTTTATCTCTTCTTTTTTAGTACATGACTTAGAAGTAAATAAAAAGCTAAATAATATAATTATAATTTTCATTTGTTTCATGTTGTAGGCTAATTATAAATCAGCCTTTTTTTAAAGGTATATAAATTTCTGTTTCAAATTCACTCTCATTATTTGTATTTCCTTCATGTTTCGTATACTTTTCAATAAAAGGTTTTTCTGAAACTTCAAGATCTGTTGTAAATAACCATCTGGTGAAAATTTTATCATACGTTTTAGAAATACTTTGATACCTTCCTATATGTTTGAATACTGCATAACATTGCTCAGGAATAGTTTTCACCTTAAACTTTTTTGGAGGTGTTTCAATAGAATCAATTACAATACAAGCATCATAATCATAATTAATTATTTCAGATATTATAGGTTCATCCCATATAATTCCAAAAAATTCTGCTGTATTAACATCTATTTTAAGTTTAGAAGCGTCTTCTAAAAACTTTTCCCAAGCTCTATCTAATTTCGTACTATAATAATCGCCTTTAAAAGTAGTATATACTACTTTTTGAGCAGGTAAAACAGTAATTCTTTCTTCAAAAAAAGGCATGGTTTTTATGTTATTTTTGTTCTTCTTTTGAAATAATTCTTCTTTTTTATTTCTATACTTTGCTGGTGAAATTCCAAAGTGTTTTTTAAACGATTTACTAAATGTTTGTACATCTGAATATCCTATTTCTTCAGCTATTAACTTAATTTCTTTTAAAGAATATACTAACATCTTTGCTCCGTTTTCCACCTTTATTCTTGTAACATAAGCTCCTATAGTTTCATTATAGTATGCTTTAAATACACGCTGAAGATTCCTATATGAAAAACTCGAAAACTCTTCAAGTTCTTGAATAGAAATTTTCTCATTGTATTTAGATCGTAAATAAGAAACAACTTGTTGCAACCGGTTTTTATAGAATTCTTTTGTTTCCACAATGCAAATGTATACTAGGATTACTGTTTTACTTTTGTCTTAAATTGACAACCTTTAAAATACAAAAAAAGCGATTGAAATATCAATCACTTTTTTAAATTAGTATAAACAATAAATTATAGCTTACTTTTTTAAGACTTTTAATGATGTTTTATCATTTATAATTAAAACATATAATCCTTTTTCTAAATCATTTAATTGTATTACTTTTTTTATTCCTTTTCTTATTTTTTTTCCTGTAATATCGTATAATTTCCAATTCAATTTTTCAGATATTCCTTTGATCGTAATTACATCAATTGTTGGATTTGGGTATATTTCTATTTTAGAAGTAATTCCTTCAAAACCTTCTGTACTTAATACAGAATTATTAGAGACTCCTGGAGTTGGTTTAGTAAAAACTACGTACTCAGTACTTGCATCTACTTTTGCTCCGTAAGAAAAATCTGTATCAATAGCTGTAAAAGAAATTTCTTGAATTTTTTTAGTTGCATCAGGTGCTGTTAAAACAACTTGGTCAGTACCTTTTAATTTAAAACCTAAATGGTTTTCTCCTTGATCTACATCTTTATCAGCCCATAGTAACAAAAAACCTTTTGCTTTAATAGTTGTTTTACTAACATTAGTATTTGGAATTTTCCACTTTAATGGTTCTGATGGATTATCAGATACATAATAACCTGCTAAATTTACTGGTTTATCATTTGGATTATAAATTTCAATCCAATCGTCAAATTCTCCTTTTTCATCAGCAATAGTTGTGTCATTTTTTCCCTGAACCTCGTTTATAACTAAATTAGTTGGTGATGATGTTACTGGTTCAAAAACTGCTTTAATTCTAGAATTTGTTGAAAAAACTGGAGAAATATTTAAATCTGTACTTGTAAAATCTCCTTCCCATCGAACAAATTTATATCCTGGTAAAGCTTCAGCAGAAAAATGAATAGGTATATTTTTAAAATATGTTCCTGTAAATGTTTCTTTAACAGATTTCACATTATGAACTCTTATAATTCCTTTTGTTATATCTGAACTCTCATAAGTTACTAGTATTGGATCTTCTAGTGAATATTCATTTTTTATTCTATTAAAAATAGTAGAATCAAATCTTCCTTTTATATCTTTTCTAAGCGCTTCAACATTATTTTTCCATTCAGTTAAATTTGCAAAAGGAGGTTTATTATATTTATTATAACCTTGATCAACAGCTAATTTAGAATTTATAATTGCATGTGCTGGAATTTCACTTTCCAGTTCTTCTTCCATTTTATTTAAAATAGTAATTGCTCGGTCTTTATTATAAATATGATTTATAGTAGCGCTAATAAATTGTATAGCTTCTGTTTTATAAGCCTCATGTGCTTTCATTTCAGAAGGTATAATTGATGATACCGGCATCGATCCAGTTAAAGGAACATGATCTTCTCCAAGTAAACCAAAAGTAGCATCATAATCATGCATAAAATAGTGGTTTTCATGAGCTGTTTTACCTGATAAATCTTTCCAACTTCCAAATCCATATTCATTTAACTCAGCATAACTAATTAAAAATTGAGCATTTACATGATCATTAAAATTCAATATTTTATCAAATTTTTCTCTATCTGTTGTAAAAGTATATGGAATCCAATCTCTACCATTTTTTTTAAATTCTCCTTTCTTTAAATCATAATTATGTTTCACATAATCATTATCATCATCTTCTCTTACATTAATAATACCTTGATATTTTGCATTTACATATAAAACTGCAGGGCGATATCCTTCAAAAGGAAAATCTGCTAAATTATCTTGACCTAATAACCTAGCTATAAAAGCATCTCTCATATGTGTTTCTGACCAATCTTGACTTGCATTTCTTAGTAAAAAACTCTCAAATTCATCTGTTTTTTTATTTGGGTACATTTTATAATCAAAATCATCATCTCCGTATACTCCATCAGCTTCTACTTTACCATTTAATTGAGGTTGATTTCTTGATGTTCTTCCTGACTCTCTAAAATTTGCATACTGATTAATAGCAACTGTACCATCTTTCTCTATAAAATTAAATTGAACTCTTCCATCAATTACTTCTTTCTTATTTGAATTCAAATAAGAATTATCTGACGTTAATAAAACTACAGGTAAATTATGAGTAGCTCCAATAATATAAGATCGGTTTTCAATATTACTATACTCTGTTAATGATTTAATTACTATTGTTTTTAACACTGTGTTTTTATCAACAGTTATTGGTCCAGAATATAATATTGAACTCAATGATGGTTTTGTTCCATTTAATGTATAATACAATTTCCCTTCTCCTTTTTTTGTTATTTCTATAGTTTGATTAGCGCTATATAAACCTGTAGGTATGTTTATTTTAATATCAGAATCTAATAAAGTAAATGCAGAACTATCTGAGTTCTCTGAACTTGGCGTTGGTTTATTCATAAAAGAATAAGAACCATCAACTAAACGACCATAAGAAACATCATTTTGAATTAAAGGGTATTCTATTTTATGTATTTCTGAGCCATCTTTTTTAGAAAGTATAATTTCTTCTCCAGTAGTTGATAACTTAAAATTGGTACTTAAACCAGAATTTGTATTATCTGCTATTATTAATAAAAAACCATTAGCTAATATTTTTGTTCCTGAAGGAATAGTCCACTTTTTTAAGTTCTCTTTGTCATCAGTTAAAAAATAACCACTAAGGTCAATTGATGAACTTGTTGTATTTTTTAATTCAATCCAATCAGAGTATTCTCCTGTTTTTGGATTTTTATAAGTACTTAAATTTTTTGCTTGAATTTCATTAATAACTATTTCTTGTGCAGTTACTAAAGTAGTAGTTAATAATAATACTAAAAAATAATATTGTTTCATATAGTTAGGTTTTTATAATGATATACCACTATTAAGTGATTCATTAATTACAATACGTCTAACTAAAATTTTACCCTATGCTAAAAACAAAAAAACTGCTAAAAATTATTTTTAGCAGTTTTTATAATGTTTAAACTTATTTTATTTTTTAATAAATATTTTATGTTCTTTTTTATTTCTATTTATAATTTGTAAAATATAAGTTCCATTTTCTAAATTTTCTAAATTAAATCTGATTTTTTGACTATTAATATTTCTTTTTTCTGTAATATTTTTACCTGTAATATCTAATATTTGAATTTTAATATTTGAATTTTTAATTACAGTTTTATTACTTAAAGTAATTATTAATTCACGACTAACAGGGTTTGGGTATATTGTAGTTTCATCTAACTGTATATCAGAAGTATTGAGTCTTGACTGAGCATTAGAATTAATACTTACAGTATAATCTTCTACTTCACCATCTCCAACACTACCACATGAATTTGGAGCAGTATTATATTTCATTGATACTCGCATTCTTGTATTTCCTAATTTTGCACTTGCTGGTACTTCTATTGTTCCAGTTACTGCAGTCGTTGATCCAGATCCTGCATCAAAAGCTACTTCATCTGTTCCAAAAGTTCCATCTTGATTATAATCTATCCATACTTTAAAATACTCTTTATAAGTAGTTCCTGAATGCCCTGGTGTTAACGTTATTTCTGTTGAAGACCCAGTTCCTAATGATATTGTTTTAGATGTAAAATCTGAATATTTTTGAGCATCTGAGTTATTTATAAAACTACCTACTTTTACTCCTGAAATCCATTCATACTGTACTCGTGTTCCTGCGGATTCACAATACGTAATAGGGTTTGGATTTGTTGACCCTGAAATATTTACAGTATAATCTTCTACTTCTCCATCTCCAACACTACCACATGGATTTGGAGCAGCATTATATTTCATCGATACTCGCATTCTTGTATTTCCAGATTTTGCGCTTGCTGGTACTTCTATTGTTCCAGTTACTGCTGTTGCTGATGCTGACCCTGCATCAAAAGCTACCTCATCTGTTCCAAAAGTTCCATCTTGATTATAATCTATCCAAACCTTAAAATACTCTTTATAAGCAGATCCTGAATGCCCTGGTGTTAACGTTATTTCATTTGATGAACCTCCTGGTAATGTTATGGTTTTTGATGTAAAATCTGAATACTTTTGAGCGTCTGAGTTATTTATAAAACTACCTACTTTTACTCCTGAAATCCATTCGTATTGTACTCGTGTTCCTGCTGATTCACAATAGGTAATACTTGAGCCTTTATTTACTGTAATATACCCTTCTTTTGTCATTGTATTATCACCACCTAAATTACTAGCTGTTAACGTTACTTTAAATGTACCTTCTGAATTATAAGTAATTGAAGGGTTTTGTTCTATTGATGTAGTTGGAGTACCTCCATCAAACGACCATGACCATCCTGTAGGACTGTTTGTAGAACTATCAGTAAAAACAACTGTTGTTCCTTCTGTAATTGTAGTTGAATTTGCTTCAAAATTAGCTACTGGAGCTTGAACTGTTGTTCCTGTAAGATTAACTGTATAATCTTCTATATCAGCTTCAACTATTTCACCACATCTTGGCCTATCATTATTGTCGTATGAATAATAACGAATTACTCTCATTAAAGATGTTCCATTTGAATAAATTTTAGGAACAGTTATATTTCCATTTAATACCATATCTGGAGTATCTGAAGCTACTGCTCTTCTTTCATAAGCTATTTCATTATCAGAAAATTCATTGTTTCTGTTCCAGTCAATCCAAACAACTAAATTAGTTCCTGCTTCACTAGTTGCATTTGTAATTTGTTGATATGTTGTTAACTCAATAGGGTATGTTTGTCCTTGTATTAAACTTGTAGATAAACTAGTGAAATCACCATATCCAGTTCCACCTTTTTGTGTTACATTGTTAATATCACCAAACACAACTTTTGTTACATCATTTCTTCGTGGATAAGTTCCTCTTCTTGAAACTTGACAATACTCTGTTGGATGTGGATTAACCTTTAATGATTTTTCAATACTTTGTGAAACACTTCCTTTTTTAACTGTTAATTTCACTTTAAAAGTACCTACATTTTCATAATAAATACTAGGTGGAGTTTTACCATTAAACGTAGCTGGAACTCCTCCTTCAAATTCCCAATTCCATGAATCTGGTTCTCTAGTAGAAGCATCTGTTACTACCAATAACTCTTTGGCAGAAATACTCTCAGGCATTTCAAATTTAGCTACTGGATATATTGGATTTGAATTTGAAATATTAATAGTATAATCTTCTACTTCACCATGTAAAAAGAAATCACAAGGAGATGGTTTAGGATTATCTGATTCTGTTTCATTTTTCATTGTAATACGTAATGTATAAGTTCCGTTTACATTTGGTAATGTTACTTCTCCTCCATAATCACTTCCTGCTGGATAAGGGTTTGACATATGAATTTGTTCTCCATTATCTTCAAAATCTTTATCTCCATTTAAATCAATCCAAATACCAAGAATATTTGTTCCTGATGTTTTTATTCCATCATCTTTTATAGAAAAATTATTAGCACCAGGACGTACTTTTATCGTTTTACTTGTAAAGTCAGTATAGTTTTGAGGAAAATCTGATTTTTGAGAAAACTGTTCAAAATTAAAAGTTCCTATTGCACTAGAATAATCATCATATTTCTCATTAATATTTGCAGCTGCATAACAATAATCATTAGGTATTTGACCTACCGTAATTGCTTCATTTGGTCTTTTGTTATAAGCTATAGCAAGTAACCTAGCTTCAAATCCGTTTGGTCTAGATTCAAATTTCATCCATCCATAGTGTAATCTTCCTGCTCGGTCTCTAAAACGTAATCCTGTATAAGTAATTTTTCCATTATGAGGAACACCAGTTCCTGATAGTCTTGGGGCATTATTAACCCCATAACCAGTAGAAACAAAACTACTTGATGCGTTTACTTGCGTTCCAACATTAAGAGAAATAGGATGTAGGGTAGTAGCATCCATTGTAAATCCTTTTCCTCTAGCATTTAATACTACATATTCTCCATTATTAGAATTATCAGTATAATGAGTTATAGAATACCTAGAATTATCACCAAAATCAAAATCTGTATCTATATAGATCCATCTATTGGTGTTACTACTATTAATCCAAGGAGTTAAATTTTCTGTACTTATGTATGTAATATCATAAGGATCAAAAAATCTAATTTGTAAGTCAAAATTCGTTTTATTGCTTGGAGCAATAGTAAATGCTGATTCATTAAATTGAATTTTTGCTAATGTTCCATCACCTACAACATGACTACTTGCAGTACCTTGTATTTTTAACTTCCCTAATTTACTAGTTACTTTTTGAATACTAGCTGATAATCCCGGTGGTAAATTAGTAATTGTAAAATGTATACCATTAGCTAAATTTTGAGAAGTAAAATTTGCACTACCTTCTAGAATAATATCTATTTCTTCTGAAAAAGTTCCGTTATTAACTTCGTCTTCAAAAAAAACTGGCTTAGATAATGCAATAGATGGTTTATCTCCTATACCTGCTTTAACAGTTGCTTCTGGGTTTTTATGCGAATAATAATCAATAAATCGTGCTATTTTTCCATCTGAAGATACCTCAACTCTTGCCCATCCATAAAAATATTTTCCAGGAAAAGATTCTCTTTCAATTCTCATACCTACAAAACCTCTTTTACCTTTCCATACTTGATAAGTATTATCTAATAAAAGTCTATCTCTGTCATCATGATCCCAGTTTAAATTAGGCCCAATTGTAGTACCTTCCTCAATTAATAAAACTTGTTTGCTAGCATTAACCGCCACATGTTTAGTTCCTGCATCAAATCCGATCATTAATTTATTATCATCTACAGAAAGCTCATACCTAGGACGTTGTTGACCTGGGGTTATTCCAAAACCTACAAAGTTATTTCCGTCTATAGCTACTTGTCTTAATTCATCAAAAGTTAAATATGTACTTTCATAAGCATTATTATACTCTATACGTAAATCTGGTCGGCTATATCCTTTAATATTTACAGCATTAAAACCAGTAAAAGCAGCATTATTAAATGTTAACTTTAAGTTTCTTATGTTATTATCTTTTACATGGCTTACAGCTTTCCCAGTTAAACGAACTACAGCTTCAGTAGTACTATTACTTATCACTTGTACATTTAAACCAGAAGGTAAGTTTTCAACTGTATAACTATTACTAGGTAATGTTCCTACATTTGAAAATTTTGGGCCATTTACTAATGTAATTTTTACATCTCTTCCTCCACCAATGGTTCCATCATTTTCAAAACTTTCAGTAAATGTAGTGTAATCATAATACAATCTTGGTTCATTTGTATTTTGTGAAAATACTTCAGCATGATTGCTTGTTTGCCATAAAGGTTTTCTTGAAGAGAAATCTAAAGCAGCTTGCATACGCTGTATTTGACCTCTTGTAAACATTCTATAACAATCAGAATAATCCATAAAATTTTCAGAATTTGGAATTCCTGCTCCTGAGCATTTTTCTTGTGTAACTATACAATCTAAGCTAACTGTAGTTGCTGGAGTATCATCTACATTATCTCCTGTACCTGAACACCCACCTTCAAAAGTGTGTGCTAAATTTAAATAGTGACCAAATTCATGAGTTAATATTCTTCTAAAGTTTTCACTACTATTAGTTCCTAAATATCTCCCATTAAAAACTGCTCTTGCTACATTTCTATCTGATTGATCTTTATTTGGATACCATGCTACTCCAGATCTATTAAGTTTGCCATCCTTTTTTAAGTCTAATAAAATATAAACATTAAAATATTTATAATTATCCCAAGCAAACTTGGCAATTTCTTCATCATAAATGTTATCTGCTCCAAATCCGGCTCTATTTGTATAATAATTTATACCTGTTGTTGGATTTCCGTTAGGATCTACTTCAGCTAAACGAAATTCAACATCTAAGGTTGACCTGAGGTTTTTAAATCTATCAGATACATCATGAAAATCATTGTTAAGCCCATTAAAATCTTCATTAGTTTTTTTTAAGGCATCTTTAACTAAAGCATCATCAACCTTTTTACCAACGAAATCAGTACCAAAAACATGAAATACAATAGGTATAACATATTTAGAAGCTCTATTTGCTGTTCCTTTTTTAAATTCTTCTTTTCTTTTTTTTATAAATTTTTTAGTTAAATGTTCATGTTTTTCTGCTTCTATTCTTGCTTTATCATTTTGCAAAAAATAGTTTTGTCGTGATGGTGTATCACACCGAGTTGGTATATCATCACTTTCTTGAGAATAGGTTGAAAATGATAGTAATCCAATTAATAATAGGATAGTTCTAGTTAGTTGTTTCATGTTTAGAAGAGTTAATTAAATATTAAATTTTCAGCAATTTAACATTAAAAACACCTAAACAACATTAATAGTTAATATAATATTATAATATGGTAATAAATTAACATTACTATTAAATAAAACATAAAAACCATAAAAAAAAGCTATAGAATTAACTTCTACAGCTTTGATTAGTAATAGTTTGAACTTTTAATGTATATACTTAATCTTGATTTTCAATAGCCTCTTTTATTTTATTTTCAAGTTCTTCCATTAGCTCAGGATTATCTTTTATAACACCTTTTACAGCATCTCTACCTTGACCTAATTTTGTGTCTCCATAGCTAAACCATGAACCACTTTTCTTTATAATTCCATATTCAACACCAATATCTAATACTTCTCCTACTTTAGAAATACCTTGTCCATACATAATATCAAACTCAGTCATTTGAAATGGTGGTGCTACTTTATTTTTAACAACTTTTACTTTAGTACTGTTTCCAATAACTTTATCGCCATCTTTAATTTGAGTTCTTCTACGGATATCTAAACGAACTGAAGCATAAAATTTTAAGGCATTACCACCTGTTGTTGTTTCAGGATTTCCAAACATAACACCAATTTTTTCACGTAATTGGTTTATAAATATAACTGTACAATTAGTTTTACTAATAGTACCTGTTAATTTACGTAATGCTTGTGACATTAAACGAGCATGAAGTCCCATTTTAGAGTCTCCCATTTCACCTTCAATCTCTGATTTAGGTGTTAATGCAGCAACTGAATCAATAACCACAATATCAATTGCACCTGAACGTATTAAATTATCAGCAATTTCTAATGCTTGTTCACCATGATCTGGTTGAGATATGATTAAATTATCAACATCTACTCCTAAGCTCTCTGCATAAAAACGATCAAAAGCATGTTCAGCATCAATAAAAGCAGCAATACCTCCTGCCTTTTGAGCTTCAGCAATTGCATGTATACTTAAAGTAGTTTTACCTGATGATTCTGGTCCATAAATTTCAATAATTCTTCCTCTTGGATATCCTCCTACGCCTAAAGCTAAATCTAAACCTAATGATCCTGATGAAATAGCCTCAATATCTTCTACTTGACTATCACCTAATTTCATTACTGCTCCTTTTCCATAAGTTTTATCTAACTTATCTAGTGTAAGTTGAAGCGCTTTTAATTTTGCTTCTTTTTCTTTATCTGCTGCCATAAAATCTGCTAAAATTAGTGTAAAAATAAGAGTTGCTAAGTTATAAAAAAGTAGCAATACTTTTCATTTTTATATTTTTTTTTTATCAGTAAAATCACAATATAATAACATACAATATACTTACTTAATTTACTTTTGAAAACAAAAAATATAGTGTTGAATACTTTTACAAAAAGAACATTTATATTCTTTTTAGCATTTATTACAATTGCTACTAAAATTTACTACTGGTTTTTTATTTTTCCTAATCCAGATGAAGCATATTACTGGCTTTGGGGCCAACATCCTGATTTATCTTACCATGATCATCCAGCATTACAAGCTTTAATTCAAAATATGTTCACTTCATTCTTTGGAACGTCTTTATTTATTTTAAGACTTCCAGTTTTTTTATCTTCTATTTGTATTTCATATATATTAATTCTTATAATAAAAAAATTAAATTATAACACTCCCTATTTGTATCTCATTCTATTCTTTTCAAGTCCTTTATTTTATTTATTTACTTCTTTTGCTTGGAACGATTACATACTAATAACCAATTGCTTTATATCTGGTTATTTTTACATAAATTTTATACATGAAATATGGGTAAATGAAAAAGGCACTACTAAAAATATTTTTTTAGGAAGTTTATTTTTAGGGTTAGCAATTATATCAAAATACAATGCCATATTTTTAGGATTAGGAATTATTTCTTTATTAATTTTTACTAAAAAACTCCATTGTATTTTTAAAGATTATAGACTTTATTTAAGTTTATTAATTATACTAATGGTTAGTTCTCCAATTCTTATTTGGAATGCTAAAAATAAGTTTGGTTCTTTTGAATTTAATATTCAACAAAGAACCATAGATCCTTTTATAAATTATGAATTCTTTAAAGGTAACTATATTGGTTTTATTTTAGGTAGTTTAGTAATGCTTTCTCCTTTTATATGGTGGGGAATTATTGAACTTTTTAAAAAGAAAAAAAATAATGAAATTAATTCTTATACAATTGTTTATATAAAATTTTCTAAGCATATTTTTTTAGTATCTACCATAACTTTTTTATTCTTATCTATTTTTTCAAATGTTTTATATTATTGGAATATTGTAGGTTTACTTTTCATAACACCTTTGGCTATTAACTTTCTTATAAAGAAAAAAAAAGAAATATCTTCTTTAATATTTTCTTCTATTCTAATTATTGCTATAACTATTCATTTCGGCGGTGTTCCATTAACTTTAATTTTTGGTGGTAAAGATGAAGATAGTACCTATCATTATGGTTGGCATAAAATAAAAAGTAAAGTATTAAAACATCAAGAAAATAATAAAATACCTATACTAACTTCTTCTTATAGAAATGCTTCTTTATTAGCTTTTTCTATAAATAACCCTAAAATATATTCTTACTCGTCAAGATTTGATCAATTTAATTATTGGACAAAAAATATTTCTTATAAAACTAATTCAAAAGGCTTGATTTTAACAGATGACAGAAGTTTATTAAATAATGAACTAATTTCTCTTTTTTCTGAAATTAATAGTATTGATACCATTACTATAACTAAATACAATTATAATATTAAATGTTATTACCTATATAAAGGTATTTTTAAATAAAAATATATTTAAAACTTATCGAAGTATATGGAGCTATGTCAAAGAAATAAAAATTCTTAGTGTTAAATAAACTACTAAGTTTACTTATTTTAATTTCCGGAGATGTTCCAATAGTTCAATATTCATGAGTAAAAATCATACTTTAATTCAAATTATAATAAGAGGTCTAATTATTTATATATTCTAAATTCTATTTAATTTAAAATAGTTTTACTTTTGTTTTTATGTTAAAACACCGTCATTTTATAATTCATAAACCTTATGGTTTTCTTTCTCAATTTATTAATAATCAAACAAAAAGGAAGAAAAAAATGCTAGGAGAGTTATATGATTTTCCAGAAGGAACAATGGCAATTGGCCGTTTAGATGTTCCTTCAGAAGGTTTACTTTTATTAACAACTAATGGTAAGGTAAGTGAACAAGTAAGAAGTAATAAAATAGAAAAAGAATATTATGTTCAAGTAGATGGAATTATTTCTCAAGATGCAATTAATAAGCTTCAAAAAGGAGTAGAAATTGGTTTTAATGGTAAAAAATATATAACAAAACCTGGTAAAGCTTTTTCAATAGTTAAGCCTAACTTCCCTGATAGAACTCAAAAAATTAGAGATGAAAGACATGGCCCAACAAGTTGGATAGCTATAACTATTACAGAAGGAAAATTTAGACAAGTCAGAAAAATGACTGCTGCTGTTGGTTTTCCTACACTTCGTTTAATACGAGTTAGAATTGGAGAAATTTTTATAGGAAACTTAAAACCAGGTGACATAAAAGAAGTAAATGAATTAATATAATTTTAAATAAATAAAAAACATATTAATTCATTATCATTTTTATATGTGGTATTCCATCTTCTAAATACTCTTCTCCAATAGGTTCAAACCCATGTGATTTATAAAATTTTTGTAGATAAGTTTGTGCAGAAATCGTAATTTTTTTAGTATTATAATTACTATAAATTGCTTCAATTGACGATTTTATTAAATCATGACCATATCCAAATTTACGTTCAGATTTTGCTACTATAACTCTTCCAAAGCTAGGTGTATCAAAATATTGATTTCCATCAAACAAACGAGTATAAGCAATAATCTTATTATTTTTTATACCTAAAACATGTAATGCTATATCATCTTTTCCATCAATATCTTGGTATACGCAATCTTGCTCAACAACAAAAACTTCAGAACGTAATTGAAGTATATCATATAGTTCTGAAGCTGTTAATTCTTTAAAGTTTTTTACTACAAATTTCACTAACATTCACATGCTATTTTATTAACTCTATTAGCATGACGCCCTCCTTCAAATTCAGTAGATAAAAATATTTTTACAAAACCTAAAGCTTGTTGTAATGAAACAAAACGAGCAGGAATTGTTAACACATTAGCATTATTATGCTGGCGAGTTAATTCTACTAATTCATTATTCCAACACAATGCTGCTCTAACACCTTGATGTTTATTAGCTGTCATTTGAGCTCCATTACCACTACCACATAAAATTATACCTATTTCAGCTTGTCCTGTTTCTACAGCTTCCGCTGTTGGATGAATTGTATCAGGATAGTCCATACTATCATTTGTATTAGTACCAAAATTAATCACTTTGTGTCCTAATTCTTCTAAAAGTTTTACTATTTCAAACTTGTATTCAGTACCAGCATGGTCGTTTCCTACAGCAATAATCATAATATGTTGATTTTAATTTAGTTGTGAAACACAAAAATACCATTATTAACGGTTATCAACAGTAATTAACAATGCTTTTTTTAGAGTTATTAATAACCTATTAATTTTTAAGTACTTAATTGTATTATTAAAATGTTAAGAACTATTTGTAGATTTTAAAAAGAAAATTTGATTTTTTACATTTTTTTTTACAATACAAGAATAGATATTAGATATGCAACTTTTTTTTTGATTTTTTAAGAAACATTTATCAACATAAAATTTACAATTTATTTACAATGAAATTGAAATAAGTAATTCAATAAAGTTAGTTAACTAGTGTTTATAACTTTTGTTAATAACTACATTTCATAATTGATTTTAAAGAACTTAAATAAATGATAACTTGTTTAACTTATTTAATAAGTAAGAAAACCTAATTTTAAATAAACTTTTTACTCTACATATTCACAAGCTATAATAACAATCATTCTTTTTTTTAAATTTTAAAAATTCTTTATATTAATAATATAATATGTTAATAACTGTAAAAAGTATTTCAAAATTTAAAAATAGAACTTAATATACTAAATAAACATACTTCTTATAAGTGAAGAATGAATAAAAGTAAAAAGAGTTTTTTAAATATTCTTTTTTAATAAATAGATACTATCTTTTGAGGTAATTTTTTGTTCTGAAGTATTTTTTTTGAAAGAAGTGTTTATACTTATCACAGTAACTATAATTCCTGTAATAAATATAAGTAAAAATAAAGCTATTATTTTTCGTAAGTTTTTCATTTTTAAAGCCTTTCTATTATAAAGACGAATAAATTTTAAAAACGTTACAATTTTATTAAGATTTTTTTAACTAAAATTAACTATTGATAACAAATCGTATAGCTTCCTTACAAAGAGTTACTTTAACTTTACCAGTTCCTATTAATTCTCCATCAGCTTGAATATATATAGATTGTTCTATATTTTGAGGGGTTATTAACAATTCGTTTGATAAGTAAGTATTAACCTTTTTATGTTTAGTAATTAAGCCGTTGTACAGTTTAGGCAAATTAAATAATAAATTTAAAAAAGTTAAATTCTTTACAATACTTACATCTAATAAGCCATCATTAGGAGATTTATAATCAGTTAATTGCATACCACCTCCTGAATATTTACAAATTCCAAATAATGTCATTAAACACTTAGTACTAACAATTTGATTGTTAATAGCTATAGTAAAAGTTGTTTTTTTATAAAAAATTAAACCAGCAATTCCACTTAATAAGTAAGCAACAGGTCCAAAACGTTTTAATTTATTAAGTTTATTAACAACATAACCATCATAGCCAATACCGGCAACATTATTAAAATATGCTGACGTATTTTTTAATTGTAGAAAACCAATATCTTGGTAAATAGTATTTTCTTTTTTTATTAATAAAATAGCTTCTTTAATATTTTTAGAAATATTATATGTTTTAATCCAATCATTACCAGTACCTAAAGGTATTATACCAACAGTAATTTGATTACTTTCTACTTCATTTTGTGTCATAATTCCATTAATTATATGGTGCAAAGTACCATCACCACCAACAGATATTATATGTTTATAACCTTTATTTATTGCTTCATGAACTAAATCAATTTCATGTTTATGATAGTTTGTTAACACAAATGAATATTCTATTTGTTGTATTTTTAATTCATGTTTTATTTCTAACCATAGCTTATTAAAATTACCATTACCAGCTGTTGGATTTACAATTAGAAACCAAGATTTTGTCATATAAAAAGAAAGTTAATAAGGTTGTAAAATACAAAAATGTATTCATAACAGTTATTTAATAAGTTGAGGTATAAATTTATTTGTACTTTGGTACAAATTTTATAAGAAGCAAGATTAATGACTAGAAAGAAAAAAATCTACAAAAAAAAGGGTAAAGTAATTAAAGATTTAACCCGAAATATTTTCAAAATACTTAATAAAGATAGTAACAAACAATATAATTATAAACAAATAGCTTCGGCATTAGGTGTTACTGGTACTGATGGTAAAACTCAAATACTTCAAAAATTAGTAGAATTAACAGCAACTAAAAAAATTAAAGAAGTAGAAAGAGGAAAGTATAAAATTAATGAAGATAGGAAATATCATATAGGAACTTTAGATGTTACTTCAAATGGTAATGCATATTTCATTTCTGATGATTTTGAAAACGACATTTTTGTACCGTCAGTAAACTTAGGTAAAGGATTACATAATGATGTTGTAAGAGCTTATCTTTACAAAAAAAGAAAAAGTAATAAGTTAGAAGCTGATGTAGTTGAAATTATTGAACGTGAAAAGCAAGATTTTGTTGGAGTATTACAATTGAATAAAAATTTTGGTTTTGTATTACCTGACAGTAATAAAATGTATGCAGATATATTTATTGCACAAAGTAAACTTAATGGAGCAGAACATGGTGATAAAGTATTAGCTAAAATTACTGATTGGCCAGATAATTCTAAAAATCCTTTTGGAAAAATTACTCAAGTTTTAGGAAAACCAGGTGAACATGATACAGAAATACATTCTATTTTGTTAGAATACGGTTTACCGTATGATTTTCCTAAAGAAATAGAAGAAGAGGCAGGTAAATTATCATTTGACATTACTAAAGAAGAAATAGCAAAAAGAAGAGATATGAGAAATGATCTTACTTTTACTATTGATCCTAAAGATGCAAAAGATTTTGATGATGCTTTGTCTTTTACTAAATTAGAAAATGGTAATTACGAAATTGGAATTCATATTGCTGATGTTTCGCATTATGTACAACCTAAAACTAAATTAGATGATGAAGCTTATGATAGGGCAACATCTGTATATTTGGTTGATAGGGTAGTACCTATGTTACCTGAAATGCTATCTAATGGAGTATGTTCATTGCGTCCTAATGAAGAAAAATTAACTTTTTCTGCTGTTTTTGAAGTTAATGAGAAAGCTCATATTGTAAATGAATGGTTTGGAAGAACTGTAACATATTCTGATAAAAGATTTGCTTATGAAGAAGCTCAAGTGATTATTGAAACTAAAGAAAATACTATTCCTGCAGAAATTTCATTAACAGGTGAAATTTATATGGTAGATGAGGCTATTGTTGAAGCTACCTTAAAATTAGATGAATTGGCTAAAAAATTACGTAAAAAGCGTATGAAAGAAGGTGCAATTTCATTTGATAGAGTAGAGGTGAAGTTCGATTTAGATCAAAATGCCAACCCTGTAGGTGTATTTTTTAAAGAATCTAAAGATGCTAATAAATTAATTGAAGAATTTATGTTATTAGCTAATAGAAAAGTTGCTGAATTTATTGGTTTTTCTAAAGGAAAAGCAACTAACAAAACTTTTATATATCGTGTGCATGATGAGCCTAATATTGAAAAATTAGCTTCATTACAAAACATTATAAGTAAATTTGGTTATAAAATTAATACCGAAACAAAAGAAAAAACTTCTCAAAGTTTAAACCAACTATTAAGTGATGTTCATGGAAAGGGTGAAGCTAATATGGTAGAAACTTTAGCTATACGATCTATGAGTAAAGCTGAATATACTACTCAAAATATAGGTCATTATGGATTAGCATTTGATTACTATTCACATTTTACTTCACCAATAAGACGTTATCCTGACGTAATGACACATCGTTTGTTACAACATTATTTAGATGGAGAAAATTCACCTAAAGCTGATATTTACGAAGAAAAATGTAAACATTCTTCAAAAATGGAAGAGTTAGCTTCTAAGGCAGAAAGAGATTCAATAAAATATATGCAAGTTAAATACATGCAAGATCATAAAAACCAAGAGTTTGAAGGAGTAGTATCTGGAGTAACTGAATGGGGAATTTATGTTGAAATAAAATCTAATAAATGTGAGGGTATGGTAAGAATCAGAGATATTAAAGATGATTACTATATTTTTGATGAAAAACAATACGCTGTAGTTGGTCAATCAACTAAAAACATGATTCAATTAGGAGATGAAGTTGTTGTTAAAGTTAAGCATACTGATTTAGAGCGTAAACACTTAGATTTTGAATTAATAACTAGTTAATTCTTTAAAATGTAACAATAAATTTCAATATTTGTCTTTATAGTAATGGTATAGTTATTGTCATAATAATCATACTATGCTTGTTTAACTTATTAAATGTTAAACAAATTAAATATAATAAAAATGAAAAAATTTATTTTTTTAAGTCTGTTTTTTGTAAGTATTATAATCGTTGCTCAAAATAGTATTACTAAAGATTTAGGAAGTTTTACAACTCTTAAAGTGTATAATGGTATTGATGTTGAATTAGTAAAATCTGATAAATTTAATGCAGTTGTAACAGGGCAGAAGGCTAATAAAGTAAAATTTAAAGCTATTAATGATACATTAAAAATAGTTCTTTCTTTTCCTGAAACTACAGCTGAAGGTAAGGCAAAAATTACTTTGTATTATGCAAATGATATAGCAATTATTGACGCAAATGAAGGTGCAATTATAACAAGTAAAAGTATTAAACAACAAAAAGTAGAAGTGAAGGCTCAAGAAGGAGCATTTATTAACATGGTTATCGATGTTAAACATTTGAAAGTAAAAAGTACTTCTGCTTCAGTAATTAAGTTATCTGGTAAAACTAAAAATCAAACTGTAAAAGTTGACTTAGGTGCAAATTATCATGGATTTAATGTTACTGTATCTAGTATGAATATTATTAGAGCTGGTTCTGGGGCAAAAGCTGAAGTTCAATCTGGTGAAGTTTTAGATGCTAAAGTGTCATTTGGTGGATCTATTTTTTATAAAGGAACCCCTGAAGTTTTAAAAGACAAAAAAGTAATAGGAGGAGTAATTGAACACCGAAGTTAATTTTGTATCTTTGCTACTATAAATTAGTTTAAAATGATATCAAATAATATATTCTTAGCTATTCCTGGAGGAGCATCCATAGCATTAATCGTTGTTGTAGTATTATTACTTTTTGGAGGTAGAAAAATTCCTGAATTAATGAGAGGTTTAGGTACAGGTATTAAAGAATTTAAAGATGCTACTAAAACTGAAGATGGAGAAGAACAAATAGAAGAAAAAAAATAATTAAGTATAATAAAAAAGCCCAATCATAATTGATTGGGCTTTTCTTTTAATGTTTGTACATTTATTATATAACAACAGCTGTTCCTGAAGCAGTAACCATTAGCATACCACCATTGGGTCCAACAGTTTCGTAATCTAAATCGACAGCAACAATAGCAGTAGCACCTAATTGCTTTGCCATCTCTTCCATTTCTTCTAAAGCGCTATTTTTAGCTTCTCTAAGTACTTTTTCATAAGATCCAGATCTTCCACCTACAATATCTCTAATTCCTGCAAAGAAGTCTTTAAAAATATTAGCTCCAATAATTGTTTCACCTGTAACAATACCTAAATATTCTTTAACAGGTTTTCCTTCTATAGTTGGTGTTGTAGTAACTATCATAACTTTTTTTAGTTTTTATTATTCTTTATTGTCATTTTTTTTACTATTCTTCATAGCTTCTCCTATTTGATTACTAGCTGTGAAACTTGCAACCATATCATTAAGCATTTGACTTCCAGCTTGTGGTGAGTTTGGTAATAATATTAAATTACTATTAGTTTCTTGACCAATAGATTGTAGAGTATCATAATGTTGTGTAACAACTATTAAAGCAGATGCTTCTTGACTGTTAATTCCAACTTTATTCAAAACTTCTACAGATTCTTCTAAACCACGTGCAATTTCTCTTCTTTGATCTGCAATACCTTGTCCTTGTAAACGCTTACTCTCAGCTTCAGCTTTTGCTCTTTCTACTATTAAAATACGTTGGGCATCACCCTCGTATTGAGCTGCTACTTTTTCACGTTCAGAAGCGTTAATTCTATTCATAGCTTCTTTTACCTGAGCATCAGGATCAATATCAGTTACTAATGTTTTAATAATATCATATCCATAAGTCATCATTGCTTCATTTAATTCTGATTTTACGGCAATAGCAATATCATCCTTTTTAACAAAAACATCATCTAACTTCATTTTTGGAACTTCTGCACGAACTACATCAAATACATAAGATGTAATTTGGTCATGTGGATAATCTAACTTATAAAATGAATCATATACTTTATCTTTTATTACTTTATATTGTACTGATACTTTTAATTTTACAAAAACATCATCTAAAGTTTTTGTTTCAATAATTACATCTAATTGTTGAATTTTTAAGCTTAATTTCCCAGCTATTCTATCAATAAGTGGAATTTTTAGATGTAAACCTGATTGGCGAATACTATGGAACTTACCAAAACGCTCTATAATAGCTGCTGATTGTTGTTTTACTGTAAAGAAAGAAGATAATATAAGTACTATCCCTAAGAAAATAATTGGATATAAAAATACTGGCATAATTTGAAAGTTTTAAGTTGATTGAGTTTTTAAGCTAAATATAACAATTAACAACTATATGACGTAATTTTTAATAAATGTTACATTTTTTTATTTATAACTTATATTTGCTAAAATCAATTTTATGGAACTTATTCAAAACAACGCTACAGAAATTTTAATCTTACTTTTTTTAATTGTCACTTTTTTACAATCGGGTGTTGATAAAGTAACAGATTGGAATGGTAATTTATCTTTTATTAAAGATCACTTCAAAAATTCACCATTTAAAAACCTGGTACCATTATTATTAGGAATAATTTTAGTTATTGAAATTATTGCAGGAGCTTTTATGTTTGTAGGTATTTTTAATATTATAACTACAGGTTCAAAAGAATTAGCTTTATTAGGAGTTCAACTTTCTGCATTAACTTTAATATTTTTATTAATAGGTCAACGACTTGCAAAAGATTATGCAGGAGCTATGACATTAGCTGTTTATTTTTTAATTACAGTTTTTGGCATGTTTTTATTAAATAAATAATTCTTATATTGTATAGTATTATTATATATTTTAATTATTAAAAAACCTCTTAAAAACATAGTTTTAAGAGGTTTTTTATTTTTAATAAGGTATTTGTATATGTTTTTTAATTAAATACAAATAAGTGTATTTAAAATGATTATTTAGTGTTTTTTATTAAATAAATTAAAGAAGAATACTCTAAATTTCTTTTTGCTTTAAAATTTGACTTCATACCAATATAAAAAGCATTTATATAATTCATTTTTCCCTTTTTATATTTTTCACTCAACAATGATACATAATAAGAATCAAACTTCATAGGAAGTATTTTTATTACATCCATTTTAATTTCATTAAAAATTTTATTTATAGATGTTTTTGAAAAATGCCACACATGTCTTGGTACATCGTAAGCTGCCCAAAATTCTTTATAATAATTAGCATCAAAACTTTTATAGTTAGGAACAGCTATTATTAATACTCCATTCGGCTTTAGTAATTTTTTAATATTATTTGTATATTCTTTTAAATTTGGAATATGCTCAAGTACATGCCAAAGTGTTATAACATCAAACTTTTTATCATATACTAGTTCTAAATTATCTACTAAATTTATTTTTTTTTGTTTAGCTATTTTTCTTGCATCTACTGAAGGTTCAATTCCAAATACTGACCAGTTTCCTTCTTTACAAGTTTTTAAAAAGTCGCCTGTACCAGCACCAATATCAAGTATTGTTTTACTATCAGTTTTTAATGAATTTATTAATTTTAATTTTTTATTTAATGTGTAAGATTTTACTAATTGGTATGTTTTTTCAAATATATTTTTTGAACCATCAGTATGTGAAATGTAATCTTCACTTTTATAATATTTATCTAAATTACTTGGTAGAGGAGAGGTTACTAACATGTCGTATTCTTTATTATGCATAACCTCATAACTTTCATTTGAAACAGTATAATCTATACAATTTAGATATGGATGAAGATTTTTATAAAATTCTTTTTCTTTGCTCATTATTATATATTTTATAATGTTCCACGGGGAACAATAATTTTCCTAGGACAATATTACATAAAAAAATAAAGATGTTCCACATGGAACATCTTTATTTTTTAATTATTTTTAATAGACTACTTATAAAATTTGAAAGTTATTTTTATGTATTTGTGTTAATAAGCTATTTTTAAATATAAAGTAAATGATTATTTATACATATGTTATCTATCGTTTTTCATATTAACTAATAATTGATCAAGTTCTGTTTAAATAGTATAAATATAGTAGGAGTGTTTTTAACTTTCATATGGAACATATGAAACATTTTATTATCTATTGATTTTATATTAATTAATAATAGTCTAGTTTCTGTTTAGTAGTATAAATATAGTAGGAGCTCTTTAAATTATTTATGTTCTACAAGAAACATTTCATAATCTATTGATTTTTATATTAATTTATAATTGATTAGTTTCTGTTTAGTAGTATAAATATAGTAGGAGTTCTTTAAATTATTTATGTTCCACATGAAACATTTTATTATCTATTGATTTTATATTAATTAATAATTGTCTAGTTTTTGTATAGTAGTATAAATATAGTAGGAGTATTTTAAATTATTTATGTTCCACATGAAGCATTACATTATGTTTTGGTTTTAGTATTTATTAATAATAGTCTAGTTTTTGTTTAATAGTATAAATAGTGTAGGGGTTCTTTAGATTATTTATGTTCCACATGAAACATTTTATTATCTGTTTATTTTATATTAATTAATAATAGTCTAGTTTCTGTTTTATAGTATAAATAGAGTAGGAGTTTTTTTATTTGTTACGCTCTTTGTTTAATATTTTATCACTTATTAATTTTTATTTTTAATAAATTTAGTTAATATTTTTAATAGAGTAGAAGTGTGGTTATAATTACGGTTTGAATTATTGTTTTTTTTTGATGAGTAATTATATATTATTTCTAAATAATAATTATGTTCCACATGAAACATATGTTGTTTTATTCTACCTGGTTTGAAATGATTAGTTATCATTATAAGGTTAAATATAAATTATTAATTGTTTTTTTTACTATTGTTATCTATTTGTTTATGTTATAAATAAAAAAGGACGATTCATTTGAATCGTCCTTTTTTATAAATGTTTTAAATATAATTATCGTCCCATGTATACAAGTAATACCGATATATCACTAGGTGAAACACCACTTATTCTACTTGCTTGTGATATTGAAGTAGGTTGTATTTTTGATAGTTTTTCTCTAGCTTCATATGAAAGTGATTTTACTTTACTATAATTAAAGTTAGAAGGTATAGGAACGTTCTCTAATCTATTTAATTTATCTGCATTGTTTTTTTCTTTCTCTATATATCCAGAATATTTTAAATCTATTTCTACCTGTTCTATTATTTCATTATCTATATTATTTTCATTAATAAAAGATGCTAACTTTGTGACCTTTTTTAGATCGTTGAAATTTAATTGTGGGCGTGAAGCTATTTTATATAACTTCATTGTTTGATTTACTATAGCTAGTTTCTTGCTTTCTAAAATAGGATTGATTTCTTCTTTAGTAACACTTAGATTTTTGATAAAATTAACTGTAAGCTCCGTTTTTTTCTTCTTATCTAATACTCTTTCAAATCTTTCTTTAGAGGCTAACCCCAATCGGTATGCTTTTTCTGTTAATCTCAAATCTGCATTATCTTGTCTTAATAGAGTTCTATATTCAGCTCTAGAAGTAAACATTCTATATGGTTCTTCAGTTCCCTTTGTTATTAAGTCATCTATTAAAACGCCAATGTAAGCTTCGTTTCTTTTAAGGATGAAAGCTTCTTTATTTTGTGTCTTAAGGGCAGCATTAACACCAGCCATTAAACCTTGTGCTGCTGCTTCTTCATAACCTGTAGTTCCATTTATTTGACCAGCAAAAAATAGATTTTCAATTAATTTTGTTTCTAAATTATGTTTTAACTGAGTTGGTGGGAAGTAATCATATTCTATTGCATAGCCATATCTGAAAAATTTTACATTTTCAAAACCTTCAATTGATCGTATAGCCTTGTCTTGAATATCTTCAGGTAAGGAAGTAGAAAAACCATTTACATATACTTCTACAGTATTCCATCCTTCTGGTTCTACAAATATCTGATGTCTATCTTTTTCTGCAAAACGATTTATTTTATCTTCAACAGAAGGGCAATACCTTGGACCTGTAGATTTAATTCTTCCATTAAACATTGGAGACCTTTCAAAACCTTCTTTTAATAATTCATGCACTTTAGGATTAGTATATGTTAGGTAACAAGAACGTTGTTTTTGTAAAGGTTTACTTGTTTTTAAGTAAGAAAATTTTTCGGTTATTTCATCACCAGGCTGCTCTGTCATTTTAGAATAATCTAATGATCTACCATCTACTCGTGGAGGAGTACCTGTTTTCATTCTTCCAGATTCAAAGCCTTTTGCTACTAAATCTTCAGTTATACCAGTTGAAGCTCCTTCACCAGCTCTTCCACCACCAAAAGTTTTTTCTCCAATATGGATTAAACCATTTAAAAATGTACCAGCTGTTACAATTACTGTTTTAGCTTTTATTTGTAAACCTAAGGCAGTTTTTACACCTACAATAGTATTATTTTTAAATATTAAACCATTTACAGAATCTTGATAAAAGTCTAAGTTATCAGTTTGTTCAAGCATGTTCCTCCAACACTCAGCAAATTGCATTCTGTCTGATTGTGCTCTAGGACTCCACATAGCAGGTCCTTTTGATTTATTAAGCATCTTAAATTGAATAGCTGTCTTGTCAGTTACTATTGCACTATATCCACCTAAAGCATCAATTTCACGAACAATTTGACCTTTAGCTATTCCACCCATAGCTGGGTTACAACTCATTTGAGCTATGTTCTGAAGGTTCATTGTAATTAACAAAGTATGTGCACCCATATTTGCACTAGATGCAGCTGCTTCACTTCCTGCATGACCACCACCTACTACAATAACATCGTATGTTGTACTAAATAAACTCATATTTTATATTCAGTTCCACGTGGAACTCGTTTTATTTTTTATTAAAAATTGTTAGGTATTCATTTTCTTTTTGACGCATTTTTTCTTTTTCATCATCAGTTTTATCTTTTAATCCTACGTAATGTAAAACACCATGAATAATAACTCTGTGTAGTTCATCTTGAAAAGAAGTAGCATATTTGTTTGAGTTTTCTTCTACTCTTTCGATTGATATGAAAATATCACCATTAATTTCTTTACCCAGTGTGTAGTCAAAACTTATAATGTCTGTGAATGTATCATGTTGTAGAAACTCAATATTTATTTTATGTAAATATTCATCATTACAAAAAATATAATTGATTTCACCTAGTTCAAAACCTTCTTTTTCTATACATTCATTTATCCAACTATTAGTTTTAGTTTCATCTAATAATTTGAAATCAGTTTCGTAATTAAATTGTATCATTCTTTTGAATTATCGAAAGGCATATTTATTTTTAAGTAAAAACATGTTATGTAAACAGTTTAAATTTGCTTTTCTGTAGTTGTAAAATATTTTTTAACTTTTGTTTTGTAGTTCTGGCGCAAAGGTAGTGATTGTCTGTTTAAAATTTCTGTTTGATTGTAAAAGAGCTTTTTAAATTTAAGTTCTTTTTTGTTGGTGTTTATATAATCTTTCAAATTGGTATTTGCCTTTCTTTCTTTCTTTTTACCCTGTTCTAAAGCTGCTTTATCTAACTTTAAAAGTTCATAGTTTAATTGTTTCATTTTATTAAGACTTTCTTGTGTAAAACCCTTTTCTAATATTTGATTTTCTAACTCTTCCATTTGTTTTAAAGCTTTTTTACCACTTCCATTTCCATCCTTACCGTTTTTTATAGCATTTTCTAATTGTTGCCTTAATTTTGATTGCTCTTTATATATTTGATATAGTTCTCCATTCATTTCTTCCCCTTGCTTGTTTCCTTTTCCTTTTTGTCCCTGTTTTTCTCCTTTTTTATTTCCTTTTCCATCTTTTGGTTTTCCCTGAGAACTTTTCTTCATTCCATCTTTCATCTTTTTCATTAATTCTCCTTGCTTTTTTATGATGTCAGGTAAACTAAATGATTTTCCCTTTCCTTTTCCTTTACCTTGTCCTTGCTTTGGATTTTTCATTGAATCTAAGGTATTACTTAACATGTCAGCTAACGTATTAGCAGAAGTCATTACGTATTGCTGATTAGATATTCCATTTCTAAAATTATTGTCAGCAAAATTTTCTAATGATTGGTCCATGTTGTAATGTGCATTGGCAAGTTCTTCTTGAATTTTTGTGCTAATTGTTGGTACACGTATTGACAGTGTAAATAAACTATCATCTATATGTTCGAAGTATGTTTTTAATTGATGTTGCTTTTTTAAATTTGAACCAAAATTTGGATGTGATGATGATGTATTTGAAAAAGTATTCATTAATTCTTCCTGATTAAATGAAAAAGTAATTAAGTTTTCTAATACTTGTCGAAGGCCTTCCATGTTTTCTTCTTGCATTTCTGCACTCATTGCTTGCATAGATTCTTGCATTTTTTGACTCATTTTTTTCATTTTTTCTGATGCCTTCTTTTGACTTTTTTTTGCATCAGACCCCTTATTTTCTTTTAGTTTTTCTAATGATTTGTTAAGTTCTTTTTGTGTTTCATCCTTTAGTTTGTCCATTTCTGGAATATCCATTGGTTGCTTTAACTTCTCATTTTCTTTTTTTAATTGATTAAGGTCTTTTTTTATTTTATCAAATTCTTTATTTAATTTTTTCTGAGTTTCTTTAGCTTGATCTTTGTTTTGTACTTGATCTTCTTTTTTCGATTCTTCTTCTTCTTTTTTAGATAAGTCATCAAGTTTATTAGCGATTTGATTCATTTTTTGCTCAACATAAAAACGTTTTGTCATTTCTAAAATGCGTTCAAGACTTTTTTCCTCTTGTTTGTTTTGTTCAGATAATTCCTTAGCTTTTTTAACAAGTTCTTCTTTATTTAGCTTTTCAGCTAATTTTTTCAGTTCATCTAATAGTTTTTGTTGTTTATCAAGCTTTTTCAGTTCTTCTATACGTTTCTTTAAATCTTCTTTTTTCTTGTTTAAATCTTCGTTTTTTTCATTCTTTTCCGTGAAGTTTTCTTGTATTTTATCGGTTTGACGTTGCATCATTTGTTTATATTGTTCTTGACGCTTAATTAAACTTTTAATGTTTTTTTGATCACTCCAGCTCAGATTTTTTCTGTTTTGTAAATCAAATTGAATCTTTTCAAGATCTTTTTTACTGTTTTGTTGTTTTTGTAAAGACTTTTCTAATTTATCTATATAGTTCTTTTGTTCTTCTAGAAGTTCATCATCAATTTCATTTTTTGATTTTTGACGGTAATAAAATTTTCTACTTATACTTTTTTTACTACCATTAACTTTATCATTATCATATACTTGAAAAAAAACTTCGTAATTAACTCCTTTTTTTAATTTTATTCCTTTTGGAAACTCATAATAAAAGCTTTGTATTGTTTTATTATTTATTTTAATTAATTGATAATCAGTGTTTTGAGTTTTATTTTCTTCTTTATATACAATTTCAAGCTTTGTGAAACCATAGTCATCAGAAATTTGACCAATAAATTGCGCATCACCTCTTTTTAGGCTGTCTATATTAGATTGTACGGTGATATTAGGTAACTCATCTTTTATAACATTAATAGAAAATTGTAATTGTTCATACCCTTTTAAATTTTTGTTTGAAGTTGAAATTATATAATTGGTATTATTTAAAATTTGTTTTTTATAATTAAAACTGTCTTCGCTAATTTTATTAAAAAAATATTTTTTATGATCATTAATAAATGCAACACTATCAGTTTCAGATGTTTTAATAGCCCAAGTAATGAATGTTCCTTGTGGAACATTTATGTTTCCAGAATTAGCAATAATTTCTTTTTTCTTTTTAGTATAATTTGGATAATTCAATTCAAGTGAAATGTTTTGAATAGAAGGAGTTTTCATAACATTTATTTGATAATCATTTGAGGAAACATTATTTGCTTTTACATAAAAAGATATTGGTTTTTGTACTTCACTAAAAGTATAGGAGAACAATCCGTTACCATTATTTTGTAAAAAATATTGTTGATTATTAAAATAAATTTTAGCTTCTTCAGGAATTATTTCTCCTTTTGTTTCTACATAAATTGTTATTGATTTACCCTTTATAACATTTAACATATCATTGGTTAAAAAAAATGAAAAAGGAGCTGGCGGAGCATAAGCTGTTTTATAATCTATTACACGATTTAAACTTTGACTAAGCTTAGTATTTACGCCTGTTATTAAGGTTAAAAACCAAATTAAAACAGGAATTAATCCATATTTAGCGTATTTCAAATTTGATTTAAAACTTACAGCTTTTGTAAAGGGAATAGGTTGTAATTCTTTTGACTTTTGCTCTATACTAGCTACTAAAAGATCGGACTTATCTGTATTATCTTTAAGTTGTAATACATTTAATAATTTGTCTTTAACTTCAGGAAAGTGATTACCTATTATTTTTGAAGCATCTTTAATAGAAATACCTTTTTGAAGACCAACCAGTTTAAAAATAGGAAAGCAAATAAAACGAAAGAATAGCAGTAGTTCTACTAATATAAACAACCAAAATAATAAGGTTCTAGCTGTTGGTTTTAACCATAAGAAATATTCAATAAATAAAGTAAAAAAAAGATATATTAATCCTAATGAAAAAAATAATATTCCTCCTTTTATTAATTCATTTGTATAGTATTTTTTACTAAACTGTTGTAGTTTTTGTTCTATTGAATTGAACACTTCCATATAAGTAACTTCTTAAAATTAGTGTGCTATATGATATAGCTCTTTTTGTGTTTTATTTTTCTTTTGTGTTTTTCACTTCTACATAAAAAACAACTACATGGTTTGCCATGAGATCTATATGCATACAAATTCTCATATTCAACCTCATTTATTCCTAAAATCTTAAGTCTTTTCTTGTACTTAAGCATCTTTATTCTAAATCTTTCTCTTTTATTCATTTTTTATAACTTATAAAAATACTACTTTTATAATAAAATATTTGAAGTGTTTTTTGTAAGAAAAACCAAAAGTAAACCACTAAACCTTATAATTAATAACTTTTTGAGTTGTATAGAACTTTAAAATAGTATTACTAATTTTATATTTATAGTGAATAACAGAATAAGTGTTATTAATTTCAAATAAAAACAAAGACATGAAAAAACTAGGCGTTTTAGTAACCGTATTATTTGCAACTTCAGTGTTTGCTCAAAGTCCGTGGACAAAAAAGAAGAATGAAGGATATGTACAATTATCATTCACAACTATTTCAAATTATGATAAACTTTTTGGTAATCCTGATTATAATACCGAAAGAAAAATTACTGATAATACGTTACAATTGTATGGTGAATATGGAATTTCTGATAAAACGACTTTATTTGCAAATATTCCTTTAAAAATGGTTCAATCTGGAGATATAGCCGGTCAAACATTATTACCAATTCCTTTTACAACAAAAGAATCTACTTCTTCAATTGGAAATGTTCAATTTGGAGTAAAGCATAATTTTTATAATAAAAAATGGATTTTATCCGGACAATTAGGAATTGAAGCAAACACAGGAAGTTTCAATCAAGCATCCGGATTAAGAACTGGTTATGATGCTTGGACAGTTACTCCATTAATTTTAGCAGGAAGAGGTTTCAATTCTTGGTATATTCAAGCATTTACTGGATTTGATATTAGAACAAATGATTATAGTAGTGCTTATAAATTAGGAGGAGAGTTAGGATATAAAGCTATTGATTGGCTTTGGGTTGCAGGTTTTTTAGATGGTGTAATGTCTTTAAAAAACGGAGATATTGCTTTACCATTAAGTAATAATCTTACAGGTTTGTATGTGAATGATCAAAGTTATGCAGCTTTTGGTTTAAAGTTAATTGGAGAAATTAATCAAAACTTTGGAGCAAATGCTAGTTTTGGTGGAGCTTTTGGCGGAAGAAATGTAGCAAAAAAAGCAGCTTTAAATTTTGGAGTTTACTATAAATTTTAATAAAAAATAATCAATTACGATTTTAAAAATGCTCTTCAAATTTTTTTGAAGAGCATTTTTGTTATGTATAATTTTAAACTTTGATAGGTATAAGTATCTTTGTGATTTCAAAATTGGTACACACAGATTTAAAAGTACAAAAAATGACTGATAACGTAAGAGTACGCTTTGCTCCAAGTCCTACAGGACCTTTACACATAGGTGGTGTTAGAACCGCTTTATTTAATTATTTATTTGCTAAAAAACATAATGGAACTTTTGTTTTACGTATTGAAGATACTGATCAAACTCGTTATGTGGCTAACGCAGAAAAGTATATCATAGATTCATTAGAATGGTGTAATATACCTTTTGATGAAGGGCCAGGTAAAAATGAAAAGTTTGGACCATACCGTCAGTCAGAAAGAAAAGAATTATATAAACAGTATGCTAATCAATTAATTGAAAGCGGATGGGCTTATTATGCATTTGATACTGCTGAAGAGTTGGATGCACATCGTAAACAGCATGAGGCAGAAGGGAAAACCTTTATTTATAATTGGCACAATCGTGAAAAACTTCAAAGTTCATTAGGATTATCTAAAGAAGAGGTTACAGCTAAATTAGAAGCTGGTGAAAAATATGTAGTACGTTTTAAAACTCCACAAGATGAAGTTTTAATTATGCAAGATGAAATTCGTGGTACAATAAAAATAGATACGAATACCTTAGATGATAAAGTACTGTATAAATCAGATGGTATGCCAACATATCATTTAGCTAATATTGTTGATGATCATTTAATGGAAATTTCTCATGTAATTCGTGGAGAAGAATGGTTGCCATCTATGCCATTGCATATACTTTTGTATAAAGCTTTTGCTTGGGAAGCGCCTAAATTTGCACATTTACCACTTATTTTAAAACCAGTTGGAAAAGGAAAATTAAGTAAACGTGATGGTGATAAATTAGGCTTTCCTGTATTTCCTTTAGAATATACTAATGAGCAAACAAGAGATGTTTCACGTGGTTATAAAGAAGATGGATATTTTCCAGATGCATTTATAAATATGTTGGCTTTTTTAGGATGGAACCCTGGTACTGAACAAGAATTATTTTCATTACAAGAATTAGTAGAAAATTTTGATTTAACTAGAGTTAGTAAGTCTGGAGCAAAATTTAGTCCTGAAAAAACTAATTGGTTTAATCAGCAATACATGCAACAAAAATCAAATTCAGAATTAACAGCACTGTTTTCATTAATTTTAAAGGAAAAAGGAATTGAAAAAGACAATGAATATATTGAAAAAGTAGTTTCGTTAATTAAGGAAAGAGCAACATTTGTAGCTGATTTTTGGGAGTTATCTAACTTTTTCTTTGTTAATCCAAGCGAATACGATGCAAAAGCAAGTAAAAAACAATGGAAAGAAGGAACTCCAATATTAATGGAAGAATTAATAACTGTAATTTCTAGTATTGAAGATTTCACTTCTGAGAACATTGAAAAAATAGTTAAAGAATGGATTACTTCAAAAGAAGTAGGTTTTGGTAAAGTAATGCAACCTTTACGATTAAGTTTAGTAGGAGCTTTAAAAGGGCCTCACTTATTTGATATAATTGAAATGGTTGGTAAAGAAAATACCATTCAACGTTTACAGAATGCAGTAAATAAATTATAAACAAAAAAGAGCGGTTTTAAACCGCTCTTTTTTTTGTTTATATTGTAAGTGTTAATTACATGATCCAGATGATCTAGCTGCGTGATTACCACCTTCAAATAGATTATTCCAATCTAATTTAATTATTATACTTAAGGCACCTTGTATATGAGAACGCATGCTTTCATAACTTTCTAAAGAATGCTTGTAATATACTTGAGGATTAATTCCTATTCTATCAGAAACCCAATAAATACCACCCGCACCAATGTTAAAAGTAGGTGTCATTTTACGTTCTGAATCTACAATACTTCCACCAACAAAAAGGTACGGACTAAAATTATTTAAAATTGCATCAAAATTGTAACGTATTGAAGCATCCATTGAAAAGTATTTAACAGAGTTTGTCATAATACCAACATCATTTATGGTATTAAATGAAATAGCACCATCAACAGATAAACGCTCACCAATAGGCATTGTTAAATTTAATCTAGGTGTTTGAAAAATATATTGATCACCAATATAACCAGCATCACTTTCATTAAATTTTGTAATACCAAAACCTACACCAATTTGCCATGACTCATTTAAGTTTTGCGAAATGATAGATGTTGTTAATGAACAACAAAATAGTACTAAGAAAAACGTTGATTTCATAAGGGAGGAGTTTATACTAAAAACTAAATTTATGTAAATTTAGTATATAATCAAATTAAATTTACCTTTTTTATAGCTTCGGTAAAAGCATCAAGCTCATTATTATTTAATATTAAGTGTATAGCTTCATCACAAACTTTTTCTACATTATCAGTAGGAAATTGTAAAGCAACAGCAATTTTACGCATAATAATTACTTCATCTCTATCAACGCTTTCATCAGCAAAAATCATTTTTGTTAATCGGTATAAACGTTCAATACGTTCATCATAACTTACTGGAGGATTTACAGGAAATTTTTCAGGATTCTTTAAAATTTCTGTATACTCTTCAGAACTAATATTTAATTTTACTGCAGCTCTATCTAATAATTTTTGTTCTCCTTCTGAAATCACATTATCAATCTTTGCTATTTTAACTACACTTGCAAAATGACCTATTTCTTGTTTGTGTTTTCCACTTGCATATAAATCTGATATAGACATAATTTTTTTATTTTTTTAATTAATGTAAAAGTAAACAATCTTGTATTTTTTAGAAGCGCAATTTTAAAAAAAGTCACAAACAAAAAAATGTAAATTTTTGCAAAATCTATCACTAAAATTCATTATCAATTTTTCTTATACGATGTTTTAAATAGTATAAAAATGATTAATTAAAACGGCTCTTTTTAATGCGCTTTTTAAGAAAGTTTTAAAAAAAGGAGATAGATTAGTTACAGTTGATATTATCACTTAAAAAAATATGGTTAAAATCTATTTTTTTAATAAACAAGGGATATTTATGAAAATAAGAAACTTGTTGATGTAACGAAATGATGAAAACTAAACTATCTTTTTTTATTATGAAAGAGTAAAATATTAAAAACTATTTTTTTTAAAATAAGTAAGCTATTTGAAATAATGAAAAATATTCGAAAGCCAAACAACTTTTTAAAATTTTAGAAATAATATATTACTTTTGTAAGTATATAGATTTTGAGGTTTGATAATGGAAAAACATAATGTAAGTATTGAGGAACTAGATGGTAAAAATTATCAAATAAGATTAGTTGAACCAGATGATAAAGCAATAATAACCCATTATTTACACAATTTTCATAATGGAGTTTCAAAACACTATAAAGAAAGTGCATTAAAAGCGTTAAAAAGCTTTGTAAAATACAAGCAAGATGAAAACATTTCTATTGTAGAAGAAGAAGCTCTACAACAGCTACTTTTTGAAGTTGAAAATGTTCCTTTTCCAACACCGAAAAAATATACTTTTAAATTTATTGATTTATTTGCAGGAATTGGAGGTTTTAGATTGGCTTTACAAAACGTTGGAGGTAAATGTGTTTATACCAGTGAATGGGAAAAAGCCGCAAAAAAAACTTATCGAGATAATTTTGGTGAAACACCATTTGGTGATATAACAAAAGAAAATACAAAAAATTATATACCAAAAAAATTTGATGTTTTATGTGCTGGTTTTCCATGTCAAGCGTTTTCTATTGCAGGTGAGAGAAAAGGGTTCGCTGACACAAGAGGAACATTGTTTTTTGACGTAGAAGAAATCATAGATAAACATAGACCAAAAGTAGTTTTTCTTGAAAATGTTAAAAATTTAGTTTCTCATGATAAGGGAAAAACATTTAAAACAATCATTGAGATTTTAGAAAAAAAATTAGGCTATAAAGCTTACAGCTCTGTCTTAAATTCAATGACACACGCAAACATACCACAAAATAGAGAGCGAATTTTTATAGTTGCCTTTGATCCAAAACAAGTACCCAACTTTACCACATTTAAATTTCCTGAAAAAATTGAACTTAAAAAAACTATTCACAATATTTTAGAAAAAGGGAAACAAGAAGATAAATATTATTATTCTAAAGACCATCAATATTACCCTGAATTAGATAAAACTATGGTTTCAAAGGATACTGTTTATCAATGGAGAAGAGTTTATGTGAGAGAGAATAAGAGTAACGTATGCCCAACTTTAACTGCTAATATGGGTACAGGTGGACATAATGTTCCTTTAATTAGAGATAATTTTGGGATTAGGAAGTTAACTCCTAGAGAATGTTTTTCATTTCAAGGGTATCCTCAAAATTTTATATTGCCAAATCTTGCAAATAGTAAGTTATATATGCAAGCAGGAAATTCAGTAACAACAACTTTAATAGAGAGAATTAGTTATGAAATATTAAAAGTGTTATAGAATGAGTGTTTGGGAACAATATTCTAAAGAACAAAGAGATGAATATATTAAGTTTTTACAAGTATATGGTGCATTATCGAACTTATTTCGTCAAAAACAAGGTAATTTAATTCCTTATTTAGATTCCAAATTTCAAGAAACAGTTTTTGCAAAAACATTTCAAGGAAAGAATGTTGATATAGGTAACACTCCACATGATGTTTTATCAGTTTTTGGAGATAATAGAATTGGTATTGGTTTAAAAACTTGGATGAGTAGTAAACCTTCTTTTCAAAAAGTAATGCAACTTAAGCGCTATCAGCATGAAATCAATATACTCCAGAATGATATTGAAGCTTTAGCTTTAAAGGTTTCTGAAATTAAAAACGAAAAAATGAAAAGTGACTATGAGCGCTTGGGGTTAATTGAAAACAATAATATTTATCATTATATTACTCGTGATAAAGGGCGTTTTACTATAAACGAATGTGCTTATCCTTTGATTGATATTAATAATCTAAAAGATTTTAATAAAACAAATACATCTTTTACTTGGTCAGACGGAAATAAAGATTATAAATATACATTTGGAGATTCTCAAATATGGCAAAAATTTGATTCTGAAAAATATGGCACTTTAATTTTAAATCAGTTTGATGTTGAAATTATTGATGATCCATTTGAATTTTTAATGAAAGCTTATTTAAGTTTAATTGATTCTTCAAAAGAAATTGAAACAGAAACTATTGAAGTTTATTTGCCTTTATATTCTTACCAAACCCAGGAAGTTGAAGATAAATCTGGATTAAATGCATGGAGAGGTGCACCTAAGGTTAAGGGGAGTAATATCCCAAGACCTCTTAATGAAGTTTATATTCCGATTCCCAGAGAATTTCATAAAAAACATCCAAGTTTTTTTGTAAATGATATTTTTGAGTTTGAGAAAAAACGAAAAAATCACCAAGGAAATAAGAAGGATAAACCAGAAGTGCGTTTTTATTTAGAACTTCCAAACGGTAAAAAAATTCCTTCATTAGTTACTCAAAGTAATACAAAAGCGTTACAATCTGGTAGTAATACTGAAAAAGACAAAAATGGAAAAAGATACGGTCAAAATGCATTAGGACAATGGCTATTAGTTGATGTATTAGGTTTAAAAGAACGAAAAAAAGTAACTAGAGATTGGTTAAAAATGAAGGGAACAGACTCAGTTAGGTTATGGCGAAAAAAAAATGATTACTCTATAATTAATATTGATTTTGCTCCTTTAGGTTCTTTTGAAGCATTTATGAACGATGAACAAATTCCATTGGAAGAATAATTAACAAATTCCTATTCCTCAATTTTTAAACTATATCCTACACCATGAACATTGGTAATTTTAATTGAAGAATCTTCCTTTAACTTTTTACGTAATTTAGAAATGTAGGTGTCTAAACTTCTACCAACAAAAACACCATTGTCTTCCCATACTTTTTTAGAAAGTTCATCACGTTTAATAATTTGATTTGGGCTGTCGGCAAAAATTGCAAGCAATTCACATTCTTTTTTAGAAAGGGTAATTTCAACAGCTTCACGTATCAGTTTATGTTGATCAGGATAAAATCTAAAACTTCCAATAGTAATTCTATTTTTAGAAGAAGTACTTGATGAATGAGTAAGTTTATTTTTTGAAAAAAGGAAATCTAAAAAAACAATTATGATTAGTAGGAGAAATGCTAATAGAAAAATGTGTTTTTTTAAAAATTGTTCTGTTTTGTTGGTAAATTTAACATTAACAGTATAACAAGTATTAGGCAATACTCTGCCTTTACATGGTATAATATCTTTTTCACTATGATTTTTTATTTCATAACTATAAGCAACTTCACTATCAGAGCAACGTAAAATTGCTATTCTATAAAAATTAGGAAGTGATGATTTATCAAAACTATTTTTAATAATTGTTGTTAAATCACTAGGTTCAAAAGACAGATTTTTCTGAAAAGACAGCTTATATTTATAAGAACCTATTTCACGAATAGGTAAAACTAAAGAAGTACTATCATTACTTGAAAGTAATAATTGATTACCTACTGAACGTAATGATACTTTTACTCTTTCAGAAAAATCATTTTCATCAGAATTAAAATAAGAAAAGAATGACCCTAATAATAGAATACTGGCCAAACTACAGTATATATAAATCTTTTTTTTGCTCATAATTTTGGTAAATAACATACAATTATCTGACATTTTACAACTGTTGACACTTCTTTTACACTTTTTTCACACTTATATTTTAAAGCCCTTTTAGTTTTACTTCAAAATATAAATATCATGAAAAATTTTTTAATTGTAATTATCAGTATTATGAGTCTATCAATGAATATTAAGGCTCAAGAAAAATTAATAATAAACACAAAAAGCAGTACCATAAAATGGAATGGATACTATACTTTTTATTTTGGAGGTCATGAAGGAACTATTAACTTTACTGAAGGGTATTTTATTAAAACTAACGATAAAATTACTGGCGGTTCATTTATTATTGATATGAATACTTTAGTGAGTACTGATATTGAAAAAGGTAAAGCGAAGACAAATTTGGAAAACCATTTAAAAGATCCTGATTTTTTTGATGTTCAAAAACACCCTAAAGCAAGTTTGATAATTACAAAAGTGAAATATTTTAAAGATGGAGCGGTTCGAATTGAAGCAAATCTTACCATGAAAAGTATTACAAAACCTATTAACTTTAATGCTACAATGGATTATGATAATAAAAGACTAACAACAAAATTTAAAATAGATAGAAGACGTTGGAAAGTTAACTATACAAGTAAAGTTAGAGATGGAGCAATATCTGATGCTATTGGTTTTGATGTTACCTTACAATTGTAATATAATAGAGAAGAGATTTTCAACTGTATTCTTTGATAAATATTTAAAAATAAATAAAACATGAATAAACTACTTGTAATAACACTACTATTAACAACTATAGGAACATTTGGACAAAAAGAAGAGAACCTTTTGTTAGTAGCAGATAGTACTTGGGGTAAAGAAGTTATTCATTTACCTTTTGGTTTTGCACCAGAAATTGACTTTGAAGGCTATGAAGATATTCGATTTGCAAAAGGCTGGGGTAATATTGAAAGTTCAGAATTTTGGTCGTACGTTTTTGTTTGGAATATAAACTTGCAAGAGAAACCAAATGCTAAATTCTTTCAAGATAATTTGAAGTTATATTTTGATGGATTAATGAAAGCGGTAAATAAAGAAAGAGAAAAAGTGATACCTGAAACACAAGTATCAGTTGTTTTCAAAGGAATAATAAAAGGAATACCTACGTTTACAGGAAAGGTAATTACCCACGATTCTTTCAGAACAAAAAAGTTGATTACACTTCAGGTATCTGTAGAGAGTTTTTATTGTAAAAAAACAAAAAAGTACATGCCCCTTTTTCGATTTTCACCACAACCATTTGAACATCAAATATGGAAAAAACTACATAATGTAAAACTGAAAGAAAACTATTGTCAAAACAAGTAAATTTTTAGAAACTATCTAAAAATAAGCATTGTAAATAAAAATCAGTAACTTGTTAACAGGTCAATTATAAAGAAAATATTTATGAAATCTGTGTATACATTACTGATTTTTGCTTTTTTAAGCATATGTAGTTTTTCACAAAATAAAAAAGCTATTATTCGTGAAGTTAATCAAGAACTTTGGAAACCGTTTAAAAAACACTTTGAAGCTAAAAATTGGAAGGAATTTAACAAGTTACATACCGATGATGTACTACGAGTTAACAGTTATGGTATACGAATGGGTAAGGAGTATAAAAACACAGTAAAGTCATCATATCAAAAAATAAGTACTAGAAAAAGGCAAATAGACTTCAGTTTTGAACAAAGAGTTTATAAAAAAAACATAGGGTACGAAGTAGGATATTATCGCATTAAATACACTGAAAAAAATAAAGAACCTTTTGTTACTTATGGAAGATTTCATGTAGTAATTAACAAACTCAAAAACAAATGGCTTATAATTCAAGATTGGGATACAGATGTTATTAATGGAACAAAAATAACTGCTGAATATTTTAATAAAGGAACACTTTTGATATTTTAAGAATTTTTATACTTAATTTTAATAAAAAAGTGTTTTAAAATGATAAAAAAACTATTTAAAAATATTTTTAAAATTATTAATGAGGAAAAAAAACTGATTGATAATAATGAAGAAAAGAGTCTTGTTTTAGAAAAAGGAAAAGAATCTTCGATCATTGTTCCAGATTTTAAAGAAATTAAAAACTTAAAAATAAAGAAATGGCATGTTAACGAGGGAGATCTAATCAAAGAAGGAGCTATATTATGTGAATTAGAAAATGAAGAAGCTCTTTTAGAGTTTGAAAGTGCTTTTGAAGGTGTAATCCTATATACTTATCCTACCGGAGTCATTGTTTTACCTAATAAAGAAATTTGTAAAATAAAGAGTATTTAAATTATTTTTTTCTTTTAGTTTGAATAATAAAAATGAATATAATTAAAGGAAGAGTAAAAACAAAATATAACCTGTATATACTTAACATAATAAAAGAAATTATAATAATACTAATGAATGTAAGTATATAATGAAATCCTTTTTTTATATTTTTTTGATAATAACCATCAACTATGTATAACCATAATGGAATAGTAGAAATAGAGAAGAGTATAATAGAAAGTAAGTTTTTCATATAGCAATTGTTTAAGAAACCAAAATAGGTGTTTTTTTATATGCAATCAAAATAACTTCAAGGTCATTACAAAAAATAATAATCTTACTTTTGTGTAAAATTTTTTACGTTGAGTAAGCAAACTATTGTAAATCATTACCAACAATCTGGTAAAGTAAAACAGATTGTAAACCAGCTTCAACAAGAACAAAACCATTTTCAAATAACGAATTTGGTCGGTTCTTCGTTGTCTTTTACTATTTCAGAAACTTTTAAACAAGCAGACAAACCCTATTTATTAATTTTTAATGATAAGGAAGAAGCTGCTTATTATCTCAATGATTTAGAACAATTATTGGGAGAAAAAAATGTACTGTTTTATCCAGGTTCTTACAGAAGACCGTACCAAATAGAAGAAACAGATAATGCAAATGTATTATTACGATCTGAAGTATTAAATAGGATTAATTCACGTAAAAAACCAGCAATTATAGTTACGTATCCAACGGCACTTTTTGAAAAGGTAGTTACTAAAAAAGAACTAGAAAAAAACACTTTAAAGTTAGCGGTTAGTGAACAGGTATCTTTAGATTTTGTAAACGAAGTACTGTTTGAATACAATTTTAATCGAGTTGATTTTGTTACCGAACCAGGAGAATTTTCGGTCCGTGGAGGTATTATTGATGTATTCTCATTTTCTAATGACGAACCTTACCGAATTGAGTTTTTTGGTGATGAAGTTGATAGTATTCGATCTTTTGATGTAGAAACACAACTTTCTAAAGATAAATTAAGTAAGGTTAGTATTATGCCTAATGTAGAAAATAAAACTTTGCAAGAAAGCAGAGAGAGTTTTCTAAAATATATTTCTTCAAAAACAATAATATTTGCTAGAAATATTGAATTAATAGGGGCACAGTTAGATAAGTTTTTTCAAAAAGCAGAAATTGCATTTAGTGAATTATCAAAAGAAATAAACCATTCAGAGCCATCAGCTTTATTTAGTAACGGTAATGAAATTAAAAAACAATTAGAGAATTTTACTGTAGCAGAAATTTCATTTCGTTCAGAGTTAAAAAAAGAAAATACTAATAAAGATGTTCTTTTTCACATAAAGCCACAACCCTCGTTTAATAAACAATTCAATGTATTAATTGATAACCTAAACGAAAATCATAATAACGGATTTACCAATTATATTTTTTGTGCGAATGATAAACAAGCACAGCGATTTAAAGATATTTTTGATGATGCTGAACAGGAAGTACATTATGAGACTATTGTATTTCCATTATACCAAGGATTTATAGATGAAGACGAGAAAATTGTTTGCTATACAGATCATCAAATATTTGAGCGTTATTATAAATTTAGATTAAAAAACGGATATGCAAAAAAGCAATCAATCACACTTCAAGAATTAACAAAACTTGATGTTGGTGATTATGTAACACATATTGACCATGGAGTTGGAAAATTTGGAGGATTACAAAAAATTGATGTAGAAGGTAAAAAGCAAGAAGCCATAAAGTTAATATATGGAGATCGTGATATTTTATATGTAAGTATCCACTCGCTACATAAAATATCTAAATTCAATGGAAAAGATGGAAAAGCACCTAAAATATATAAACTAGGATCAGGTGCTTGGAAAAAAGTTAAACAAAAAACGAAGAAACGAGTTAAAGAAATAGCTTTTAACTTAATAAAATTATATGCTAAGAGAAGGTTAGAAAAAGGCTTTGCATTTGGACCTGATACTCATATGCAACACGAATTAGAAGCAAGTTTTTTATATGAAGATACTCCAGATCAATTTACTTCAACTCAAGATGTAAAAGCTGATATGGAAAAAGAACAACCAATGGATCGATTGGTTTGTGGTGATGTTGGATTTGGAAAAACTGAAATTGCCATACGAGCAGCATTTAAAGCTGTAGATAATGGAAAGCAAGTGGCAGTGTTAGTGCCAACTACTATTTTAGCGTTTCAGCACTTTAAAACCTTTTCTAGTCGATTAAAAGACTTTCCGGTTACAATTGATTACTTAAATAGATTTAGGACCGCAAAACAACGAAAAGGAGTTTTAGAAGGAATTGCAGAAGGAAGTGTAGATATAGTTATAGGAACGCATCAGCTAACAAATAAGAGTATTAAATTTAAAGATTTAGGATTGTTAGTTATTGATGAAGAACAAAAGTTTGGAGTTTCTGCTAAAGATAAATTGAAAACGATTAAAGAAAATGTTGATACACTAACACTAACAGCAACACCTATACCACGTACATTACAATTTAGTTTAATGGCTGCACGTGACTTATCAGTAATTAAAACACCACCACCAAATCGTCATCCTATTGAAACAAACGTAATTCGCTTTACTGAAGAAACTATACGTGATGCTATTTCTTATGAGGTTTCTAGAGGGGGGCAAGTATTTTTTATTCATAATCGAATAGAAAATATTAAAGAAGTAGCAGGTTTATTACAGCGTTTAGTCCCTGATGCTAAAATTGGTATTGGACATGGACAAATGGAAGGTAAGAAGTTAGAAGAACTCATGTTAGGATTTATGAATAATGAGTTTGATGTATTGGTGTCTACTACGATTATTGAAAGTGGATTAGATGTTCCAAACGCAAATACAATATTTATAAACAATGCAAATAATTTTGGGCTGTCTGATTTACATCAAATGAGAGGTCGTGTAGGGCGTTCTAATAAAAAGGCTTTTTGTTATTTCATAACACCACCGTATCATCATATGACTGAAGATGCTCGTAAAAGAATTCAAGCACTAGAGTTATTTTCTGATTTAGGTAGTGGATTAAATATAGCTATGAAAGATTTAGAAATTCGTGGTGCTGGTGATTTATTAGGAGGTGAGCAAAGTGGTTTTATTAATGATATTGGTTTTGATGCGTATCAAAAAATACTTCATGAAGCTATTGAAGAACTGAAAGAAAATGAGTTTAAAGAGCTTTATAATACAGAAGATAAAGGCCCTAAAGAATATGTAAAAGAAGTCCAAATTGATACTGATTTTGAAATCCTATTTCCTGATGATTACGTAAATTCTGTGTCTGAACGATTAAGCTTGTATAATAAACTATCTAACCTAACTACTGAAGAAGAACTATTGGTATTTGAGAGTGAAATTATTGATCGTTTTGGAGAATATCCAACACAAGTTGCCGATTTATTAGACAGTGTTCGTATAAAGTGGTTAGCGAAAGAGTTAGGCTTGGAAAAAATGATTTTAAAACAAAAACGAATGATTGGGTATTTTGTTTCTAATCAGCAAAGCGATTTTTATCAAACAGAAGCTTTTTCTAAGATGCTACAGTATGTTCAAAAACATTCAAAAAGTTGTGTTATGAAAGAAAAGGAAACCAAAAATGGTTTACGTTTATTAATCACGTTTATTAAAATAGATTCAGTAAATAAAGCGTTGAAAACGTTGCAAGATATTTAAACAAATGGAATTTAATTTATTGTTAAAATCTCTACATAAACATATTGAACTAAGTAAAGAAGAAGAAGAGTTTTTTGTTTCTTTAGTAAGCTATAAAAAAATTACTAAAAAAGAAAAACTGTTAATTTCAGGGGGTACATGTTTATCTAAATTTTTTGTAGTAAAAGGTTGTATAAGAAAATATTATATAAATACAGAAGGAAAAGAAAGAGTTTTTGAATTTGGTATAGAAAATCAATGGATTTTAGATATGCAAAGTTTTTGGAAAGAGACATCTTCTATTTATACAATAGAAGCTATTGAAAACACTGAAGTTTTTGAATTAAAGAGATCAGATATAGATAAATTATTAATAAAAGTTCCAAAGTTTGAACGTTACTTTAGGTTGTTAGGAAATGAAATGTTGTATAAAAAAGAGAGAAGAATAAAACAAAGTCTTTCTTGTTCAGCTAAAGAAAGATATAATGACTTTTTAAGTGATTACCCAAAAATTGAGTTGAGGTTATCACAAAGGCAAATAGCCTCTTATTTAGGAGTAAGTCCAGAGTTTTTGAGTTCACTTCGTAATAAAAATGAAACAACAAAACCTTAATACAGATTAAGATTTTGTTGTTTAATCGGGGCTACTTTTGATAAAAAAATCAAAAAAATGACAATACCCGATCTAACAAATGTTTTACTATTTATTATAGCTTCTATTTTTTTAATAATTACACCTGGACCAGCTATTGTTTATATTATAGCACGAACAGTAGAAAAAGGATATAAAGCTGGAATATTATCTGTATTGGGTATTGAAGCTGGAACATTTATTCATGTTGTTGCGATAACCATAGGGTTTTCAGAAATTTTAATCCATTCTAGATTTGGGTTTACTATACTAAAATATGGAGGTGTGTTTTATTTAATAATTTTGGGAATGAATAAGATACTTAAAACTAAAGGGATTTCAAAGAAGAAAAAAAAGACAAAAGAGCCATCAAAGAATGTGTTTTTTGGCGGTCTTATTATTAGTTTTTTTAACCCTAAATCTATTTTGTTTTTTATCGTTTTTCTACCTCAGTTTATAACAATTTCTAAAAAGGGAGAAGCGTCCCAAATATTATTTCTGGGATTAATTTTTATATTAATAGCAATACTTTGGGGAATTTTTGTAGTATCAATATATACTAAATTTATAAAGTATTTTAAAAGAGATTTTTTTAAGCCAAATACTCAAAGTTACGTTATTGGAGCTATTTATATAGGTATAGGATTGTTTTCTTTAATGTTTTTCACTAAAATGTAACTTTCACTAATATGGCATCAATATTTGGACATGCACTAACGGCTGTAGCTTTAGGAACTAGCTTTTCAAAAACCATTCAAAATAAAAAGTTTTGGATATTAGGCATTATTTGTTCCATTTTACCTGATGCTGATGTAATGGGATTTAGTTTTGGTATTAAGTATGAAAGCTTTTGGGGGCATCGAGGCTTTTCTCATTCTTTTGTATTCTCAATTTTACTAGGAGGAGTTATTACATTTCTCTTTTACAGAAAACATTTTTTGACTAAAAAGGGAGTGTTATATATATTTTTTTTTACACTTTGTACGATGTCTCATGCTATATTAGATGCCTTAACTAATGGTGGGCTAGGAGTAGCCTTATTTTCTCCTTTTGATAATACACGTTACTTTTTTTCATGGAGACCAATTCAAGTTTCCCCAATTGGAGCTAGTAAATTTTTTAGTAAATGGGGGTTAAGAGTTATTTATAGTGAACTTATTTGGATTGGTATTCCTGCTATTTTATATATTGCACTGAACTTATTTAATAGGCGAAAACAAAGCACCAATGCAAAACAATCACATTAAAAATATTTTAGGATTATTATTAGCCACACTTTTTATAAGTACTTCTGGTGTTTTAGGTAGGTATATTGCTATGCCTTCAGAAGTAATTATATGGTTTCGTTCATCTTTTGCTATGGTATTTTTATTTGTGTTTTGTAAATATAAAAAAATAGATATTCGCATAAAATCATCCAAACATTATGGACCATTTATTGTTGGTGGTGTTTTTATGGCTGCACACTGGATTACCTATTTTTATGCTTTAAAATTATCAAATGTTGCCATTGGAATGTTGTCTCTATATACATTTCCGGTTATGATTGCTTTTTTAGAACCTTTGTTTTTTAAAATAAAATTTAATCCTATTTACCTTGTTTTAGGGGTTTTAGTTTTGGCTGGTTTGTATATTTTATCGCCAGATTTTAATCTCGAAAATTCAAATGCACAAGGCATTTTGTTTGGATTATTGTCGGCCCTGTGTTATTCAATAAGATTGCTAATTTTAAAGCAATACGTACTTCAATACAATGGAGTAATGTTAATGTTTTATCAAACACTAATAATAACAATATGTTTACTGCCAGTATTGTTTTTTATGGATATTTCAGGTTTTCAAACTCAATGGCCATATTTATTATTGTTAGCATTGCTAACAACCGCTATTGGTCATAGTTTAATGGTACATTCGTTACAGTTTTTTTCAGCATCAACTGCAAGTATTATAAGTAGTGTACAACCTATATTTGGTATTATATTGGCTTTTTTCTTCTTAAAAGAGATGCCTACTATCAATACCTTTATAGGAGGTAGTTTAATTTTAGCTACTGTTGTTATTGAAAGTATAAGGAGTAAGAGAAAGTAACTTATAAACTATTGGATAATAGGGATTAAATTATTTTGTAAGGGCTGTTTTTTAGTTTCGTCTAACGATACAACTAAAAACTACCTATCATGCTAAAACTAAAAACTACCTTCTTTGGGTCAGCTATGCTTTTGTGCTTTTCATTTGTAGCAAAAGCTCAAACTCCAATTAGTGGATTTTATCCTCAAAAAAACAGCTTTACTATTGCTATGAGTTACTCTAATAAAAGTTACGATAAGTTTTATCGTGGAGCTACTTTAACCGACACTAATCCAGCTAATTTAGGAGAGATTTCTTCGTCTATTGTAAGTGTTTATGGAGAGTACGGAATAAATAATTGGCTATCTGCCATTGCTTCTTTTCCATACATCTCAGTAAAAAGTGGTGAAGGTAATGTAGATCCTGTCCATCAAAAAAATAAGGTAAGTGGTATTCAAGATTTATCTCTTTTTTTGAAAGCAAGGTTATTTGAAAAAAACTTTGATGATGGTGGTAAATTTTCTTTTGGTGGTTCCACTGGAATTAGTTTTCCTCTTAGTAATTATGAAGGAAACGGTATTTTATCAGTAGGAAATAAAGCAACTGCTATTGATGGTTTAGTTGTTGCTCAATACACAACAAACTTTAATTTATTTGCTGAATTACAATCAGGATATAGTATTAGAAGTAATTCTGACTTTACAATCCCTAATGCATTATTGTATAGTGTAAAACTTGGTTATTATAACGAGTGGATATATGCACATGCAAAGTTAGGTATTCAAGATGCTACATCAGGTTATGATATTGGATCTGCTGAGTTTGGAGCTAACGGAGGGCCTCTTGCTTTATCGCAAACAGAGGTTGATTATACTAACTTTTCTTTTGATGTATATGTTCCAGTTTTTAAACACAATTTTGGTGTTTCTGCTGGATATGGATTTAATTTGGATGGACGAAATTTTGGAAATGAAAGAGGTTTCTCTTTAGGGTTAGTGTACAAAAACTAAGGAAAATAAATTTTAATAAGTTAAAAAACGTGTTTGATACCTCAAACACGTTTTTTAGTTGTTTTAATAATGTTTTATTAGGATGTTTATAAAATAGTATCGTACTTTATAAAATGTTTTTAATTAGATATTTAACAATACTAACAATGGTAGTTGTTTTTGGTAGTTGTAATAAAAAAGAAGCTATCATTAACAAAGAAACTATTTTAAAGAAGAGTATTCAGTTTCATGATCCTAAAAATGAATGGGAAACTTCTCATTTTAAAGTACATATTCAAGAGCCAAGAATAAGAAATCCATATAGATACTCGATTGTTGAGTTAAATAATGCCTCTGATTTTTTTGAATTACAACGTAATAGAAATAAACATGTTTCAATTCATAGAATAAATAAAAAAAGTTCTATTACTTTTCTTGATGGAAAAATAATTACAGATTCTGTTTTAGTAAAAAAATATAGATTAGAACCTACGAGAAATAAAGGGTATCATCGATTTTATAAAACCCTTTTAGGCTTACCAATGTCATTGCCTTCTGAAATTAAACAAATAGACTCTGTAGAAGAAACCCTTTTTAATTCTACAAAAAGTTATAAACTATCTATAGAATTACACAAAGAGCTATTTTCAAAACATTGGATATTATATGTAGCAAAAGAAAACTTCAAAATACTAGGTTTGGAAATGATTTTTCCAAATAATCCAGAAAAAGGTGAACGATTAATTTTTGAGGGAAAATATATGATAAATTCAATAAATATCCCTAGAATTCGTCATTGGAGAGAGTTGAATTCTAATTATTCTGGAAGCGATATTTTAATAAAATAAATTAAGAAACTCTCATGTTCTCATAGTTACGTTTTACAAATTGTAATGCGGTTTCTAATATTTCTCCCATATTTGAGTTCTTTTTAAAAAGAACATCTTTGGTGAAATCGAAAATTTGTTGTTTTAATATTTTTACGTTTTTTTCAGTAGAAACTATATCATTTTTCATACAAGAAACTAGTTCTTGAATTCTAGTTTCAGAACTTAGAATACGTTTAGCAACAATAGATCTTTCTTCTATTTTGTATTGATTAATAGAAGCTTCTTGTAGTTTTTGACCTACTAAGGTTACCATAGGGAAGTTTTCTTTGAAAAATTGAGGATAATATACTTTAAACTTACCCTCAAAGCATTGTTGGTCAAAATCAATAGCCCTAATTTTATAAACTACATGGTCAAAATCATGAGTAGGAACAATTACATAATTATAAGAACGCATATCGCCCAATAAACGAATCATACAACGTTCATTAAACTTTACAAACTCTTTAGCAATTTGAGCTTTTTCAGACTCAGTACATTTAGGTAAAAAATCTTTAATAAAATCATCACCAGGTATTCCAGCAATATGTTCTTCAATTAAAGTGTCTTTATATACCAAAAAATTAAGATTGTAGGGAGATAAAATATGTTCTAATTCTAATCCATATATTCTAGAAGCATCTGTTTTTTTTACATAAAAATAAGTATAGTTATCATTTAAAACATTACGAATTTTTACTCTAAAAGGTTTTGAATTACCAAAGGTGCAATAATCAATAGCATCGACATTTAAATAAGGAATGGTATCATCATTACCATTTGAATGTAAAATAGTATATACTTTTTTTAGGCTTAAATCTATCTCTTGACGTTCAAATTCTGAATAATACGTACGTACCCATAAGGTGTCTTCATCGTTTTTATCATAAACCACAATAGATCCTTGAAAACGTAATAAGTCATCATAAAAAATGGGAATTTTAATGTTCCTACTATGCTCAATTAAGTAATTGTTTAATTGATTAGTTACAGGAAACGCAGGTTTTTTTTGCGACATTAATTTTTCTTCAGAAGACATAGATGGGATTTTCTCAAAAATAGATAAATTAATATTAGTTTTGCCTTTTTTTAATTATAAACAATAAAAATGAAAAATAGATTTTTTAATTTAATACTAATATTTGTTGTTTTGACATCATGTAGTTCAGAAGATGTTATAGATACTAAGCTTACTGTTTGTTTTGAAGTTGATAAAATGGTTGTTAAAGTGAATGAACCAGTTACTATTACAAACTGTTCAAAAAATGCAGTTTCATATCTTTTTGAGTATGATTATAAGAAAACAACAACAGAAAAAAATCCTGTATTATTATTTGATAATGACGGTGAAAAAAAAGTAACTCTAACTGTAAAAAACAGTAAAGGGGAGTTTTTAAAAAAAACAATTAATATAACAGTAACAAACGTAAAAAGTAGTTATGTAGAAGTGCCTTCTTTTCTTGGAGATAACTTTTTTCCAATAAACTCAGGAGTGTATAATAGTAAACTGTATTATATAGAGAGGCATACTAATTTTGCTTCTAATTCTTCAAAAAACGTGTTTAATTTTGTGGAGTTTGATCTTGCTACTAAAAAATTTACTAAAAAATATATTGCTGATAAGTATTACAATGCAAGTAGAGCTTTTGTAAATTTTTTAGAAAACTCAACTAAAAACATTGTTTTTTCAAGAACATTAAGTGATAGAAATGGTGGAAAAGAGGTTTTATTAGATGCTACTTGGAATAGCTTAAAAAACGAAAATTTTTCTTATAAAGCTTATTATGGTTTTATGAAAAAATCAGATCAATTTTTATACTATGGTTCGTACAGAGATAAAGATTATCATAACCCTACAATTGAAATTAGAGATAAAGAAGGTAAGTTTATAGAAAGAAAGATATATAATCAAATAAAGCAAGGTTTTATAGGTGCTATGTTAAAAACTACTACTGGGTATATAGCTTTTGGTGGGCAAACAGAACCAATTGATTTTTCAACTTTTAAAAATTATAAACCTATAATATTATTTTTTAATGATAAATTAGAGTTCTTAAGCCATAAAACTTATGATACTGAATTAGGTGGGGTCGTTAAAACAAATAATGATTTAAGTGGTGTTTTCAACTTAAAGAAATTAAATAATGGTAATTACGTAGCTTATAGTCATAGTGAACTTAGGATTATTACTAAAGAAGGAAAAGAATTAAAGAAGGTCAATTTTTCGGGGTATTACACTTCCAGAATACAATCATTGATAGTTGTAAATGATGGATTTATAATTACAGAAGATGAATTTATTAGAAAGTATTCAAATGATGGAGTTGAGTTAAAGTCATTTAAATTTAAAGGAGATTTTACACCAAATTTAATTGAATATGACAATAAAATTTTCTTCGTCTCAGGTTATAATACTACTGAAGAAGTTGCTGGTATCGGTAACTTATCTTTAGTTAAAACCTTTATAGGAGCAGTTGATGAAAACCTTAATTTGATTAACTTAAATTAAAAAAAAGAGCCTAATTATAGGCTCTTTTTTTAAAAGAATAGTTTATTAAACCTCAAACATTTTACCAGGTAAAGGGGTAATAACATTTTTTAATTCCATTTGGATAAGAATAGAAGATAATTGATAAACAGGAATGTCACAATCTAAAGCTATAATATCTAATAATTGTTTTCCTCTTATAGTAAGATAGTCATATACTTTTTGTTCTTTTTCATTTAAGTTTACAAACAGTTCAATTTGTTTTGGTGCAGATGATGGTTGTAAGTCCCAATTAAGCATTTTAGCAATATCGTTGGCTGAAGTTAGTAAATGTGCTTTGTTAGATTTAATAAGATCATTACAACCAGTACTAAAAACGTCGGTTGCTCTTCCTGCTAAAGCAAAAACATCTCGGTTATATGAATTTGCAATATCTGCTGTAACTAATGAACCTCCTTTTTTAGCCGATTCAATAACTATAGTAGCTTGTGATAACCCAGCTACAATACGATTTCTTTTTAAAAAATTCTCTCTAACAGGTTGTTCATCATGCCAAAACTCTGTTATAAATCCTCCATTTTTATTTACTGAATGAATATGTTTTTTATGAGTTTTTGGATATATTTCTTCTAATCCATGAGCTAAAACAGCAATGGTTTGTAAGTTGTTTTTAATAGCGTTTTTATGAGCGCAAATATCAACACCATACGCAAAACCACTTACAATTATTGGATTGTATTGTGTTAAGTCTTTTATAAGTTCAACACAAAATTCTCTTCCATAGGAAGTAATATTTCGTGTGCCCACAATTGCTAAAATTTTAGAATTTTTGAGGTCTATGTTTCCATCATTAAAAATTAAAATAGGAGCATCAATACATTGTTTTAAATTATTAGGATAATCATTGTCAAAAAAGTATGAAAATGAGTAGTTATTATTCTCTAAAAAGCAGAGTTCTTTTTCAGCTTTATACAATGTATTTTTGTCAAATAAATGCTGCAAAATATGCGAACCAATTCCAGGTATTTTTGCAAGTGATTTAGGAGACTCTTTATATACTTGTTCTGGGCTACCTGTAGCAGAAATAAGTTTTTTCGCAACAATATCTCCTACATTTTTTGTAGCCTGTAGCCTAAGAATGGCCAGTAATTTTTCTTTTTTCATAGCGCAAAAAATTGAGTATCAATATACAAAAAAAGTGTTAATAAGTATTCTAATAAAAAAATAGAAACAACTATTAAAATTACTAGTTTTGTTTTTATGACATTAGCCAACTACATAAACGAATTATTATATAGATACGACTGCGTAATTGTTCCTAATTTTGGAGGGTTCGTAACCAATAAAATTGGTGCAAAAATAAATGCTTCTACAAGTACTTTTTATCCGCCTAAAAAGAAATTAACATTTAATGCGTATTTACAACATAATGATGGTTTATTGGCAAACCATATTGCTTCGGTAGAAAAAATTTCTTTTGAAAAAGCTACTGAGAAAATTTCAATTGAAGTTACTAAATGGAAGGAACAATTAGAAACTTCACTTGTTAAGGTTGATAAAGTTGGTACGCTTACTTTAAATGAAGATAAGCAGTTAATTTTTGAACCTAATAATAATAGTAACTTTTTAGTAGAATCTTTTGGTTTATCAGAGACTGAATCCAAAGAAATTAAACGATTCAATGAAGAGGTTAAAACATTACCTTCATTAGAGGAAGATGAAACTAAAAAAGTGATTCCTATTTTTGTTAAAAGAGCGGCAGTTGCAGCGGCAGTTGTTGGGGTTATTTATACTGGATGGAATGGAGTTCAAAATAAACAGCAACAAAAAATGCTAGCTAGTCAAGAAAAATCTTTAGAGAAAAAAATACAATCAGCAACTTTTGTAATAGATAGTCCATTACCTACAATAAATTTAAATGTAACAAAAGAAGAAGGAATAAACTTTTATATTGTTGCAGGTGCATTTCAAGTAGAAGAAAATGCTGTTAAAAAGGTTGAAGAATTAAAAAAACAAGGGTTTGATGCAAAAATTCTTGGTAAAAACTCTTGGGGATTAACGCAAGTAGCATTTGATGGTTATAAAACTAAAGAATTGGCTCGTAAGGAATTATTACGCATAAAAGAAACTGTTTCTGAAGATGCGTGGCTACTAGAAAAATAGTCTTTTTTATATCTTTTTTTAGCTCTTTTATTTTGTTGCATTATGTATATCTTTGCATCAAACTTATAAGATGAGAGCAAAAGCACCTAGAGAATCGTTAACTACACTTACAGATTTAGTTTTACCTGGAGAAACAAATTATTTAGATAATCTTTTTGGAGGTGAATTATTAGCACGCATGGATAGAGCGTGTAGTATTGCTGCTCGTCGTCATTCTAGAAGAATTGTGGTAACTGCTACAGTAAATCATGTTGCTTTTACAAAGTCTGTTCCTGTTGGTAGTGTTGTTACTATTGAAGCAAAGGTTTCACGTGCTTTTAAATCATCAATGGAAGTTTATGTTGATGTATGGATTGAAGACCGTCAATCTGGAGAGAAAACAAAGGTAAATGAAGGTATATATACATTTGTTGCTGTTGATGAAACTGGAAAGCCTGTACCAATTCCACAAATTGAACCAGAAACAGAATTAGAACAAAAACGTTATGATGGTGCTTTACGTAGAAAGCAATTAAGCTTGGTTTTAGCAGGTAAAATGGAACCAAAGAACGCTACAGAGTTAAAAGCGTTGTTTACGTCTTAAAAGGCTTTAAAACGTTTTAAAAATGTATAAAAGAAATTAACCTTTTGATTAAATTTCTTCTATATCACCATTTTCAGATAAAATAATAGCAACTGATTTTGTTTTTTCGAATTGTGAAAATATAATAATCATGATTACTGTTATGGGTACACTTAACACCATACCTGTAATACCCCATATTTTACCCCAAACAGCAAGTGATATTATAGTTACTAGAGGACTTAAGTTTAATGATTTTCCAAAAAGTTTAGGTTCTATAACATTACCAACAATTACTTGAATACTTCCTACGGCAAATAAAACAATTAAAAAAGGTGTTAACTCCCCAAATTGTAATAAGGAAAATATGGCAGGAAAAACCGTACCAATTAAAGATCCTATAGTTGGTATATAGTTTAATAAGAATATTAAAAATGCCCAAAAGGGTGCGCTATCAACACCTACTAAAAGTAAAACAATATAACTTAGAATACCTGTAAGTAAGCTCACATATGTTTTTAAGCGTAAATAGTTTGAAATAGACTCTTCTATCTTACTTAACATGGTTTGCATATTATTATAATTTTCCTCGTCGTTAAGAAACATTTTATGCAATTTCTTTTTTAAGCTAGATTCTTCTAAAAATATAAATAAGGCATAAATTATTATCATAAAAGTATCACCTAAAATACTACTGATACCATTTGCAATATCACCTAAAATAGATCCATAATTAAATTTTCCAATAAAACCTTTTACAGATTTAATAATATCAACATGAAAATAACTATCAACTTTAGTAATGATAGCATCAATATTAGGTTCGTATTTTGGATATGATGAGGTTAATGTGGTAATACTATTTGTTATTATTTCAGAAATAAAGCTAAAACTAAGTATGATTAAAGTGAAAACAAATACATTAGATAGCCATTTAGGAATATATTTCTTAGTTAATGGAATACGATATATAGTTTTTCGTATTTCTCTTGTTAAAAACCAAAAAATTAAAGCAAAAATAAAAGGAATTAGAATTCCTTTTCCAATAACTAACGTTGCTAGAATAGCTATAGTAATAACGATAAAGTATGCTGCGTTTTTCACTTCTTCTTTTGATTATAAACTTTTATTGTATCCAGTCAGAAGGATTCAAACGGTTCGTGTTTTTATATAAAACAAAACTTAATTTAGTTTTACCTGTTATTTTATCAGTAAATATTTTACCAAGTTTATCACCGGTTTTAATGGCATCTCCCTTCTTTACATATACTTTTTCTAAATTGTTATACGTAGAAATATAATTACCATGTTGAACGTAAACTGATTTTCTTCCATCTGCATGCCTTTGAACAACCAGTATTTTTCCATTAAAAATACTTTTAGCATTTGAGTTTTGTTTTGTTACGAAATGCAATCCAGGACTGTTTATTTTTATTCCAGGAAATGTAGGGTGAGGTTGAACACCATATTTTCTAGTTATAATACCTTTTACAGGCCAAGGTAAATTACCTTTATTTTGCTCGAAGCTAGCAAGTAAAACTTTTTCTTCAGCATTTAAACTGAATTCAGTTGATTTTTTAGTTCCTTTTTTCTTCTTTTTATTTGATCTAGCAATAGCGTCTCTAATTAATTTATCAATTCTAGCTACTACTCTTTTTTCTTCTCTTTGTTTTCTTAAAAGATCTCTTTTATATTTCTTTTCTTGTTTTTTAATTTTCGAAATTAATTTCTCTTGATTTTCTTTATCACTTTCAATTTCTTCTTTATTTTCTTTTTCCTCACCAACTAAACGTTTTTTGATTTTTTTTCTAGTAAGTAAAGAATCATTTAACTTCTCTATATCTTTTGTTTTTACAATAATTTCTTCTCCTTGTTTTTTTCTGAAATTATTGTATTGCTCCATGTATTTAAGCCTTTTATAGGCTTGGTAAAAACTTTGAGAAGAAAGTAAAAACATAGTTTTACTTTGTAAAGATTTACTTTTATGTGTTTTTACAACCATATCAGCATAATCTTTTTTAAGCTTAACTAATTGCTCATTATAGTTTACTAATTGCTTTTTATTTTTTTCAATTTCTTTATCAAGTGTTTCAGTTTCAAGTTCAATTGTTTCAATTAAACGTTCTCTAATACTGATTTTTTGATTGATGTCTTTTAAATCATCTAAGGCATTACTTTTTTTGTTTTTTGTTTTAAAAAGCAAAGTATTTACCTGTTTAATTTCTTTTTTTATATTAAAACGTCGTTTTTCAAGTTCTTTTCTTGTTTGTGAATAAGAAGAAAAACTACTAGTTAAAAGCAGACATAAAAATGATATGTAAAAAAGAGATTTTTTCATTTATAACTGTATTTCTTTATATCCTTTTGGAATTGAAAAATCAACATTTAAATTAGTATTAAAATTAACAGATCGTACCGTCATATTAATATTAGTAAATTTAGAACTTTCTTTTGCTAAGATGTTTATTTTGTTAGGAAAAACAATGTTTTCTTTATTCATATAAGTAGGATATGAAATATCTAAGCGTTGATTTTTAATAGCGTTTACTAATGATTGCTTATCTAATTTGTAATGTAATGGATTTATATAGAAAAATACATCAAACAAATTAGGTTGTTTTTTGGGTGATAATTGATACGAATTTTTGATGATTTCAACGTTCTGACGCTGTGATTTTACATCAAATATTGCTTGACCAAGTAACATGTTTTGAAGTTGTTTAAAATTTATGTCAGTACCAAGTAATTTTTTTAACATCGAAAAATCACCTTCAAAATAATTCTTCTTATAAGGAGAATAAAAACTAACCTTTGTAGGAGTTATTTTAGCTTTAAAAACAGTAATAAACTTAGTTCCTTTTAACCAAATTACTTCATCTTTTTTTATTTTCATTCTTACTGAAAAACCTATATTCTCCTTATTGTCTTTGTAATTTACTTTTAACTTTGCGTCAATAGTTCTTTTTTCAAAATTTTCAGCTGTGTGTTTTTTAGCAACTCTTCTAGCTGACATTTGTTTTACAACTTTGGTTGTAGTTATTGACTTATTTGATTTACACGAAGTAAAAACAACTAATAAAACAAGTATGTATTTTAATAATTTCATTCTTTTATAGGTTTGAAAAATTATTTTTTTATTTTTTTACGATACTTATTAGCATTTTTAGTGTCTCCAATACCTTGATAGGATTTAATAAGCTCATTATAAAAGTTAGTTTGCATAACAGGATTATCTATCACAAAATCAATACCATTTTGTAAACTAGCAATAGCTTTTTTATATTCTTTGCTTTTATTGTTTGCTCTTGCATTCATTAAATACACTAAAGGTTGTGCAGGAAAGAGTGTTATACCTTCTTTACTATACACTAGTAATTTAGAATTGTTTTCTAAATCTAACTTTGTAAGTAGTGTTTTTAATGTAGAAAAAGATTTATTTTTTTTGAATTGACTTTCATAGTTAGCCTTGGTAGTATTATCAATATTTTTTGATAATTGATTTTTAGTATTGTTAGGATAGGTCAACCTTTTTTTTATTCGCCTAAGTCTAGGAGATAATAATTTAGCAGCTTCAAGCTCAGCTAAAACTGATTTAGCTGAATCAATATCGTTTTTTTGTAAGTATAAATAGACTAGATATTGTTTTTTTTTAGGATGCTGTTTTGAAATGTTTTTTTGTATTTCTACAGCTTGATCTAAAGCATTATTTCTTCTGTACACTTGAACTAAATGCTCAGAAATCCAAAGATTATTTGGTTTTAAAACTAACGCTTTATTAGCATACTCAACAGCTTCAATATATTTATTTAACTTGTGATAGTTTTTAGAAAGCTCAAAAAGAACACTTACATCATTTGGAATAAGTTGATTACACTCATCTAAACTTTCAATAGCTTTTTGATGGTTGTTAATGGCTTTATGAGTGATTGCTTTAAAAAAATGCTTTTGAAAATCAATACTTTTTTGCTCATCAACAGAAGCAGCTAAAGGAATACTGTCTTGAGAAAGTAATGAAGAAGGAATGAGGAGTAAAATGAAAGTAAAAAAAGCACAAAAAATATGTTTACTAATTTTACTTTCAATCCAAATTTTAAAGTTTTTTTTATGTAAGTTCTGTATAATCACCTATGCTTACTGATGTATATTTACCATTATATTTTGCATGATTACCAATCATAGCATTATCTAAATTAGCATTAGATATTTGAACATTGGTTTGAATTAATGAATTTACAATAGTAGAATCTTCAATTACACTATTAGCCCCTATAGAAACATAAGGTCCAACTTTTGTGTTTTTTAAAACTACATTTTCTCCAATGTAACAAGGTTGTATAATTTCTGAATTTTCTAATATAACGTCTTTTGACACTAAATTATTACCATCAGCTTGTTCAAAAGTTAATACTTGTTTATTAGTATCCACTGTTGGGTCTTTTTTACCACAATCCATCCAAGCATCTACTTTTCCAGGAATAAATTGAGCTCCTTTTTGCTTTAAATTTTCTAAAACTTCAGTTAATTGAAACTCTCCAGAAGGTCTAATATCATTATCAATTAAATAATTAATTTCATTTAATAATTTATCACCATCTTTAAAGTAGTAAATTCCAATAATCGCTAAATCAGAAACAAATTCTTTTGGTTTCTCTACAAAGTCAGAGATTACACCTTCTTTTAATTTTACAACACCAAAAGCACTTGGATCTTCTACTTGTTTTACCCAAATAGCACCATCTGCATTTGCATCTAATGTAAAATCTGCTTTAAATAAAGTGTCAGCAAAAGCTACAACGCAAGGTCCACTTAAAGAATCTTTTGCACAATGAATTGCATGTGCTGTACCTAAAGCTTCTTCTTGTACATATACATTTCCTTTTGCTCCTAAACTAGAGGCTATTTTTAAAAGTTCATCTTTAGTATTTGAAGGAAAACCTTTTGCTGCAGGGCCAATAATAAAAGCTATTTCTTCAATAGGTTGATTAACAACAGAAGTAATATCTTCAACTAAACGTTGTACAATAGGTTTACCAGCTATAACAGTCAATGGCTTAGGAATAGTTAAAGTATGAGGTCGTAATCTAGACCCAATTCCTGCCATAGGAACAATAATTTTCATATGTTTCTTTTTTAATGCTGCAATATACTATTAAATAATCTTTGAAAAAAGTTATAACCCTTTTGGAATTGCTTCAATTAACGTTTTTGTATACGTTGTTTTAGGGTTGTTGTAAATAATATCGGCATCATTTATTTCTTCAATAAGCCCTTTATTCATAACAACTAATTGATCGGCCATATATTTTACAATTGATAAATCATGAGAAATAAAGATATATGTAAAATTAAATTCTGATTTTAATTGATTTAATAAATTAAGAACTTGTGCTTGAACAGATACATCTAAAGCAGATACAGATTCATCACAAATAATAAGTTTGGGTTGTAAAGCGATAGTGCGAGCAATTCCAATTCTTTGACGTTGACCACCAGAAAACTCATGAGGATAACGATAAAAATGATCGGCTTCTAAACCTACTTTTTTAAGAAGGCTTAAAACATATTCTTTACGCTCCTTGTTAGATGTTAAAATATTATGAACTATCATAGGTTCTATAATAGCTTTTCCAACAGTAATTCTGGGGTTTAAAGAAGAAAAAGGATCTTGAAATATAATTTGAATTTCTTTTCTTATACTTTTTAAGTCCTTTTTTGAAAGTTTTGTAATATCATTTCCTTTGTAAATTATTTGTCCAGAGGTTATTTTTTCTAGTTGTAAAATTGTTCTACCTAAGGTTGTTTTTCCACAACCACTTTCTCCTACTAAACCTAAGGTTTCTCCTTCATAGATTTTAAATGAAACTGAATTTACTGCTACAACTTTATTTTTCTTAGAGAACCATGAGCCATTAGTAATGAATTCTTTTTTTAAATCAATTATTTCTAATAAAGGAGTTTGATTGTATATTTTTTGATGAAATAACTCTCGTTCTTCATTAGTATACACTGTATTTTTAACAGTACCATTGATAAAATCACTAATAGTAGGTAGTTTTTTTAACCGTTTATCTATAGTTGGTTTTGATTTTATTAATGCTTTTGTGTAGTTTTCTTTTGGATTTAAAAAAACAGATGAAGCAGTTCCTTTTTCAACAATGTTCCCTTTATACATAACAACAACTTTATCTGCAATTTCTGAAACCAAAGCTAAATCATGAGAAATAAAAATAATGCTCATTTTATGTTCTTCTTGAAGTTCTTTTAATAGTAAAATAATTTCTTTTTGAACAGTAACATCAAGAGCTGTTGTAGGTTCATCAGCAATTAAAACTTTAGGTTTACATGCTATTGCCATGGCTATCATAACTCGTTGCTTTTGCCCTCCGCTAATTTCATGAGGATATGAATTATATAATTGTTCTGGCCTTGGTAGTTTTACTTTTTTGAATAATTTAATTACTTCTTGCTTAATTTCTTTATTGGTAAAAGAATTATGTTGGTGTAAAATTTCTGCTACTTGAAAACCACAAGATAAAGTTGGGTTTAAAGAACTCATGGGTTCTTGAAAAATCATAGCGATTTCCTTTCCCCTAATTTTTTGAAATTCATTTTCTTTTAGAGATAGTAGGTTTCTGTTTTCAAAAAGAACCTCTCCTGAAACTGTAGCATTTTTAGTTATTAAACCCATAATAGCTAGTGAACTAATAGATTTTCCACTACCACTTTCTCCAACAATACCTAAAATTTCATTTTTATATATTGAAAATGAAACTTTGTTTAAAATTTCATTTGTTTTAAAAGAAATAGATAAATTTTTAATATGTAGCATTTATAGGTGTTTTTTGTAAAAATAACCTTTTTTATTAGATTTTATTTTACGAATAATGTACCGAACTGAGGCTGTTTGTTGTTTTATTTTATAAATTTTATATATTTGCCGAACTTTCTATATATTTTTATGTAAAAAACAATAAAATAATTAATAATTTAACTTAAAACCCTTCTAATATGAGACAAAAAATTACTTTGTTATTAATGTGTGTATTTTTTGCTGGAGCTACCTTTGCCCAACAGAAAAGAACTTGCCATGCAATGGAAGACTTGGAAAATAGAAAAAGACAAGACCCTACATTACAAAAAAGAATGGATGAAATTGAAAGATTCACCCAAAGAAAAATCAAAGAGAACAACAATACCAAGAGAAAAATTTCTGGATCAATAATTACACTACCTGTAGTAGTTCATATATTATATACAAATTCAACTAATAATATTAGTACGGCACAAATTCAATCACAATTAGATGTGTTGAATGCTGATTTTAGGAGAACAAATTCAGATAGAACTAATAAATGGTCACAAGCTGCTGATACTCAAATTGAATTCAAATTAGCAACTATTGACCCTAATGGTAACCCTACAACAGGTATTACTAGAACTTCAGTTAGTAAATCTACTTGGGATCTTCAAAATCAGAGCACTAGTAATGATATGAAGAAATCATCTAGAGGTGGGGTTGACCCTTGGAATACTTCTGAATATCTTAACATGTGGATTGTTGATAAATTAACAAGAGGTTCAGGTACAATTTTAGGATTTGCTCAATTTCCAGGAGGAGCAGCTTCTACTGATGGAGTAGTAATGGCTGACCAGTATTTTGGTACAACTGGTACTGCGCAATCTCCATTTGATGGAGGTAGAACAACAACTCATGAGGTTGGACATTTTTTAAACTTACGTCATATATGGGGTGATGGACCATGTGGTTCAGATGATTTTGTATCTGATACACCAGAATCTGATGCAGCTAATTATGGTTGTAAAACTGGTCATACTTCTTGTGGTTCTGAAGATATGGTTCAAAATTATATGGACTATTCGGATGATACATGTATGAACCTATTTACATTAGGACAAAAAAATAGAATGCGTGCTGTATTAGAAGCAGGTGGTTCTAGACGTAGTTTAGCGTTATCTGATAAGTTTGGAAGTGGAACTACTTGTAATGCAACAGTTCCAACAGGAGTTTCAACAAGTGGAGTTTCTGCAACAGGAGCAACAGTAAACTGGACAGCAGTTTCTGGAGCAACGTATGATGTTAGATACCGTCAAGCTGGAACTAGTTCATGGACAACTAATGCATCATCAACTACATCAGCTACATTAAGTGGATTATCAGCTTCTACACAATATGAAGCTCAAGTTCGTAGCAAGTGTTCATCAGGAAACTCTAGTTATAGTGCTTCAGTAAACTTTACAACTACAGCAGTACAAATAAACTATTGTGCATCTAGTGGAAATACATCATATGCAACAGGAGTTACAAGAGTAGTATTCGGGTCTATTAATAAAGCTGATGGACCAGCTAAAAATGTTGGATATGAAAACTTTACTAATTTAAGTACTACAGTATCTCAATCTTCATCAGTAAACCTTACAGTATCAGTAAATACTGATGGTAATTACAGAGCGGATGCAATAGCATGGATTGACTGGAATCAAGATGGAGATTTTGCAGATAGCGGAGAAACATATGATTTAGGAAACATAAGTAATGTATCAAATGGAGCATTACCAACTAAAGCGGTAGCAGTTCCAGCAAATGCAAAAGTAGGAGCAACAAGAATGAGAGTTTCAGCAAGGTATAATGCAAACCCAACTTCATGTCAAACAAACTTTGATGGAGAAGTAGAAGATTATACAGTAAATGTACAAGGAGCAGTAGCAGATACTCAAGCACCAAGTGCACCAAATAGTTTAGCAGCAGCAAGTATAGCTCAAACAGCATTAACATTAAACTGGACAGCTTCAACAGATAATGTAGGAGTAACTGGATATGACGTTTTTAGAGGATCAACAAAAATAGGATCAACTACCACTGCAACAAGCTATAATGTAACAGGATTAACAGCAAATACTGCATATTCATTTACAGTAAAAGCAAAAGATGCAGCAGGAAATGTATCATCATCAAGTAATACAGCAAGTGTTACTACTTTAGGAACTGTAGTTAACTATTGTGCATCAAAAGGTAATAGAGTTACTTACGAGTGGATTGATTATGTATCATTTGGAGGAATGACTAATACAACTGGAGCAAACGGAGGATATGGAGATTTCACATCTAAAGTGGCAACAGTAGCACAAGGAAGTACAAACCAATTAATAGTAAGTGCTGGGTTTAGAAGCACAGCTTATAATGAGTATTTTACAATTTGGATTGATTATAATAAAAATGGAACTTTTGAGGCGAGTGAAAAAGTAGCTTCAGGAAACTCATCAAGTTCAACAAATAGATCTTCAAACATAACTATACCATCTTCAGCTAGTTTAGGACAAACAAGAATGCGTGTTTCTATGAAGTATAACGCAGCATCAACAGCATGTGAAACTTTCGCAGATGGTGAAGTAGAAGATTATACGGTTAATATTACAGCTAATACAAGTAAAGGTACTAGTATAAGTAATATTGAAACTTTAAGAAGTGAAAGTGGTTTAGGCTTAATGGCGTATCCAAATCCAGCAACTAACTTCATTGAAGTTAATGTAGCATCAAAAAGTGATAACATTACATATAGAGTTATAAACACTATAGGAAGCGTTGTGAAATCAGGAAAAATGATGTCTAGAAGTTTAAATGTTTCAAACTTGAATTCAGGAATTTATATGTTAGAAGTTAATGATGGTCAAAAATCATTAAGAACTAAATTTATAAAGAAGTAAGATTTATTCAATAGATCTTAATAATAAAAAGCCCTAGAGAACCTTCTCTAGGGCTTTTTTGTTGTGTATAAGTAAGTTATATGGTTTAAATAATGAGGTTTTTTGTTTTTTTTAACAAAAAAATTATATATTTGACAGAGTTTTTACAAAAAACAACAACAATAACTACTACATAATCAAAAAGTTTTGTAAAAATTTACTACTACAACAGGCTATATATCTTGAATAACTATTTTTAGTTATAAATCAAACTTTAAACCAAACCCTTCTAAAATGAAACGAAGAATTATTTTAGCACTTACGTGCTTGTTTTTTGTGGGTGCTAATTTCGCCCAAGAAAAAAGAAATTGCCATGCAATGGAAAATCTTGAACACCGTCAATCTCAAGATCCATTATTAAAAGAAAGAATGCAAAAAATTGAAGCTTTTACTCAAAAAAGAGTAAAAGAAATGCAAAACACTAAAAACAAAATAGTAGGTAATGTTATTCAATTACCAGTAGTAGTACATGTAATTTATAGTAATTCACAAGAAAACATTAGTGTTGCTCAAATCCAATCTCAAATTGATGTTCTTAATGAAGATTTTAGAAGAACAAATGCTGATAAAACAAATAAGTGGTCTCAAGCTGCTGATACAGAAATAGAGTTTTATTTAGCGAAGGTTGATCCAAATGGAAACCCTACAACAGGTATTACAAGAAAATCATCTACAAAAACATCATGGGGAACCAGTGATGCAATGAAAAAGTTATCTCAAGGAGGAGTAAATCCTTGGAATACTGCCGAGTATTTAAATATGTGGGTATGTAATATTGGTGGAGGAATCCTTGGATATGCACAATTCCCAGGAGGAAGTGCTGCAACTGATGGAGTTGTAATGAGTCCACAATATTTTGGTAGTAAGGATAAAGGTACTGGTTTTTATTTAGCTGCTAAATTCGATAAGGGAAGAACTACCACACACGAAGTAGGACACTTCTTAAACTTACGCCATATTTGGGGTGATGGAGCATGTGGTACTGATGATTTCGTATCTGATACACCTGAATCTGATGCAGCTAATTATGGATGTGTAACTGGTCATACTTCTTGTGGTTCTGAAGATATGGTACAAAACTATATGGATTATTCTGATGATGCTTGTATGAATTTATATACAGCAGGTCAAAAGACTAGAATGAGAGCTGTTTTAGATGCTGGAGGAGTTAGACGTTCGTTAGCATTATCTGATAAAACTGGAGGATCTACCGCTTGTACTGCAACTGTACCAACTGGTGTTAGTACATCTAGTGTTACTTCTTCTGGAGCGTCAGTTTCTTGGACAGCAGTGTCTGGAGCTACCTATGATGTAAGATACCGTCAAACAGGAACAAGTTCTTGGACTACGAATGCAGTAACTGGTACTTCAACTAGTTTAAGTGGGTTATCAGCTTCTACTCAATACGAAGTTCAGGTACGTAGTAAATGTACGTCTGGAAACTCTGCTTATAGTGCATCAGTAAACTTTACAACACCTGTAGTAACGATATCATATTGTTCATCAAAAGGAAATAGTGTATCAGATGAATATATTCAAAAAGTAGAATTAGGAAGTATAAGTAATACTTCAACAGGAGGAAATGGATATACAGATCACACTTCTATCTCTACCAATTTAGCAAAAGGAACTTCTCATAGTATTACGATTACGCCAAAATGGACAGGAACGGTTTACAATGAAGGTTATGGAGTTTTTATTGATTATAATAAAGATGGAGATTTTTCAGATTCAGGCGAAACAGTTTGGACAAAAGCAGCTTCAAAAGATACATCAGTAAGTGGTTCTTTTACAGTACCATCAGGAGCAAGTGAAGGAGCAACTCGAATGAGAGTTATATTGCGTTATAATGCAGTTCCAAGTGCATGTGGATCATACAACTATGGAGAGACAGAAGATTATACAGTAGTGATAGGATCAGCACAAGCAGATACTCAAGCACCAAGTGCACCAAGTAGTTTAGCTGCTTCAAGTGTTTCACAAACAAGTTTAAGTTTAGGATGGACAGCATCAACCGATAATGTAGGAGTAACAGGCTATGATGTATATAGAGGATCAACAAAAATAGGATCAACAACAACAGCAACAAGCTATAATGTAACAGGATTAACAGCAAATACAGCATATACTTTTTCAGTAAAAGCAAAAGATGCAGCATCAAATGAATCAAGTTCAAGTAATGTTGTAAATGTAACTACTTTATCAAACACAGTATCTTATTGTGCTTCGAAAGGAAACAATATAAATTACGAGTGGATTGATTATGTATCATTTGGAGGAATGACTAATACTACAGGTGCAAATGGTGGATATGGAGATTTCACATCTAAAACGGCAACGGTAGCTCAGGGAAGTACAAATCAATTGATAGTAAGTGCAGGCTTTACAAGTACTGCCTATAATGAATATTACTCAATATGGATTGATTACAACCAGAATGGAACTTTTGAGTCAAGTGAAAAAGTAGCATCAGGAAACTCAACAAGTTCAGGGAATTTATCATACAACGTAAATGTACCATCAGGAGCTAGTTTAGGAACAACAAGAATGCGTGTATCTATGAAATGGAACGCAGCTCAAACCGCTTGTGAAGCATTTTCTTATGGTGAAGTTGAAGATTATACGGTAAATATTACTTCAAACGTAAGTAGAGGTACAATTCTAGATAATGTTGCACCATTAACAAATGAAAATGTTTTGGATTTAATGGCTTATCCAAGTCCTGCAACAAATTTTGTACAAGTAAAATTAGCTTCAAGAGCTGAAAATTCAACTTACAGAATAACAAATACTATAGGAAGTGTTGTTTTATCTGGTGATTTGAACTCTTCTATTCTTAATGTTTCGAAATTAAATTCTGGGGTTTATATTCTAGAAGTTAATGATGGTCAAAAATCATTAACAACCAAATTTATTAAAAAGTAAAAACTAACTACTAAGCCCTGAGGTTCTCTCAGGGTTTTTTTACAATTTTAAATTAAACCCATCTAAAAATGAAAAAAAGTTACGTTAAAAACGCAATGTTTTTGGCTTTTTTGTTGCCTGGTGTGTTCACTATGAACGCTCAAGATAACACTAAACCGAGACAAATTAAATTTAAAAACTCTTCAAAAATCGCTTTAACTAAAGCTCCAGTTTTAATTAAAGAAAAGCTTAGATTATCTTCTGAAGATAATTTAATAAAAGTACAATCTAGGCAAGATGAATTAGGTTTTACGCATAATAAATATCAACAAAAATTTAAAGGGATTAAGGTTGAGTTTGCTACCTACATGGCGCATGCAAAGAATGGGAACTTACAGAGTATGAATGGAGAACTTTATGATGTAAGTAGTGTGAATATAGTTCCAAAATTATCTAAAGAAATAGCTTTTAATAGAGCTATAACTCATACAGGTGCTGAAAAATACCTTTGGGATTCTCCTAAAGCAGCAAAAGAAATGGATAATTATAAAAAACCAGTGGGAGAATTGTTAATACTTCCAGGAGAAGTTATAGGAAAAGATAAAGCAAGATTGGCATATAAATTTGATATCTATGCAACACAGCCTTTAAGTAGAGGTCATCTATACATAGATGCTCATACTGGGGAAGTTTTGTTTTTTAATGCAATAATTAAGCATTTAGATGAACATGCACATTCTTCAAAGAATTTAGGAACTGTAAATAATAGTATAAAAGATAAAATTATTGAAACTTTAGCTACTGGTAATGCAGCAACTAGGTATAGTGGAACACAGTCTATAACTACCAGGGTAATTGGTAGTAGTTATGCGTTAAGAGATAATACTAGAGGAAATGGAGTTAACACTTATAATAGTGGAGGTCAACCGAGTTATCCATCAACAAATTTTACAGATGCTGATAATAATTGGACAGCGGCAGAATTTGATAATGTAGCAAAAGATAATGCAGCTTTAGATGCGCACTGGGGAGCTGAGAAAACATATGACTATTTTCAATCTAAACACAATAGAAATAGTTTTAACGGATCTGGAGCAGCAATAAATAGTTATGTACATTACGATAATATAGCAGGAGGATTAGGTTATGATAATGCTTTTTGGAATGGTTCGGTAATGACTTATGGTGATGGATCATCAAATGGAAGTGAAGGAAATGGTAATTTTGATGCTTTAACATCTATTGATGTTGCAGCTCATGAAATAGGTCACGCTGTTTGTTCAAATACTGCAAACTTAGCTTATCAAAGAGAATCTGGAGGATTAAATGAAGGGTTTTCTGATATTTGGGGAGCTGCAGTTGAGCATTTTGCAAAAGGAAATGGTAATGATAGTGCACCAAGCGCTTCAGTTTGGTTAATAGGTGATGAAATAGATAGAAGAACTGGCGCAGTAGCTTTACGTTCTATGAGTAACCCTAATGAAAGAAATCAACCTGATACTTATGGAGGAACTTATTGGAAAGAACCAAATTGTGGAACACCAACACAATCAAATGATTATTGTGGTGTACACACAAACTCAGGAGTATTAAATTATTGGTTTTATTTATTAACTGTAGGTGGATCTGGAACAAATGACATTAATAATTCATTTAATGTTACTGGTATTGGAATGACTAAAGCAGCTAAAATTTCTTATCGTTTAGAAGTAAATTATTTATCTGCTAATTCTAAATTTGAGGATGCTAGAAATGGTGCCATATCGGCAGCTACAGATTTATACGGAGCTAATAGTGATGAGGTAAAATCAGTAACTAATGCTTGGCATGCTGTTGGTGTAGGAGATGCATTTGTTGAATCTTGTGCATTAGCAGCACCTACTAATTTTGCAGGTTCTAGTATTAATGATAATGGATTTACTTTAACATGGACAGCAGTTACAGGAGCAAGCTCTTATACAGTAACAGTTAATGGAACAGATAGTACAGTTAATGGAACATCTAAGGTAATTACTGGCTTAACTGCAGGAACAGCTTATGCATGTGTAGTGAAAGCAAAATGTTCATCAGGAGGAGATGGAGCAGCATCTAATGTTAGTGTAACAACTACTGGAACAGTTCCAGTTAATTATTGTTCATCAAAAGGAAATAGTGTATCAGATGAATATATTCAAAAAGTAGAATTAGGAAGTATAAGTAATACTTCAACAGGAGGAAATGGATATACAGATCACACTTCTATCTCTACCAATTTAGCAAAAGGAACTTCTCATAGTATTACGATTACGCCAAAATGGACAGGAACGGTTTACAATGAAGGTTATGGAGTTTTTATTGATTATAATAAAGATGGAGATTTTTCAGATTCAGGCGAAACAGTTTGGACAAAAGCAGCTTCAAAAGATACATCAGTAAGTGGTTCTTTTACAGTACCATCAGGAGCAAGTGAAGGAGCAACACGAATGAGAGTTATATTGCGTTATAATGCAGTTCCAAGTGCATGTGGATCATACAACTATGGAGAGACAGAAGATTATACAGTAGTGATAGGATCAGCACAAGCAGATACTCAAGCACCAAGTGCACCAAGTAGTTTAGCTGCATCAAGTGTTTCACAAACAAGTTTAAGTTTAGGATGGACAGCATCAACTGATAATGTAGGAGTAACAGGCTATGATGTATATAGAGGATCAACAAAAATAGGATCAACAACAACAGCAACAAGCTATAATGTAACAGGATTAACAGCAAATACAGCATATACTTTTTCAGTAAAAGCAAAAGATGCAGCATCAAATGAATCAAGTTCAAGTAATGTTATAAATGTAACTACTTTAGGAACAGTAGTAAGCTACTGTACTTCTAAAGGGAATAGAGTTACTTATGAATGGATAGATTATGTATCATTTGGAGGAATGACTAACAGTACTGGAAAAAATGGTGGATATGGAGATTTCACATCTAAAACGGCAACGGTAGCTCAGGGAAGTACAAATCAACTAGTGGTAAGTGCAGGTTTTAGAAGCACAGCTTATAATGAGTTTTTTACAATATGGATTGATTATAACCAGAATGGAACTTTTGAATCAAGTGAAAAAGTAGCATCAGGAAATTCAACAAGTTCAGGGAATTTATCATACAACGTAAATGTACCATCAGGAGCTAGCTTAGGAACAACAAGAATGCGTGTATCAATGAAATACAACGGAGCTTCTTCAGCATGTGAAACTTTTGCTGATGGGGAAGTTGAAGATTATACTGTAAATATTACTACAGCTAGTGCTTCAATTATTAATACTTTAACATCAACAATTAAAGCAGATGCTCTTACAAATGAAAGAGTTTTAGATTTAATGACATACCCAAATCCAGCTATTAATACTGTTCAAGTTAAGTTTGCTTCAAAAGCAGAAAATATTACTTATAGAATTGTAAATACTATAGGAAGTGTAGTAAAATCTGGAAGAATAACATCAACAAATTTAGATGTTTCAAGTTTAAATTCTGGAATTTATATGTTAGAAGTAAATGATGGTCAAAAACAATTAAAAACTAAATTGGTAAAAAAGTAAAAAATTTAAAATAATATTAATTTAATATGAATAAAACCCTGAGTAAAACTCAGGGTTTTTTGTTGTTTTTCAGTAAGTTATTTAAGGTGTTTTTTTAATTGTTATTTTTTTGTTAAAAAAAAAATTATATATTTGGCATTGTTTTAATGAAAAAACTAAGAATTTAAGATTATTTACCTTAAATAAATAGTAATAAATTAAAACCAAACACTAAATTAAAACCCTTCTAAAAATGAAACACAAGTACTTTAAAAGTCTTGTAGTTACAGGTGCGTTAATTGGATTAAGTTTCCAAGCACAACTACAAGCTCAAAACAAAGGTGAGGCTGAAAAAATTCGTAGTAAATACGATTTAACCAAACTGAATGTTATGAAGCAAAAATTTCAAGAAAATGCTTCAAATGAAAAACAACAAGCTTTACGATTAGCAAAAAGAAATGGCTGGAAAACTAAGTTTACAACTAAAGATGGACGTATGCTTGAAATTCAGAGAGTTGTAGATGGAAAACCTATTTATTATACTACCTTTAATGTAGCCGCTGCAAAATCAACGAGAACAAATCACTTAAATTCTGGAGGTTCATTAGGTTTAAATTTAATGGGTCAGAACATGACTGCTTATGTATGGGATGGAGGTGTAGCTAATCCTGCACATCAAGAATATGACGGTGCCGGAGGAAATAATCGTTTTTCTATTGGAGATGGAACAAATACACGAAACTTTCATGCTGAACATGTAACAGGTACAATTATGGCTTCTGGTTTTGTTGCTAATGCTAAAGGTATGGCTTCACACTCTAAAGTTGTTGGGCATGATTGGAATAGTGATAAGGCTGAAGCTACAACCGCAGCTTCTAATGGTATGTTAATCTCTAATCACTCATATGGTTATGCAACAAGAAATCAATTTGGTCAAGTGCAATTACCTCAACATTATTTTGGAGGTTATATAACAGAATCTCGTGCTTGGGATGAGATAATGTTTAATGCTCCAAATTATTTAATGGTTGTAGCAGCTGGTAACGATGGTGATGATAACACTGCTAATAATAATCCTACAGGAGGTTCCGGTTTTGATAAATTAACTGGACATTCTACTTCTAAAAACAACTTAGTTGTTGCAAATGCACAAGATGCTAATGTTGATGCTAGTGGAAATTTAGTTTCTGTATCTATTAATAGTTCAAGTAGTGAAGGGCCAACAGATGATTTTAGAATAAAACCAGATATAACTGGTAACGGTACAAATGTATATTCTAGTTTTCATTTTCCTAGTTGGGATGCTGCTACTGGACAAAATCTTTCTGATGGAAATATTGTTAATGATTATAAAAGTATTACAGGTACATCTATGGCCTCTCCAAATGTAACAGGGTCATTATTACTTTTACAACAGCATAATAACAATACACATAATTCTTATATGAGAGCTGCAACTCTTAAAGGTTTAGCTTTACATACTGCTGATGATGCAGGAGTTTCTGGTCCTGATGCGGTTTTTGGTTGGGGATTATTAAATGCTAAAAAAGCAGCTCAAGTAATTACTCAAAAAGGAAATCAATCAAAAATAGAAGAGTTAACATTAACTTCTGGTCAAACCTACACTATTACTGTTGATTCTGATGGAACAAACCCGTTATTAGCATCAATTTCATGGACAGATAGACCAGGTACAGCTAATACAACTGTAAACTCTACTACACCAGTTTTAGTAAATGATTTAGACTTAAGAGTTACTAAAGGTGGAACAACTAATTTACCTTATGAATTAACAGGTGCAACTACAAATGCAAAAAGAGATAATAATGTTGATCCTTTTGAAAGAGTTGATGTTTCTGGAGCTTCAGGAACATATACTATAACAGTAACTCATAAAGGTTCTTTAACAGGAGGTAGTCAAAATTATTCTTTAATAGTAACAGGAATTACAGGTACTCCAGTAGTTTGTAATGCAACAGTACCAACAGGAGTTTCAACAAGTGGAGTTTCTGCAACAGGAGCAACAGTAAACTGGACAGCAGTTTCAGGAGCAACGTATGATGTTAGATACCGTCAAGCTGGAACTAGCTCATGGATAACTAATGCATCATCAACTACATCAGCTACATTAAGTGGATTATCAGCTTCTACACAATACCAAGTTCAGGTTCGTAGCAAGTGTTCATCAGGAAACTCTAATTATAGTGCTTCAGTAAACTTTACAACTACAGCAGTACAAATAAACTATTGTGCATCTAGTGGAAACACATCATATGCAACAGGAGTTACAAGAGTAGTATTTGGATCTATCGATAAAGCAGATGGACCAGCTAAAAATGTTGGATATGAAAACTTTACTAATTTAAGTACTACAGTATCTCAATCTTCATCAGTAAACCTTACAGTATCTGTAAATACAGATGGTAACTACAGAGCAGATGCAATAGCATGGATTGACTGGAATCAAGATGGTGATTTTACAGATAGTGGAGAAACATATGACTTAGGAAACATAAGTAATGTATCAAATGGAGCGTTACCAACTAAAGCAGTAGCAGTTCCAGCAAATGCAAAAGTAGGAGCAACAAGAATGAGAGTTTCAGCAAGGTATAATGCAAACCCAACTTCATGTCAAACAAACTTTGATGGAGAAGTAGAAGATTATACAGTAAATGTTCAGGGAGCAGTATCAGATACTCAAGCACCAAGTGCACCAAGTAGTTTAGCAGCAGCAAGTATAGCTCAAACAACATTAACATTAAACTGGACAGCTTCAACAGATAATGTAGGGGTAACAGGATATGACGTTTTTAGAGGATCAACAAAAATAGGATCAACTACCACTGCAACAAGCTATAATGTAACAGGATTAACAGCAAATACTGCATATTCATTTACAGTAAAAGCAAAAGATGCAGCAGGAAATGTATCATCATCAAGTAATACTGCAAGTGTTACTACTTTAGGTACTGTAGTGTCGTATTGTGATTCAAAAGGTACACGAGTTACTTACGAGTGGATTGATTATGTATCATTTGGAGGAATGACTAATACAACTGGAGCAAACGGAGGATATGGAGATTTCACATCTAAAGTTGCAACTGTAGCTCAAGGAAGTACTAATCAATTAGTAGTAAGTGCTGGATTTAGAAGTACTGCATACAATGAGTATTTTGTTATTTGGATAGATTACAATGGAGATGGAGACTTTACTGATAGTGGAGAACAAGTAACTTCAGGTAATTCAACAAGCTCAGGAAACAGAACAGCAAATATTACAATACCAGGAAATGCAAAATTAGGACAAACAAGAATGCGTGTTTCTATGAAATATAATTCAGCACCAACATCTTGTGAAGCTAATATTGGAGATGGAGAAGTAGAAGATTATACGGTAAACATTACTGCTTCTAGTGCTAGTTTAACTACATTCTCAGATGTTACTGTAACAGGAGAGCCTTTCTCTAATCAAGATGTATTAGACTTAATGGCATATCCTAATCCAGCTACAAACTTTGTTCAAGTTAAGTTTGCATCAAAAGCAGAAAATATGACTTATAGAATTGTAAATACTATAGGAAGTGTTGTTAAATCTGGGCAAATGAAATCTAGAAACTTAGATGTTTCAAGCCTAAATTCAGGAATATACATGTTAGAGGTTAATGATGGTCAAAAATCATTAAAGACTAAGATTGTAAAAAAATAATCTACACATTTATTTATAAACAAAAAATAGTTAGGGAGTCATCCCTAGCTATTTTTTACTAATCACATTAATCAAATGAACAATAAATTTAAGTTTTTGATTGGCGGCTTATCAGTTGCAGCAATTTCAATTATTGGATCTGATTATTTAAAGAAGCAAGACGTTTCAGCTACAATAGCTGAGCAACGAGAGGTTCATAAAACCTTTTTAGACGAAAGCCCTTTAAATGAATCTTTAAAATGGGGGAAAAAAGAAAGAAAATTAAAAGGATTACCTCCTAATAGGTATTATGATCAAATGCAATTACTTACTATGAACCCAGCTACCGGACAAATGGAAGATGGAACATTAGCTAAGTTAAGAGAAGATTTATTAAAAAGTAGATCAGCTAAAGGAAATAATACACAACAAAGAGGCCCTGGAGATGCTGGAAATTCTTGGGTAGAAAGAGGCCCTAATAATGTTGGAGGACGTACAAGAGTAATTTTGTTTGATCCAAATGATGCAACAAATAATACAGTATACGCTGGTGGTGTAAGTGGTGGTTTATGGAAAAACACCAACATTAGTAACGCTAATACTCAATGGACAAGAGTACAGAATGTACCAGGTAACTTATCGGTAACTTCTATTACTGTTGATCCTAGAAACTCTAATACGTGGTATGTGGGTACTGGAGAACAATATACTGCTGGTGATGTTGTAGGTAATGGAGTTTATGTTACTACTAATGGAGGTACTACGTGGAATGCTATTAATATACCTGCTTCAGGTACAGCGATTATTAATCATAATGCAAGTAATATTTTCCTTTCAGGAATACATTATGTAAATGATATCCTTGCATGGGATAATGGGGCGTCTACTGAATTATTCGTAGCCGTAGGAGCTCATGTATATGGAGATTCATCTAGTCCTAAGAATTGGCTAGGATTACAATCAGCTGGTATCTATCGTTCTACAAATAATGGAACTACTTGGAATCGAATAGAATCTGCTAACATGAGATATACATTTAGCGGTAATGATTATTATTATGTACCAAATGATTTAGAGGTAAGTGCTAATAATACGATTTGGATGGGAACGATTAAATCTGCTTTAGATGCAAATAGTGGAGGTAGAGTATATAGTTCAACAAATGGTTCTACTTGGACTGAAGCTGCAGCTTCACCTTTAACAAACTCAAATAGAGTAGAGTTAGAAACTTCTGCTACCAATGCTAATAAAATTTATGCATTAACTCAAGGAACAACTTCTGCTGCACCAGTTCATATTTATAAAACAACAAACGGTTTTACTTCAGTAACTTCAACGTCATTACCAAATGACTCAGATACAAACATATCTTCAACAGATTTTACAAGAGGACAAGCATTTTACGATTTAGTAATTGAAGCTGACCCTACAAATGATAATATCGTTTATGTTGGTGGTATTGACTTATTTAAAACCACTAATGGAGGAACATCATGGTCTCAATTATCTCATTGGTATGGAGGTTTTGGTCATCAAAATGTACATGCTGATCAACATTCGATAGCTTTTGGAAATAATGATTCCTCAAAAATATTATTTGGAAATGATGGAGGAGTTTATTATTCTGGAAATTCAGGAACTAATATAAATGTACGTAACAAAGGTTATAACGTAACACAATTTGTAAAAGCAAGTATTGGACCAGATGGGGTTGGAGACGTAAATGGAATTTTTAGTGCTGGAGCTCAAGATAACGGAACACAAGGATTTAGAAATGCAGTTGCAGGTGTTAATAGTTCTACAGAAGTTTCTGGAGGTGATGGATTTAATACGTTTATTGACAAAGATGGTCAGTACATGATTGCAACTTACGTAAATAATGTAATTTATCGTTTTAACTTGCCATGGAATGGGGTAAGTAGAATACAAGGAGGAGCAACTACTATATATAACAATCAATGTTCTGGACAGTTTGTTAACCCTATGGATTATGATAGCAGCGCTAATAGACTTTTAACAGATGGGAGTCCTTTTGATTGTACTACAAGAGCATTAACACATCGTTCTATAAGAAGTATTAATGTAGCTGCTAACACGAATGGAGAGCTTAGAAATAATTTATTAACAGCTGCTCCTTCAGCTTTTAGAGCTTCACCGTTTGCAAATAATACATGGTATGTTGGATTAACTAATGGAAACCTTTTACAATTAACAAATGTTACAAATACAACAGCGACATGGAGTCAAATTAATACACCTTTTGTAGGGTCTGTTTCATCTGTTCGATTTGGAGCTACTGCAAATGATATTTTTGTTACAATTCATAATTATGGTGTAACTAGTGTTTGGGCTACCTCGAATGGAGGTACTAATTGGGTTAATAAAGAAGGAAATTTACCAAATATCCCTGTAAGAGATTTATTACAAAATCCATTAGATAGAACTGAAGTTATTTTAGCTACACAATTAGGAGTTTGGTCAACGTCAAACTTTAATGATGCTAATCCAAACTGGACACAAGCATACAATGGAATGAGTGATGTTAGTGTAACATCGTTTGATTATTGGAATGTAAGTGGAAATCATGCAACTAATAAAGTAATTGCTTCTACCTATGGTAGAGGAGTATTTACAGGAACATTTACGAGTAATGCAGTAGCAGATACACAAGCACCAACAGCACCAGCTAGTTTAGCAACTAGTTCAATTGCAGCTACTAGTTTAACTTTAAATTGGACAGCTTCAACTGATAATGTAGGAGTAACTGGATACGATGTGTTTAGAGGGGCTACTAAAATAGGTTCGTCTACAACAACTTCTTATAATGTAACAGGATTAACAGCAAGTACAGCATATACTTTTACAGTAAAAGCAAAAGATGCAGCTGGAAATATCTCAACGGCAAGTAATACAGCAAGTGCTACTACTACAGCTATTACAATGTCTTGTTCATCAACAATTACATCATTTCCTTATAGTGAAGGATTCGAATCTAATGATGGATGGGTACAAGTAACTGGTGATGATGGAAACTGGGTAAGAAAAAGTGGTAGTACACCATCTAACGGAACTGGACCAAGTTCAGCAACTCAAGGTTCTTTTTATATGTTTTTAGAAGCTTCAACGAATAATAGTCCAGGAAAAATTGGAGCAAATGCAACAGCTATTTTAGAAAGTGCTTGTTTTGATTTATCTGATAAATCTTCAGCTTCTTTTAGTTTCAAAAACCATATGTATGGGAATAATATAGGATCTTTAAAAGTTCAAGGATCTTCGAATGGAACAACTTGGACTGACTTATGGTCTGATTCAGGAAGTAAAGGGAACCAATGGAATTCTATTAATGTTAATTTAAGTGCTTATTTAGGTGCTAATGTTAAGTTAAGAATTGTAGGAACAACTGGTAGTGGTTGGTCTAGTGATATCGCTGTTGATGATTTATCTGTAACAGCAGTTAATGATGGGCCAGATACACAGGCACCTACAGCTCCTAGTAGTTTAACTTCTTCAAGTGTTACACAAACTTCATTAACATTAGGTTGGACAGCTTCAACTGATGCGGTAGGAGTAACTGGATATGATGTTTTTAGAGGTACTACTAAGTTAGCAACTGTAACAACTACTTCTTATAATGTAACAGGGTTAACTGCAAATACTGCATATACATTCTCAGTAAAGGCAAAAGATGCTGCTGGAAACGTTTCTTCTGCAAGTAATGTAGTAAATGTTACAACATTGAGTAATGTAGTAAATTATTGTGCTTCAAAAGGAAATAGAGTTACTTATGAATGGATTGATTATGTTTCTTTCGGAGGAATGACAAATACAACTGCTGCAAATGGTGGGTATGGTGATTTTACTTCTAAGGTAGCTACAGTTACTCAAGGAACTACCAATCAAATAGTAGTAAGTGCAGGATTTAATAGTTCTTCTTATACTGAGTACTTTACAGTATGGATTGATTATAATAGAAATGGAACTTTTGAAAGTAGTGAGCAAACCTCTTTAGGTTCTTCTAGTTCAGCTTCAAATAGATCTGCAAATATATCAATACCTGCAGGAGCAACTTTAGGTCAAACAAGAATGCGCGTTTCTATGAAGTATAACGCAGCGTCTACAGCATGTGAAACATTTGCTGATGGTGAAGTAGAAGATTATACGGTTAATATCGTTAGTTCGTCTTCTTCTTTAGCTGGAACTACTTCTTCAAATGATTTATCTGCTGAATCATTAGATAGAGATGGTTTACCAAGTTTAATTGCATATCCTAATCCTGCAACTAACAGCATTATTGTAAAATTTGGTAACAATGAAAATGTAAATTACAGAATCACTAATACAATTGGTCAAGTTGTGTTAAAAGGTGAAACTATGAATAACACAGTAAATATCTCTAGTTTAAAAAGTGGAATTTACTTATTAGAAGCAAATGATGGTCAAAAATCATTGACTACTAAATTAGTTAAAAGATAATTTTTTAAAACCCTTCTTTCTTTAACTAATGATGACCCTGGGCAAAAGCTCAGGGTTTTTTTATTCATTTTTGTTAACTTAATTTTCTTAAAGAGTTACTAACTTATTTCATCTAGCATTTATAATAGTAATGGTTAAAAACAGAAATTGATATAATTTGATTTAAAAGAGTGGAAGAAACTGTAGTTTATAAACTCAAAGTAAAATAAAAAGTTAGACATCTTAAATTAATAGTTTTTAAAACTCGAGCATTTTGTTTGGGTTTTTGTTTCTTTGTATAAAATTTAGAAGATGAATTACCTATCGGTTGAGAATATAGCAAAAGCTTATGGAGAAAAAGTGTTATTTCATGACATTTCTTTTGGAATAAATAAAGATCAAAAAATAGCTTTTGTTGCTAAAAACGGTAGTGGTAAAACCTCTATTTTAAATATAGTAGCAGGAGTAGACGAAGCTGATTCTGGACAAGTAGTTAGTAGAAAAGGCATTGATATTGCTTATTTATCACAGGCAGATAATTTAAATGCCGATTTAACTATTGAAGAAACAATTTTTTCTACAGATAACAAAGTTTTATCGATTATTCAACAATACGAAAAAGCATTAGATAATCCAGATAATGTAGAAGCATATCAAGAAGCTTTTGAGTTAATGGAACAACATAATGCATGGGATTTTGAAACTCAATACAAGCAAATTTTATCTAAATTAAAATTAGAAAATTTACAGTTAAAAGTAGGTAAACTTTCTGGGGGTCAAAAGAAACGTTTAGCATTGGCAATCGTATTGATAAAAAAACCAGATTTGTTAATATTGGATGAGCCTACCAATCATTTAGATTTAGAAATGATTGAATGGTTAGAAGCTTTTTTTGCTAAAGAAAAAATAACATTATTTATGGTTACACATGATCGTTATTTCTTAGAGCGTGTGTGTAATGAAATTATTGAACTAGACGAAGGAAAGTTATTTAAATACAAAGGAAATTATTCATATTACCTACAAAATAAAGAAGAACGATTAGCACTTGAAGCAACCAATTTAGGGAAAGCAAAAAGTTTATTTAAAAAAGAATTAGACTGGATGCGTCGTCAGCCTAAGGCACGAACAACAAAATCTAAATCTCGTACAGATGATTTTTATAAAATTAAAGAAAAAGCCCATAAACGACGTAACGAACATGAAGTTCAGTTAGAAATTAATATGGAGCGTTTAGGAAGTAAAATTATTGAGCTTCATAAAATGCGAAAATCATTTGATGATAAAGTAATTTTAGACGGGTTTGAATATGTTTTTAAGCGTGGAGAACGTATAGGTATCATTGGTAAAAATGGTACAGGAAAATCTTCTTTTTTGAATATGCTAACTGGTGGTATACCTTTAGATGGTGGAAAAGTTGTTATAGGTGAAACTGTAAAGTTTGGATATTACACTCAGAATGGTATTGAAATAAAACCAGGACAAAAAGTAATTGAAGTAGTTAAAGAGTTTGGTGAATATATTCCATTATCAAAAGGACGAAAAATATCAGCAGGACAATTGTTAGAACGTTTCCTTTTTGATAGGAAAAAGCAGCATGATTTTGTAGAAAAATTAAGTGGAGGTGAGCAAAAACGATTGTATTTATGTGCTGTTTTAATACAGAACCCTAATTTTCTAATTTTAGATGAGCCTACAAACGATTTAGATGTTGTAACCTTAAATGTATTAGAAAACTTCTTATTAGATTATCCTGGTAACTTAATGGTGGTATCTCACGACCGTTATTTTATGGATAAAATAGTTGATAATTTATTTGTGTTTAGAGGTGAAGGACAAATTGATAACTTTCCAGGGAATTACTCTGATTTTAGGGCTTATGAAGACTCAAAGGTAAAAGAATCAAGGGAGATAAAGAAAGAAGTTATAAAGCCTGTTAAAACAGCTAAAAAGGCAGTATTAAGTTTTGATGAAAAGCGCGAATGGGGCTTATTAGAAAAAGATATTGAAAAACTTCAAAAAAAGAAACAATTGATTGAAGGGAAATTTATGAATGTTGAATATTCTCCTGAAGAGATTAATGATAAATCAAAAGAACTTCAAGAAACAATTGATAGTTTAGAAAAAAAAGAAGAACGATGGCTTGAACTTTCGATGAAACTTGAAGGTGAATAAATAAGTATATCATAGAGTAAAATTAAAACCCACATTTTACATAAAAAATGTGGGTTTTAATTTTAAAAACAATAGCTTTTATTCTTTATAAATCTTTACGATTAATTCTCCTTTATCATTCATTGATGCTCTATACATACCAGCTGTATTAAACTCAAACGACATGTTACCATTTTTATCAAGAGCAATGATACCACCAGTTCCACCAAGATTCGTAAGTTTGTTTTGAATAACATCATTGGTAGCTTCTTTTAAAGAAACGTTTTTATATTCCATTTGTGCTGCAATATCATGAGCTACAACACCTCTAATAAAATATTCACCCCATCCTGTAGAAGAAATCCCACATGTAGCATTATTTGCATATGTACCTGCTCCAATTATAGGAGAATCTCCTATTCTATTCCAACGTTTATTAGTCATTCCACCAGTAGAAGTACCAGCAGTAATATTTCCTTTTTTATCTAAGGCAACACAACCTACAGTACCAAATTTACTATCTTTAATATCAGTATCATAAAATGCAGATTTTTCATCATGGTCTAATTGTGTCTTCTTTTTATTTTTTATTCGTTGTAAAGATTTGAATCGTTTTTCAGTATAAAAATAACTTGGATCCATAATCTCTAATCCTTTTTCCTTAGCAAAATTATCAGCACCAATTCCTGATAATAATACGTGGTTAGAATTATTCATAACTTGGATGGCTGCAGAAATAGGGTTTTTAACTGTTTTAACACCAGCAACAGCACCAGCATTTAGAGTTTTACCTTCCATTATAGAAGCATCCATTTCATTGGTTTCAGCATTTGTAAAAACTGCACCTTTACCAGCATTAAACAAAGGAGAGTTTTCCATAATATGTATTGATGCTTCAACTGCTTTAGTACTCGAACCACCTTTTTTTAAAATCGAATATCCTGCTTTTATAGCTTCTTCTAATTTTTGTTGGTATGCTTTTTCTTTTTCTGGAGTCATATTCTTTTTTAAAATAGTACCAGCACCTCCGTGAATAATAATAGCAAACTCATTTTGTTTGATATTTTTAGTGTTTTTTGTTTTTTGTTTTTTATCGTTTTTACAACTGCTTAAAAACAACAGCAATAGTAAAATAGTAGTTATTTGTTTCATTTTTTGTGTTAGTGTTTGATAATTAATTTGATATCAAAAATATGACTTTTCAATTTTATGTTACTTTTAATATTTTAGTTTTTAACAAAATTCAATTATTTGTTTGATGTTTATTTGTTTTTAAAATATTAATAATTAATTATTTATCTTAGTTAAATTCCAAACAAAATGAACTAACTAAACAAATATCATGTTAAATTCCTGTTACTTTATAAGTAGCGTACAAACATTACTAATAACGTTAATATTTTTTTTATACAAATCTCAAAAATTTAAATTAAACAGGTATTTAGGTTTCTTTTTTCTTACCCTTTTTATTGAAACAGTAAAAATAATTTTGTTAAGAACGTATCATAATATTCACTTGATTTTTTTACCAGTAAATTTTAATTTTTTAACCATTGTTTTCTTATTTTTTTATGCATCAGAAACATCTGGTGTTATAATAAAAAACAAGTTTAAATATTATCTACTAGCAATTATAGAAATAGTAGTGTTCTCTGTATTGTTTATTCTTGTTTGGTTTGTTCCTAGCCTTATAGAAAAACTTTTTATTTATGGGTTTATGGATGTTTATATGTTTTCATCGTCAATATTTATAGGTTATTTCTGTATCAGAATAATTAAAATTAATTTAATACATAAAAAGAAACTTTTAGAGTACTATGAGGATGTAAAGTATAAAACACTATTATGGCTTACAGCTTTTTGTGTTATATGTATAGTTTTAAATTTTTTAGGTTTTTTTGGACGATTTTTATTTTTGAATAATAAAAGTTATCACATATTAATTGAAGTACTATTTTTGATTTCGTTATACTATATAACCATTGCTAGTTTAGTTCAAATTAACATATCAAACGTTATTAACTTAAATAAAGTTTCTTTTAATGAAATTCAAAAAGAACTTATCGATGTTTGTAAAACAATTGATCATTATATGACAAGTGAAAAATTGTATTTAAATCCTTCACTAAATTTAACTTTTCTGTCAAACTATATTAAAATCCCAGATCGATTAATATCAAAATCTATTAATGAAATTAAGAACAAGAATTTTAACAGGTTTGTACATGAATACAGAATTGAAGAGTTTAAGAGATTAGTTTTAGATAAAAAATATGAAAAATATAGTATTGAAGCTTTAGCTCATGAAGTAGGGTATAATTCACGAGCTTCGTTTTATAAAAACTTTAAAATAATTGTGGGGGTTTCACCACATGATTTTATTAAAAATAAATAAAATAGTATTTATTTATAAGTTATTAATTGTATCAATTTTTTGAGATGTCTCTAAACATGTTTAGAGACATTGTTGCTTTGTTTAATATTTTGTTTTTGTGGTAATTAGCACCTTTAATCATAAACCTTTCTAAACAATGAAAACAAAATTAAATAAACTTTTAATCGTTGTGTTTTTATCAATGATAACTGGAATAACGTATTCCCAAAACAATATTATTATTCTTCAAAACGGAGAAAAAGGTTTGGCTCCTAGGTACGTACAAATACAAGAAAACAGTCAACCAGCTATTAATTCAGCAATCGTTTTTTTAAGAAAAAATTTTAAAATTTCTTCAAACTTTACTTTTACTGAAGTGTCTAATGAAACGGATGAACTTGGTATAACCCATATAAAATATCAACAGTATTTAAATGATATACCAGTTGAAAACGCCTACTATGTTTTACATGCTCGAAAAGGAAAAGTGTATTCAGTAAATGGTGAAATATTTAAAACAATATTAAAAACTACTGGAATTCAAAAAAAATCAAGTATATCATCTGATCAAGCGTTAAGGTTTGCTTTGAAAGAATTGACAGGAAAAGCCCTTACTTGGGGCCATAATCAAATAAAATCTAAAGTAAAAGATGATAATTTAGTTTATATATCTAAAGGAAATAACTTAAATTCAAGTGAATTAGAGCTGGTGTATAAATTTGATTTATATTCTGAAGAGCCTTTTGAAAGAAAAAAAGTATATATAAACGCATCAAATGGAGAAACTGTTTTTACTGAGGTATTAAAACATTCCGCTTTTCCTGGAATGGAGAAACATTCTTGTAAAGAAGAATCGCATACAAAAGAAGAAGAAATGTTTGCTACAGGTTCTACCCAAACTAGATTTTATGGAACTAAAAGTATTACAGTTTCTGGTTCAACAGGAAGGTATACTGCTTCTCAAACAGGAAACAGAAATATCTCTATTACTAATTTAAACGGTAGAAGTATAGGTTTTGGAAGTACACCACCATCTGGAGGTTCTGTTATTTCTAGTACTACTGCTAATGGTTTTGGAAATTCTGGTAATGAAGGTTATTATATGGCTGCTTATTGGGGAGCAGAACAAACATGGGACATGTTTAAAAGTGTTTTTGGTAGGTCAAGCTATAATGGTTCAGGTGGAAAAGTTAATATATTCGTTAATGGCTCAGGTCAAGGAGCAGATAATAATGCATTTTGGGTAGGATCTTGGACATATTTTGGGAATGCTTCAAGTGGAGCTCCTTTCACTCCTCTTGATGTAGTTGGTCATGAAATAGCACATGGAGTTACTCAAACCTCAGCGGGTTTAGTGTATAGAAATGAATCTGGAGCTATGAATGAAGGGTTTAGTGATATTTTTGGATGTTATGCTGAATATTATGCGTTCAATAGGCTAGACTCTAATGTTTGGACCTTAGGAGAAAATATTTCTTTTCAACGTTCTTTATCGAATCCTAAACAACATAGGCAACCAGACACTTACAATGGTACAAATTGGTATACAGGCTCTGGTGATAATGGAGGTGTTCATATTAATAGTGGAGTGTTAAATCACTGGTTTTATATTTTATCACAAGGTAAGCAAGGTTCAAATGATAAAGGAAGTTCATATAATGTAAAAGGAATAGGTATCGAAAAAGCAGCTCAAGTTGCTTACAGGGCACTTACAAGGTATTTAACTTCAAGTTCTAATTATTCATCAGCAAGAAATGCAGTTATAAATGCAGCAACCGATTTATATGGAGCAAATTCTTGTGAATTAGTAGCTACTACTGATGCAATGTATGCTGTAGGTATTGGCTCAAAATATTCAGGTTCTGGGTGTAGTACCTCTGACTGTTCAGTGATTGAAAATGTAATAGCTTCAAATGTATCAGTTGCAAGTGCAACTATAAATTGGACAGCTAAATCAGGGGTTTCTAATTATCAACTTGAATATAAGAAATCTACTGATACTAATTATACCCAAACTACTGTAAATGGAGCTTCTCAAAACTTGACGGGTCTTAGTTCAAATACATTATATCAAGTTAGAGTAACTTATACATGTGATGGGAAATTAGCTACATATTCATCTGTTATTTCATTTAGAACAAAAAATATTATAGATCCTCCCAAGTGTGATCCAGTTACTGGATTAAATATTTCTAATGTTTCTAAAAACTCTGTAGTTCTTTCTTGGAACAGTGTTCCTTCTATTAATTCTTACACCGTTGAATATAGAAAAGAAACTAGTAATAGTTATACAATTACCTCAGCAAATGGATCATCTATTTCAATTAATGGGCTATTACCAAATACAACTTACTTAGCTAGAATTAAATATAGTTGTAATGACGGTGGAGGTGATACTGGCTGTGATGGTGTTTCAGCATATCAAGCATATCCGTCTATTTATATGACTGGTGATAAGGTTACTTATAATGGGAAAAAATATGAAAGTTTAGCTGATAATTTATACAATATTCCCCCTACTGGTAATACACATTCATACTTATGGAAAGACTTAGGACCATGTTCTTCTAGTTTTTCAGCTTTAGAAAACGATTCACCTTATTCAAGCGAAATTAGGTTTACTACATTACAAGATGATACAAATGTTTGTGAAGCAATTAATGATATTGATATTTCTAGTATTACAACAAATAGTGCAGATGTTTCATGGTCACCAGTTTTAGGGATAACTTCTTTCGAATTAGAATATAAAAAATCTTCTGATAGCAGTTATAATTTAGTTAACGTATCTAGTTCATCGTATTCATTTACTAATTTAAGTGCAAGTACTTCATATCAATTAAGAGTTCGTTATACTTGTAGTAATGGAGATAAGTCGCCATATTCAAATACCGTAAGTTTTGTAACTGAAGGCACTACTGGAGGATGTAATGGAATACCAGAATATAGAAGTGGTGTTTTTTACCAAAAAGGTGATAAGGTTGTATACAACGGAAATGTGTTTGAAGCTCAAATTACAGTTTGGTGGGCTCCAATTTATGGTTATTGGACAAATTTAGGTCCTTGTAACAACTTAACTGTAAAGCAAAGTTTTAACATAATAACAAATCCTGCAAAAGAAGGAGTGGTAATAGTATCTTTTAATAATTTAAAAGGAACAAAGATTCATGTAAATATTTCTGACTTTTCTGGAAATATTCTTGTTAAAAGGATATTAACTAAATTAAAAGTAAATTCATTTAATTCACAGCATGAAATAGCTATTCCAAATCTTAAAACTGGAGTATACTTTATTAATGTTAATGGAATGACTAAGAAATTAATAGTAGAATAATTGATTTGTTTTTACAAAAAAGAAGTAGGTTACTTGTAAATACTAAGTATTTGAGTGTTTTATAAAAAGCATCTATTTTTTAAGGGGAAATTAGATTTATAAATAAATTGAGTTTTTACAATTCAATAATCCTACTTCTGGGTTTTAAAGTGTGCCATCTATATAAACTGTATGTTTTTATAGATGGTTTTTTTAGTAACTAGTCGTTTTGTTTTTTTTAATACAAAAAGTTATAAAAAACAACAAAAAACCTTTGAATGTTTAATTTTTGAAATGTATTTTTATTCGTAGTTTTGTTTCCATAAAAGTTGAACAATAATTAAACTAGAAATAAATGACTGATTTTGGAATTGATAAAGCTATTAAAGAATTAGGCTTAAAAGAAATAAACAATGGAACTTCAACTGGTTCTGTAAATTTTTCTAATGGAGAAATTATTGAATCATACTCTCCAGTTGATGGTAAGTTAATAGGAAAAGTAAAAACTACAACTAGAGAAGATTACGATAAGGTAATGGATGCCGCTACTTCGGCTTTTAAAACTTTTAGAACAATGCCAGCTCCACAAAGAGGAGAAATTGTTCGTCAGTTTGGAAATAAATTAAGAGAATTAAAAGAGCCATTAGGTAAATTAGTTTCTTATGAAATGGGTAAATCTTATCAAGAAGGTTTAGGAGAAGTTCAAGAAATGATTGATATCTGTGATTTTGCAGTAGGTTTATCTCGTCAATTAAACGGACAAGTAATTCCTTCAGAAAGACCAGGACACGTAATGAGAGAACAATGGCATCCAATTGGTGTGGTAGGAATTATTTCTGCATTTAACTTCCCAGTAGCTGTTTGGGCTTGGAATACTGCTTTAGCTTGGATTTGTGGTGATGTATGTGTATGGAAAGGTTCAGAAAAAGCTCCTTTATGTTCAGTAGCATGTCAAAATATTATTGCAGATGTTTTAAAAGAAAATAACTTACCAGAAGGTATTTCTTGTATTGTTAATGGTGATTATAAAGTAGGAGAGTATATTACTACTGATACTCGTATTCCATTAGTATCTGCTACTGGATCTACAAGAATGGGACGTATTGTTGGAGCAACAGTTGCTGAGCGTTTTGGTAAATCTTTATTAGAATTAGGAGGAAACAATGCAATTATTATTACACCAACTGCAGATTTAACAGTGGTTGTTCCAGGAGCTGTATTTGGAGCAGTAGGAACTTGTGGTCAACGTTGTACATCTACACGTAGATTAATTATTCATGAATCAGTTTACGATAAAGTAAGAGATGCGATAGTTGGTGCTTATGGGCAAATTAAAATTGGAAACCCATTAGATGAAAATAATCATGTAGGACCATTAATTGATAAAGATGCTGTAAATACCTATTTAGCTGCAATAGAAAAAGCAAAAGCTGAAGGAGGAAAAGTATTAGTAGAAGGAGGAGTTTTAGAAGGAGAAGGATACGAAAGTGGATGTTATGTTAAGCCAGCGATTATTGAAGCAGAAAATCATTTTGAAATAGTACAGCATGAAACATTTGCTCCAATTTTATATTTAATGAAATATTCTGGAGAAGTAGAAAATGCTATTGAATTACAAAATGGTGTAGCACAAGGTTTATCATCTTCAATTATGACAAGTGAAATGAAAGAAGCTGAGAAGTTTTTATCATATGCTGGTTCTGATTGTGGTATTGCAAACGTAAATATTGGTACTTCAGGTGCTGAAATTGGAGGTGCTTTTGGTGGTGAAAAAGAAACAGGTGGAGGACGTGAGTCTGGATCTGATGCTTGGAAAGTATATATGCGTCGTCAAACAAACACAGTAAATTATTCTGATGAGTTACCATTAGCTCAAGGAATCAAATTTGATTTATAATAGTGTTTTAATAATACTAAAAACCCCATTTAAAATATTTAAATGGGGTTTTTTATTGGGTTTAAGAAAAATTATTGCATAATTACATCTTTCCCTTTTTTTATGTTTTCTATTTTAAAATATTTTGTTTTACCAGTTTCTTTATAGCTTAAAACAGCTTCATTTTCTTTTAATTCAAAAGGAAACTTCTTTTCTGTTTTTTTAGTAGTATTACCGTATTCTTTTTTAGGATCATCATGTAATTGTAAGTCATACTTAGTATTTCCTGAAGAATAATAGTGTCTTCCAATAATATATTTTGAGTTTTCTTTAGTTTCTATAGTTACGTCTATAATTTTATTCATAAAATAGAGTTTTTCAAAAACTACTTTTTTTGGAGAAGAAAAAGCTATTTTTACATCTGTACTGTTATTACCAGGCATACCACCAGTGATATTTACATAGCTAGCTCCTTTAATTGTAAAAGGAGGAGTTTTTTCAAATTGCATGCTAGCGCACTGAGTAAAACTAATAGTTAAAACTAATAGACTGAAGAGTTTCATTATTTTCATTTTGTATTATTTAGTTTCATTAAATTCAAGGAGTATGCCAAGTTACTAATTTATTATAGATTAAAAAATGTTGAATTATAGTTATTGGGAGTTAAAAGAGTGGTTTTCTAATATTGATTTTACCATTATTGGAAGTGGAATTGTGGGGTTAAATTGTGCTTTTCAACTTAAAAATAAATATCCTAAAGCCAAAATAGTTATACTTGAAAAAGGAGTTTTACCCCAAGGGGCTAGCAGTAAAAATGCTGGATTTGCTTGTTTTGGTAGTTTATCTGAACTTATAGATGATTTAAAAACACACAGCAAAGAAGAGGTTTTTAATTTGGTAAAAAAAAGATGGGAAGGCTTACAGTTATTACGAACTAATTTAGGGGATGAAAATATAAGCTTTCAACAAAATAAAGGACATGAATTATTTTTAGATACAGGTTTTTATAACGAATGTTTAGATAAGATAGATGAAATAAACATGTTATTAAATCCATTATTTAAAAGAAATGTATTTACTGTTAATGACAATGTTTTTAGGTTTGAGAATATCTATAAAAACTATATAACTAATTCTTTAGAAGGTCAAATAGATACTGGTAAAATGGTTACTCAACTATTGAAAAAAGCACAAGATTTAGATATAAAAATATTGAATGGAATTGCTTTAGAAAGTTTTATTGAAGCACAAAACAAGGTACATATCAAAACAAACAAAATTGAGTTTTTTTCCAAAAAAATATTAATAGCAACGAATGGGTTTGCTAAAGAATTATTAAAAGAAGACGTAAAGCCAGCAAGAGCTCAAGTATTGGTTACTAAGCCTATTGAGAATTTACAGATAAAAGGAACATTTCATTTAGATAAAGGATATTATTATTTTAGAAACATTGATAATAGAATATTATTAGGTGGAGGTAGAAACCTAGATTTCAAAACAGAAGAGACTACTAGTTTTGAACAAACCGACTTAATTCAAAATAAGTTAGATGAAATTTTACAAGAAGTTATTTTACCAAATAAGAAAGTTGAGGTTGATTATAGATGGAGTGGAATAATGGGAGTAGGAAATCAAAAAAAAGCAATAGTAAAACAGGTGTCAAATAATGTTTATTGTGGAGTTCGTTTAGGTGGAATGGGAGTTGCAATAGGTAGTTTAATAGGAAAGGAATTAGCAGATTTAACATGAATGTAAAAGAATTATTATATAATGAATGTGAGGCTTTTGTAAATAATCGTTTACAAACAATTGAGAGCATTATAAGTTCAAATAAGAAAGCATTACACTCTGAAACAAAAAGCTCAGCAGGTGATAAGCATGAAACAGGACGTGCTATGTTACAATTAGAAATGGAAAAAGCTGGCCAACAATTAAATGGAGTTCAGCAAATGAAAGAAACCTTAGCAAGAATAGTGTTAACTGCCAATTCTAGTACTAGTTGCCTTGGTAGTATTATTGAAACAAATTCGTTTACTTACTTTTTAAGTATTTCAGCAGGTAAAATAATTATTAGTAATAAAACTTTTTTTGCAGTTTCAGTTTCTTCCCCAATAGGAAAGTTATTATTAGGAAAAACTGTTAATGACGAGCTTACTTTTAATGGAAAAAAGATAGCTATAAAAAATATACTTTAATACTAAAAGTAGGGATTGGTAACTTCTAACTGTTTTATAAGAAGTAATTATCAATCTATAACGAGTAGTTTGAATTTTTAAACAGTTTCACTATTAATCTCTAGTGAAACTGTTGTTTTTTTATCTAAGTAACTATTGTGATTTAAAAATAATTTTTGACCTGCTAAATCAGTTTCTATTAACCAGTAAAACCCTTTATAATATGAGTTTAAAACGGTAGCTATAATAGTTGATTTTTCTACAATTTTAATTTGATGAGGATACAAAAGTAATTTTGTATTGTTAACTGTTACTTCATTTACATCATCAAATAAAGAAGCTATATATTTTTCTCTAGGTGCGTTATATAGGTTTTTTGGAGTGTTTTTAGCAAGTATTTGATTATTTCTAATTACAATCATTTTATCGGCAAAAGAAAGAGCATCACCACCATCATGCGTAGCTACAATACATGCAATGTTTTTACTTTTTAAATAAGTAAATAAATTTCTTCTTAAAGAGTTCTTTTTAAAATTATCTATTTGCCCAAAAGGTTCGTCTAGCAATAGTAGCTCTGGTTCTTTAGCAAGCGCTCTAGCAATAGCAACTCGTTGTTGTTGTCCACCACTTAAATTTTTAACTTTCTCATCAGCAAATTCGGTCATTTCAATAACTTCAAGTAACTCTTTTGTTCGTTGTTGTGCTTTCTCAGGGTAAAAACGTGATAAAAATTTTGCAATATTTTCACTTACAGTAGTGTAAGGCATTAAGTCAAAATCTTGCGCCACATATTTAAAAAAATCCATGCCAGGAACTAAATGATAAGCAGGTCCTAAAATTTGAGATTTTTTCCAAAAGATAGTACCTTTATTTACATCTAATAAGCCATAAATAATTTTCAACAATGTAGATTTTCCACAGCCACTTTCTCCCATTATGCATAGGTTTTCTCCTTCTTGTAGTGTAAAACTTACATTTTGTAAAGTGTTGTTTTGTGTAGAATATTGAAAAGAAATATTATTTACGTGTAGCATAGAGCAAAAATAAGCAAAGGAATAAAATAATACCTCTTTATATTAAACGATGATTTTTAATTTTTTTATAAAAAAATGCAATAGATTATAAAAGCTACGTCTTTATAATTGAAGAGCGATTAAAAAGCTTATAAATGAACCACAAATCAGAAAATAATAAAAAACTCAAAGCATTTTTTGATAAAGAATATAATGTTCTTAAATCTTACGTTAGGTCTAAAATAAAGCAAAATATTAATCAAGATGCTGAAGATATTATTCAAGATGTTGCGCTTAAATTGTTTTCAGGTGTAAGTGGATATTCTCCTATTAATAACGTGGCAAGTTTTGTATACAGGTCATTAAGAAATAAGATTATTGATAGGATGAGGAAGAACAAACAAAATATTTCAGATGAAGATATTGATGCTTTAAAGTTAAATGAGCTTACACAAGCTTTATATGGAGCTTCTGAAGATGTTTATTCAGAAGCAATGAAGGAAGAAATTAAAGTAAGAATGTTGAGTTTAAAGCCAATATATAAAGAAATAATTATAGCTATCGATTTTGAAGGGTATACATATAATGAATTATCACAAGATTTAGGAGTACCAATAGGAACATTAATGTCTAGAAGACATAGAGCATTAGGACTTTTATTAAAAAAAATAGAATTAAAAAATAACAAGAATTAAAACAGATGGAAAATTTATTTAAAGAAAGGGTTAAAGGAGAATCTTTAGGGATATTTATAGGAAGAATAGTTTTTGGAGTGATAGCAATTATTGGATTAGCCATATTATTTGGATATGTAATTATGTGGTTATGGAATACGTTAATGCCAGAGATTTTTGGGTTACCAGTTATTAGTTATTGGCAAGCAGTAGGATTATTTATTTTGTCTAAAATTTTATTATGCTCTGGAGGAAAACATAGCTCGGACTGCTCTCCAAGAGAAAAAAAGAAGCATAAATTTAGATCTTTTGATAAAAACAGATGTAATAAGAATGTTTCTGACTGGGAACATTATGAAAAATTCTGGAAAGAGGAGGGGAGTGACGCTTACGAAAAATTCAAAGAGCGTATGGATGAACACAGTAATACAGATACTAAACAAGAATAAATTATGAAATTATTTATTTACGGAACAGATATAAATACTGAACATAAAGTGAAATCGATTCATAAACTATTTAATGAAGATAGTAATATAATTGATGTATCAATTGATATTGAAGATATTGATAATGTTTTACGAATAGAAGCAACTGATTATATAGAAGAAGTTGATATTATTAATAAAGTTGAAAAGAAAGGATTCCATTGTGTGGAGTTAGTTGATTAAGTAAAGAAAGATAAAAAAAACCGATACAGATGTATCGGTTTTTATTTTAAAAGCAATTCTTAAGAATTGTAATATTTTAAGACTAAAGTTTGTTTACCAAATTCTAACTCTTTCTTCAGGTGTTATATACATTTTATCACCTTCTTTAACGTCAAAAGCTTTGTAAAAAGCATCTACGTTTTTAAGAGGCATATAAGCTCTATATTGTCCAGGAGCATGTGTATTGGTCATGATTAAGTTTTTTAAAGCTTCATCACGCATTTTTGTTCTCCAAATAGTACCCCAAGAAAGGAAGAAACGTTGCTCAGCAGTAAAACCATCAATATCAGCAGGACGACCATTCTTTTTTAAGAAAATTTGTAAACCTTCATAAGCAGCTTGAACTCCTCCTAAATCTCCAATATTTTCTCCTAATGTATATTTACCGTTTAAGTGCATGCTATCTATAGCAATAATATCACTGTATTGTTTAACTAACTTGTCTCCGATAGTTTTAAACTTTTTTGAATCATCTTCTGTCCACCAATTTTTTAAGTTTCCATCACCATCAAAACGAGCACCAGAATCATCAAAACTATGAGAAATTTCATGACCGATAACAGCTCCAATTCCTCCATAGTTTACAGCTTCATCAGCTTTGTAGTTGTAAAAAGGAGGTTGTAAAATTGCTGCTGGAAATACGATTTCATTATTTACTGGATTAAAGTAAGCGTTTACAGTTTGAGGAGACATTCCCCATTCAGTTCTGTCAACTTTCTTACCTAATTTAGCCATGTTTTTATTATAATTCCATTTAGCTACATTAATTGCATTTTCAAAATATGTACCTCCATTTTTTAAGCCTTTTACTTGTAATGCAGAATAATCTTTCCACTTATCAGGATATGCAATTTTAACGGTTAACTTATGTAATTTTGCTAAAGCTTTCTCTTTAGTTTCTTCACTCATCCAAGGTAATTGAGCAATACGTTTTTCGAAACCTAACATCACATTATCAATCATTTCCTTAGCTTTTTTCTTTGCTTCTGGCGGAAATTTAGCATCAACGTATAATTTACCTAAAGCTTCACCGATAGCACCGTTTAAGTTTCCTAAAGCACGCTCATTTCTTGGGCGTTGTTTTTTAGCACCACGCATTGTTTTGCTGTAAAACTCCCAGTTTGCTATTTCTAAATCAGTACTTAATAAGTTAAGTGAAGTGTTAATAGTATTCCAACGTAATACTAATTTGATATCTTCTACAGAACGAGTTGTAAAAATATCATTCATTGCTTTAAAGTACCCAGGATCAGTAACAATTATTTTTTCAATATTGTTAACACCAATTCCTTTTAAATGAGCATCCCAATCAATTGCAGGTGCTAATTCTTGAAGTTCAGCAACTGTCATTGGGTTATACATTTTACGAGTGTCTCTTCGCTCTTCTTTAGTCATCATTGGTTCAGCTAAACTAGCTTCAAAAGCAACAATATTTGCTGCATTTTTTTTAGCAGTAGCTTCATCATCACCAAATTTAACTAACATTTTAGCAACAAACTCTTGGTATTTTTCTAATTTGTCTTTTACTTTTTGATCTACATAATAATCTCTAGATAAACCAAGACCACCACCACTTAAATAACCAGCATTCATACTACTGTTTTTTAAGTCGTTAAAAACACCAAAATCATAAAAACCACCACCTCCGTATTGAGCCATATTAGTTAAATATGTTTCAACATCTTTTTTAGTTTTTATAGCATCAATCTTAGCTAAATATGGTGCTACAGGAGCTATACCTTGTTTATTACGTGATACAGTATCCATGATGCTTTCATAATAGTTCACTGCCTTCTCTTGATCTGAATCTATTTCATTTCCTTTAGAATCTTTTATTTTTGGAAAATTACCTTCTTCAATAGCTTTATTTAAAATAGCTAATACATCGGCATCCGTTTTTTTACGAAGTTCTCCAAAGCCACCCCAAGAAGTTCTATCGGCAGGAATCTCGGTTTTATCCATCCAAGTTCCGTTAACATATCTAAAAAAATCATCTGTAGGTTTAACAGATGTGTCCATGTTTTCTAATATGATACCTTGAGCTTTCTCTTCAGGTTTTTTTTCAGTTTTACAAGCAACAACACCTAAAGAGGCTACAGCTGTTGTAAAAACAAGTTTATGTATGGTTTTCATTATATATAATTAGATTGATTTAATTAAATGCAAAACTTAGATGTTTTCTCTTCAATAGTATTTTTCATCCTTTTCTTTAATAAACTTTTTCGCCAGGTTTATTTAATAAGACAATAAATGGGAGAAAATGTTACAAAGCTTAACTTTTAATTTTTGATTTAGATGGGTTTGGTAATTGATCAAAGCCCATGTTAAATAATGTAAATCCAAATATATCAGCATACTGTTCAATAGTTTTTGCTACTGGGGTACCTGCTCCATGACCTGCATTTGTTTCAATTCTAATTAAAACAGGGTTAGCTCCTTTTTGTTTGTCTTGTAGTTCAGCTGCAAATTTAAAACTATGGGCTGGTACCACTCTATCATCATGGTCACCAGTTGTTACCATAGTTGCAGGATACTTTACATCTTTATTTACATTATGTACAGGTGAATAGCCTTTTAAGTATTCAAACATTTCTTTACTTTGCTCAGAAGTTCCATAGTCATAAGCCCAACCAGCTCCAGCTGTAAATGTGTGATAACGTAACATATCTAATACTCCAACTGCAGGTAGCGCTACTTTCATTAAATCTGGTCGTTGTGTCATAGTTGCTCCAACTAATAAACCTCCATTTGATCCACCACGAATAGCTAAATACTCTGATGAGGTATATTTTTCTTTAATTAAATACTCAGCAGCGGCTATAAAATCGTCAAAAACATTTTGTTTTTTTAGTTTAGTTCCTGCATCGTGCCATTTTTTTCCATATTCACCACCACCACGTAAATTAGGTACAGCATACACACCACCTTGTTCCATCCAAACGGCATTTGCAACACTAAAACTTGGCGTTAAACTTACATTAAATCCTCCATAACCATATAGTATAGTAGGATTGTTTCCATCAAGCTTTATTCCTTTTTTATACGTTATAATCATAGGTACTTTTGTACCATCTTTTGAAGTGTAAAATACTTGTTTACTTTCATATCCATCAGCATCAAAAGCAATATTTGGTTTCCAGTATATCTCATAAGTACCATCTTCTGGATTGAATTTATATGAAGATCCAGGAGTGTTATAATTGGTGAATGAAAAATATAACTCTTTAGCTTCTTTTTTTCCTCCAAAACCACCAACAGATCCTACTCCAGGTAATTTTATTTCTCTAACTAATTTTCCATCGTAATCATACTGTAATACTTTTGAAACAGCATCTACCATATATTCAGCAAAGAAATAACCAGAACCAGTTGACGGACTTAATACATTCTCTGTTTCAGGAATAAAATCTTTCCAGTTCTTTTCTGTAGGATTTGATGCATCAACTGTAACTATTTTTTGATTCGGTGCATTAAGGTTAGTAACTAAATATAACTGAGTTCCTTTATTTTCTATAACATAAGTATCACTATTGTCAGTATCTAAAATTGTAACAATAGGATTGTTGTCATTTGATAAATCTTTCATTAATAATTTATTACCAGAAGTAGATATTCTTGGATAAATAAAAAGATACTTACCATCTTCGGTAACACCACCACTAACATATCTATGTTTTTCTTCAGGTTTAGCTCCAAAAATTACCTTGTCTTCTTTTTGACTTGTTCCTAATTTATGGTAATATAATTTATGTTGATCAGTTTTAGCAGATAGCTGACTTCCTTTAGGCTTGTCATAGCTTGAATAGTAGAAACCATCGTTTCCTTTCCATGATATTCCAGAAAATTTAACATCAACAATAGTGTCTTCTTTAATTTCTTTTGACTCAGCATCCATAATGATTACTTTTCTCCAATCACTTCCGCCTTCTGATATTGAATAAGCTAACGTTTTTTTGTCTTTTGAAAAGCTAACCGAACCTAATGATGTAGTTCCGTCTTCTGCAAATGTATTTGGGTCTAAAAAAACCTCTTCTTTACCATCTTTGTCTTTTCTATATAAAACATAATGGTTTTGTAAACCATTGTTTTTATAGAAGTATGTATAGTCGCCTCTTTTAAAAGGAACGCCTAGTTTTTCGTAATTCCATAATTCAGACAATCGATTTTTTAATTCTTTACGATAAGGAATTTTATCTAAGTAATCGAAGGTAACTTCATTCTCAGCTTTAACCCAAGCTTCAGTTTCTTTACTTTTATCATCTTCTAACCAACGATAGTTGTCTGTTATTTTTGTTCCAAAATAATCATCAACTACGGGAATTTTAGTAGTTTCAGGGTAGTTCACAGTAATGTCTCTTTTTGTGTTTTTTGATTCTTTACAAGCCATAAATATAGAGCCAGTAATTAGAATAGGAATGATTAGTTTTTTCATCTTAAAAAAGAATTAGATAGTTCTCTCAAAGTTAGAAGAAAAATAGGCAAGAGTGTTACATTTTAAGAGGATTTTAACATAAATCCATTTTTTGTAATTATTATCAGTTAAAACGACTAATTTTACAATTAAGAGATTTAAAGTAAAAGTAAGGTTATAATTAATTTTAAAAAATGACAGAAAATTTAACAAAGGAAACTTTTCTTGAAAAGGTTTTTAACTATGAAAAGAATAAAGAATGGAGTTTTGAAGGTGAAATTCCAGCAATTATTGATTTTTATGCTGATTGGTGTGGTCCATGTAAGGCATTAGCTCCTGTTTTAGAAGATTTAAGTAATGAGTATGAAGGTAAAATACATATTTATAAAGTAGATACGGAAGCAGAACAAGAACTTTCTGCAGCGTTTGGTATTCGAAGTATACCTTCTATGCTTTTTTGTCCTAAAGGTGAAGAGCCACAAATGGCAAATGGAGCACTCCCCAAAAAACAAATTGAACAAATAATTGGAGACGTTTTAAAAATAAAAAAGTGATGTTAAAAACATCACTTTTTTTTATGAAATGAACTGTTTTAAGAAACTCAGTGATTATCACTACGGAAGCTTTTTTTTGGTTTTTAATTATTTGATTAGTAGTTTTTTAAGAATTGTGTTTTTAGAGCGTTAAAAACTTAAAAACATCATTTTGTTAAAAACTTCAAGGGATTTGTGAATAAGTATGGCTTTCAATTTTTAGTAAAAATTCCAATCTTTGTTTTCCCCTAACAACCTAAAAATAACACATTAAATTTTAGTTTACAGAATGGCTAGTATTGAACCAATTTTACAAGAGAATAAAGACAGATTTGTAATTTTTCCAATTCAACATAATGACTTATGGGAATGGTACAAAAAACAACAAGCATGTTTTTGGACTGCTGAAGAAATTGATTTATCTGTAGATGTTGTAGATTGGGAAACTAAATTATCAGATGATGAGCGTTATTTTATTAAGCATGTGTTAGCTTTTTTCGCAGCTTCTGATGGAATTGTAAATGAAAACTTAGCTGAAAACTTTGTAAATGAAGTTCAGTATTCTGAAGCAAAGTTCTTTTATGGTTTTCAAATAATGATGGAAAACATTCATTCTGAAACGTATTCATTATTAATAGATACGTATGTGAAAAACGAAGCAGAGAAAGATAGGTTATTTAAAGCTATCGAAATTTTTCCTGCTATTAAAAAGAAAGCTGAATGGGCATTAAAATGGATAGAGTCAGATTCATTTGCTGAACGTTTAATCGCTTTTGCAGCGGTTGAAGGAATTTTCTTCTCAGGATCATTTTGTTCTATTTTCTGGTTAAAGAAAAGAGGATTATTACCTGGGCTAGCTTTTTCTAATGAACTAATTTCTCGTGATGAAGGAATGCACTGTGATTTTGCAGTTCATTTACACAATAATCATATTGTAAATAAAGTACCTAAAGACCGAATTCGAGCTATTATTATTGATGCGTTAAGTATTGAAAGAGAGTTTATTACTGAGTCTTTACCTGTGAGTTTAATTGGTATGAATGCCAAATTAATGACACAGTATTTAGAATACGTAACCGATAGGTTATTACTAGAATTTGGATGCGAAAAAGAATACAATGCTACTAATCCATTTGATTTTATGGAAATGATTTCATTAGAAGGAAAAACAAACTTCTTTGAAAAAAGAGTATCTGAGTATCAAAAAGCAGGAGTATCATCTGGTGGTACAGGAGACATTAGCTTCGATGCTGATTTTTAAATAAGAACGACATACTGCTACCCCCTACATGCGGTAAATTTTGCTAAAACACGATTGTGTTTTTAGCATCATAATATTTTCAAAAAGAAATAAAATTATTTTAACATGTATGAGTTATTATAAGCATGATGCTTTAGTGACTCTATAAACCAACTTAAAAACCAATAGTAATAATATGTATGTAGCAAAAAGAGATGGTAGAAAAGAACCTGTAATGTTTGACAAAATTACAGCAAGGGTTAAAAAAATGTGTTACGGATTAAACCAAATTGTTGATCCGGTAAAAGTAGCGATGCGTGTTATTGAAGGGTTGTATGATGGAGTAACTACTTCAGAATTAGATAATTTAGCGGCTGAGGTAGCTGCGACAATGACTACAGCTCATCCTGATTATGCAAAGTTGGCTGCAAGAATTGCTGTATCAAACTTACATAAAGATACAAAGAAATCGTTTTCAGAAACGATGATTGATTTATATGAATATGTAAATCCACGTACAGAAAAAAAATCTCCTTTGTTAGCTGATGATGTGTATGAAATTATCATGAAAAACGCTGATAAATTAGATTCTACTATTATTTATAGTCGTGATTTTAATTACGATTATTTTGGTTTTAAAACCTTAGAACGTTCTTATTTATTAAAATTAAATGGGAATATTGTTGAACGCCCACAGCACATGTTAATGCGTGTGTCTATTGGTATTCATAAAGAAGATATTGACGAAGCAATCGCTACATACGAATTAATGAGTAAAAAATATTTTACACATGCTACGCCAACATTATTCAATGCAGGTACACCTAAACCACAAATGTCATCTTGTTTCTTATTACAAATGCAAGATGATAGTATAGAGGGTATTTACGATACATTGAAACAAACTGCAAAAATTTCGCAATCTGCGGGAGGTATTGGTTTGTCTCTACATAATATTCGTGCAACAGGTAGTTATATTGCTGGTACAAACGGTACATCAAACGGTATTGTACCAATGTTAAAAGTATTTAATGATACTGCACGTTATGTAGATCAAGGAGGAGGAAAGCGTAAGGGTTCTTTCGCAATGTATTTAGAACCTTGGCATGCTGATATTTATGATTTTCTTGATTTAAAGAAAAATCATGGTAAAGAAGAAATGAGAGCACGTGATTTATTTTATGCGATGTGGATTTCTGATTTATTTATGGAGCGTGTGCAAAAAGATGCTGATTGGACGTTAATGTGTCCACATGAATGTCCGCATTTATTTGATAGCTATGGTGAAGAGTTTGAGCGTTTATATACAAGTTACGAAGCCGCTGGAAAAGGTAGAAAAACCATTAAAGCACGTGATTTATGGGAGAAAATTTTAGAATCGCAAATTGAAACAGGTACTCCGTACATGTTATATAAAGATGCTGCTAACCGTAAATCAAATCAAAAGAATTTAGGAACTATTCGTTCTTCAAATTTATGTACTGAAATTATGGAATATACTGCTAAAGATGAGGTAGCAGTATGTAATTTAGCTTCTATAGCAATACCAATGTTTGTTGGTGAAGATGAAAATGGAAATAAGTTTTTTGACCATGATAAGTTATTTAAAGTAACTAAAAAAGTTATTAGAAACTTAGATACGGTAATTGATAGAAATTATTACCCGGTTGTAGAAGCGGAGAATTCGAATGTTCGTCACCGTCCAGTTGGATTAGGAATTCAAGGATTGGCAGATGCATTTATTATGTTACGTATGCCATTTACATCTGATGAAGCTAAAAAGTTAAATCAAGAAATATTTGAAACTTTGTATTTTGCATCTGTAACGTCATCAATGGAAATTGCAAAAGCAAAAGAACCATATTCAACATTTAAAGGTTCACCAATGTCTGAAGGAGAGTTTCAACACAATATGTGGGGAATTAAAGAAGAGGATTTAAGTGGTCGTTGGGATTGGAGTAATTTACGTAAAGAAGTAATGGAGCATGGAGTTCGTAATTCATTATTGGTTGCACCAATGCCTACTGCATCTACTTCTCAAATTTTAGGAAACAATGAAGCTTTTGAGCCATATACTTCTAATATTTATACACGTAGAGTATTATCGGGTGAGTTTATTGTAGTAAATAAACATTTACTAGAAGATTTAGTAGAGTTGAATTTATGGGATAACAACATGAAGGAAGATATTATGCGTGCAAACGGATCTATCCAGCATATTGAAGAAATTCCTCAAGACTTAAAAGATTTATATAAAACAGTTTGGGAAATGAGTATGAAAGATATTATTGATATGGCTCGCCATAGAGGATATTTTATCGATCAATCTCAATCGTTAAACTTATTTATGAAAGATCCAGATTTTGGTAAGTTAACATCAATGCACTTCTATGCTTGGAAAAGTGGTTTAAAAACAGGAATGTATTATTTACGTACTAAATCGGCAGTAAACGCAAAACAGTTTACATTAAACATTGAGAAGAAAGAAGAAGTAATTGAAGATGATAAACCAATGAGTGCTTCTGAATTTAAAGCAATGGTAGACGCTTCTAAAAATGGAGCGCCAGACGATGATTGCTTAATGTGTGGATCTTAAAACAATAAATTATAAGTGAAAAAAAGAGAAGTCGAAAGGCTTCTCTTTTTTTAGTAAATTCGACAAATTTTATTCAAACAATGAACTGGGAGCAATTACTATCGTTAAAACGATTTGGAGATACACAAAAACGTGAGAGAGCTAAACAAGATGAAACTCGTTTAGGATTTGAAGTAGATTTTGATAGAATTATATTTTCATCAGCTTTTAGAAGTTTACAAGATAAAACCCAGGTAATTCCATTATCAAAAACCGATTTTGTACATACCCGTTTAACGCATAGTTTAGAAGTATCTGTTGTAGGTCGTACATTAGGTAGAAGAGTAGGAAAGGAGCTGTTAAAGCGTCATCCTAAATTAGTAGAATTAGGATATACGTTTAACGATTTTGGTGCTATTGTTGCGGGAGCTTCTGTAATGCATGATATTGGAAATCCGCCTTTTGGTCATTCAGGAGAAAAAGCGATAGGAGAATATTTTAAAACAGGAAAAGGACTTCAATATAAAGAAGCCTTAACAGAACTGGAATATCAAGATTTAATAGACTTTGAAGGAAATGCAAACGGTTTAAAAATTTTAACGGAGAGTAGAGATGGTGTTGAGGGTGGTTTACGGTTATCGTATGCTACACTTGGAGCTTTTATTAAGTACCCTAAAGAGAGTTTACCTAAAAAGCCAACCAAACATATAGTAGATAAGAAATATGGCTTCTTTCAGTCGGAAAAGACTGCTTTTCAAGATTTAGTTGAAGATTTAGGATTGAAGCAGAAAGAAAGTGCAGGAATCTCCTATTATCGTCACCCGTTAGCGTATTTAGTAGAAGCTGCAGATGATATTTGTTATACAATTATCGATTTTGAAGATGGTATTAACTTAGGTTTAATTGATGAAGATTATGCTTTAGAGTATATGATTAAGCTAGTTAAAAACACAATAGATAGCGCAAAATACCATTCTTTAAAACATAAAAAAGATAGGGTTAGCTATTTACGAGCGTTGGCAATTGGAGTTTTAATTAATGAGGCAGTAGCCATATTTTTAGAAAATGAAGAAGCTATTTTAAACGGAACTTTTGATAAAGGCTTGTTAGATAAATGCCAATATGAAGCTCAAATAAACGACATTATAAAAATTAGTGTTGCTAAAATTTATAAAAGCAAAGAGGTCGTAGAAAAAGAAGTAGCTGGATATAAAATTATTGCTGATTTATTAGATGTTTTTGTAACTGCTTTAAATAATAAATTTGAGAACAAACAGTCAAATTACGATACCTTAGTATTGAATTTGTTACCACAAGAATATCAGCAAGAACGTGAAAACTTATACGATAGAGTAATGCAAATATGTAGTTATATTGCTGGTTTATCTGATGGTTTTGCAATTCGTTTACATAGAAAAATAATGGGAAATATTGTTTAGGTGAAATTATAACTATATTAAAAATAACTAAATAAGGGATGAATACTGTTTTATTCATCCCTTATTTAATTTTATAAAGGAATGTTATTTAACCTTCTGTAAATAGCATCGTTAATCATTTTACTAAAGGTGTATTTGACATCTCTATACAAAGGCCAATTTTCTTCTTTTTTAGCATAAGCATCCAGTATATATATATCGGGATCTTCCTTGTCTTCATCTAAAAAGAAAATACTATACTGACTATCTAATTGATCAAACACAAAATAAGGTCTATCCATTTTGTAACCTGTGTACTCTAATGATTCTTCACAATCTTCTCTAAGTTGTTCAAAGTCATCCGATATTGCAACAATATCAAGTCCGTTTGACTCTCCAGCCAAAGTTAAAAACTCATTAAAAACCAAAGGGAATTCTTTGCCATCATTAAACTTATCGGAAAGGATCAAGGTATCTTCTTTTGAAAGCCCTTTATTTACTGCCCAAGATTCCCCAATCAAGTTTGGGTTATCTTTTAATTTTTGCATATATTTTAATTTCATCTTTATTTCTTTTTTAATTTTTTATTTCTTTTATAAATTTTATAATATTTCTTAATGTTCTTGTTAATAACAGGATACTTTATTTTTAATTCCTTAAACCCTTTTACAGATTCATCAGATTTCACAATGAATTTTACTTTTTTTCCGATAGATTTCAGGTATTCTTCTAACATTACAAATTCACGAGAACAACTTGAACAAGTAGCAAAAATATTACTGATTTCAATCACAAATTCATCTGCCTTATGAACATGGTTTTTTAGAAAGTTATACACAAATTTTATCTCACTATCGTATTTTCTGGCACGACCAGTTAAATCATAAGCTCCTGTAACAAATGTAATAAATTCATCATAGTTTTTAAATACATCAATGGTATTTGAAGGTAATAGGGGAGAGACCCCAAAAGTTGTTAGAATTTTATCTTTATCACCTGATAAAGAAAACTCGTTAACTTCATCAAGTTGTTTTCCATTTTCAAAAAATTTAATATTAAAATCGGCCTGGTTATGCCCTTTTACTAATCCTGGAAATTCATCTAAATGTTTTGTAAATAACCCTATAATTTCATCCTTAGTAATAGGAATTAATGATTTAGCTCTCCATAACCTTGTGGTTTCACTTACATTATAAATAAATTTTGGTCTAAAATCAATATAGTTTTTTAAAGTTTTTTCTAATTCTAACTCTGCTATATTTTCAATTTCTTTTAACAACACTTGTTTCCCTTCCGGAGTTAATAGGTTTTCGGGATCTTTAACAGATTTGTTTAAAAGTTTATTTAACTCCTTACGCTCTTTTAGAATACTTCTTGCACTGTTTTTAAGTTTTTCCCTTAAAAAAACTGAAACCTCTCCAGTCAGTGCCATCATTTCTAAATAAAAAAGGTATTTAGAAATACTTTTTCCTAACTCGGTACCATTAACGTTGGTAAGTTTTAACAAAGTGTTTACGGCTCCTGAGCTTACTTCTATTACACCAGCTACTGCCTTTGCTGTAGTTACTTGTTTGGTTTTATACAATAAGGTTTTCCCGTTTTTAAGGAGTTTTACTAAACGCCCTACTTTAATCAGATTACCAACACCTGATACAGTAGTTAGTATATCAATTCCATATTCTACTCCTGTCAATACATTTTCCCAAAAAGCCTTTTGGTCATTAGCGTATAATAAGAACGCAGGTAGCTTTGTAAAACGAGTGCCTTCTTTTTGATCTTTGTCTTTTAGTAGAAATGCAGGGTTTTTACCATTTTGTAATACCAATGGCGATTAGTTCTTACAACATTACAATATGTTATAACTGTATACTTTAGTAATTATCTTAATTGAGAGTTACTAAAGTTTTTTATAGTAAATTATAAAAAGTATTAACGATTTTTAGCAAACTTAATTAAATGTTTATACTGTCTCTTCAGAAACGGAATCCGAAAAATTAGCGCGCTAGCTGGGAGTCCAATTTATTTTAGTATATAATTGAAATATAGAAACTACCTTACAAGATGTTTGTAAAGTAGTTTTTATGTTTTTTTTGTTATTTACTCATACTTTTTATGAAAAGTGTTTTTCTTTATCAATGGTGATTAATACATAATCATTATGTGTTTCTATATAATCAATTATCGAGTCTTCTACTATATATATATATATACCATCATCATCATTTGTTTTTTTGATATAGTTTTTACCTTCAAGAGCTTTTTCAACCCAGTTTATAGCTTCAAATTGTGGATTTTTAAAACGAATTTTTAAAGATAATAAATAGCCTATAACCTGTTCATCTTCTACAAATTCTAAAGGATAAATATCTTGAGCCTCTCTAATATTAGTATTGCTAATAAGTGTCCTGTTTTTATTATCCCATTGCATCTGACCTGTTTCAATATGTGGGTACTCCCATGGGTATTTATCTTTAAAAATCCAAACTAATGTGCTTACAAAATCTTTTAATGTACATGTTAGAAGTTTATTTCTAAAATTTTCTCTATGAGGGAAATTTAAATCTAAATACTTAGGGTCCGAGTACTCATTCTTATCTAATGCATCTTTGTAACGAGATTCATAAAATAACCAATCTGTCAATTCTTTATTTGTAATCATACTTTTTATTTATATATAATATATTCAATTCTATCTTTTATTTTATTTAAAACAAACTCTTCTTCAAAAACATTAAATTTAGAAACTAATTTTTGCTTATCAGCATAACTTTGGGCGTTTATAAGATTTTTAACTGCAAATTTTGTTTTGGCTTCATTTAAATCTTTATACATTTTAGTTATCTCTTCTTTAGAAATTTTAGAACCAGATTTTAGTTTTAAACTGTATATAATACCTTTTGAATTTATGGCTCTTAATTCCTTTAATTGATATTTAAGAAAAGCTTTAATATCATCATCACTAAATCTAGTAAAATTAGGATGGTTATGAGTCATTATAGCTCCTTTTAAACTTAATCTTCTTTGCTTAGTCATTTTTGCTCCTTTTCCAAAAGCATCTCCAATAATTACACCATCAACTTCTCCTGAGGTAAATGGTTTTAAGTTTTTAAAATTTTTCTCAGTATTCCAAACAAAAGCATATTCTAGCTGTTTCTCTATATCTTCGATTAAATTTGCTTTTTTAAGAATTATTTTTTCAGCTTCTTTTAATACTTTTGGAGCATCATCAATAACTTTTGGAAGTATTTTCGAAATTTTTGCTATAAAAGAAGTAATTTTTAGTGGTTCATCGAATAGTTTTATAGAGTTTATCTCTTCAAAAACCTTATTCCTTAATCTTTCATCAATCTTTTCCTTTTCAACTAACTCATCTAACGACTTTGTAAAATTAGAGTTTTCTACAATTTCTTTTGCTGTTTTCTGTAGTTTTCCCTTTAAAAAAAACGAAACTTCACCAGTCAACGCTACCATTTCTAAATAAAACAAATATTTAGAAATACTTTTTCCTAACTCGGTATCATCAATACTAGTGAGATTTAACAAAGTGTTTACGACTCCTGAGCTTACTTCTATAGCCCCAGCTACTGCTTTTGTTATTGCAATTGCTGTAGTTACTTGTTTGGTTTTATACAACAATTTTTTTCCGTTTTTAAGGAGTTTTAATAAACGTCCTACTTTAATTAGGTTACCAACACCTGATACGGTGGTTAGTATATCAACTCCATATTCTACTCCGGTCAATACATTTTCCCAAAAAGCCTTTTGGTCATTAGCGTATAATAAGAACGCAGGTAGCTTTGTAAAACGAGTGCCTTCTTTTTGATCTTTGTCTTTTAGTAGAAATGCAGGGTTTTTACCATTCTGTAATACCAATGGTGAAAACGGATGGTAGCTGTATTGGTGTTTTTCTTGCTTTTCTACTATTATTTTTTGATTTCCATCTTCTCTTTCTATTGTTTTTTCTTCAAATCTACCTGTTTTTACACTAACAGAAATATCTATTAGAGGTTGGTCGCCCTTCCAGTTTATGGTAGCATTATCAGAATGAAATCCTAAAATTTTCTTAGATTGATATGCTAAAAGTACAGGGGTTTTATCAGTAATAGCTATTAATTTATTCGTTTTTGGGTTGATATTAGCATACGAACTACTTTTCCAGATACTCCAAATAAAATATACATAGGTTTGAAAATGCTCTCCATTTAAACCATCAATTAGCTTGTATAAAAGTATTTTTTTATCTGCTCTTAATAAGTTTTCAATAAAAAGATCGTTTATTTCTTTATTTCCAATGTCTTTTTCTTCTAGTACTTTTGAGCCGTCTATGGTTTTTGTTTTTTGCCTGTGTGTGTATCTAAAATAGAGTATTCGTAATGTTTTTATAATTAAATCTTCCTCATTAATACTTAAATAGTTTCGTATGTATCCTTTGGCTAACCCTTCTAGTAAATTCCAAAGAGAGTCAATATTAAATGCATAGTATAAGGGTTGCGCTAAATGATATACAATAGCTGCTTTATTATGTCGCTTGCTATTATTATACGCAGGAGCTATTTTTTCAATCAATTTAATTAGAAATAAATTACGCCATTTAGATTGAAAGTCTGTATACTCATTGTAATAGCTAAAAATTGTTTCGTTTAAAAATTGTAGTACCGTAGTTATATCTTTACAATAAATACGTAGCCCTATAAATTGGTAATCTTCTTCTGCCGGAGGTATGCTTCTTATTTCAGTACTATCTTTTTTATAATAATAGGATAAACAATAGCTAAAACCTGTTCCAAAGGATTTTGTAATAACAGGAAATTTATGAATCAAGCCACTTTTAGTGTTCGGAACAACTTTAATAGTATCTGCTATTGAATTTCCGTACACACTTGTATACTTATAAGGAACAATGGGGTAGCTTTTTAAATAGGAAAAAGCACTTGCTTGGTAAGCAGCATAGTTACTTAAGTTATTTAGGGTTGTTATTTGAATTGAAGTAACTAGAGTGTCTTCTTGATTTACATAAAAACCATATCCGCCATTATATAATTCATCTGTAATATTGAATTCTCTTATATACTCTTTTATTCCTTCTTCAGGATACAATGCTGAATCTTTTTGATAGGTGATAGGTTTGTAAAAAATACCTGTGGTATACTGTTGTTTTAAAAATGCATTATTATCCTTATTTAAATATATGGTTTGTGGAATATTGACTTCTTTGTGTTGTGATCCAAAATCGCGAAAAGACTGAGTACTTTCTTCATAAGTAGCATCTCGGGTTATTTTTTTAACCAACACTTCCTGATTCGTTTTCCCGTTGGAAGTCCCTACCTTTAAAAATTTAATTAAGTCTGTTATGGTTGTAATAGTGTTCATTCTCTTTCTTTTTTTAATTGAATAATCGATAACCAAACCCAATGTTATGGGTAGGTTGGCTAAATTGATTTACATTTAACCGATAGCTAGCAAACCATTTTCCTTTTCTATTGTATTGTATTCCTAAACTTAGGTTGTCAAACTTTTGTGCATTTCCTCCAACTTCAGAAAATAGATATAGTCCGCTTCTATAGGTTTTTGGATGTTCAATAGTTTTAGTAATAGTGATTTCTCTAGGAACCTTGAGTTTATAGGATAACTGACTGTCTAACAATTTTCCTTTTACCAAATCGTAACTATAAATTTCTACATCGGTATTGTTTAAAGTATCTCGGTATATTTTTGCTGCTACAAAATTGGTGGTGTCTTTTATAAAAATGGTGTCTTTTATAATTTTGGTAATATCTTTTTTATGAACATATACTTTTTTATACTTTATAGTTTGTACTTTAAAAGTGTCTATTTTAGGTTGCCAAATAGTATCTCTAACAATAGTTATTTTAGGTTTTTCTATTGTAGTTTTATTTGTTCTTCTTGAAAATAAATTGATAAGTAACAGCAATAATATGCCGACCAATATTATGCTATTGGTTTTGAGGTTTGTAAGCTTCATGATTTGTGTTTTATGATTTGAAAAAAAGTGTATGTTTTCTAAAGTGAAGAGTATTCATAGAAATAACATAAAACACGGAGTTTAAAAAAAGGAAAAAGAACCGCTAAAAGTATTGTTAGCGGTTAGACTTTGTTTTTTAGTTTATGGTGTGTAAACGTTGGTTTCAAAGGTTATTTGTGCCGATATTCCACCGTTCGTAAAACCTATACTACTCATAACAGTATCATTATCCATTTGTATAATTTTCATGTTATTACCAGTCGTTAATACCTTTAGCTTCCCTTTTTGGATATCTGTTAAATTTGACCCGATTAAAATGCGTATAATTCCTGCTGTAGATATGTGTTTGTCTGTAAATGGTAGGCTTATACTAAACTCTCCTGTATTACCATTAATCCCAGATGCATTTATATTTACAGTTACTATATTGCCTACCCTAATGTAATTGGCTCCTAAACCAGTAGCTGTATAATTAGCTCCTAGTCCATTAAAAGCTGGAGTGAACGTTCCTTCTTCGTAAAAATTTGTTGGAAGTGTGTTGCTGATGCTGGGTTTGTTTTTAATAAAATTAGGCTGTGAGTTATCTGTTTGATTCCAGTCTGATTGAATTTGAGTATTTTTCAAATTACTTAAATCCACAGTAAAAGTAGAATTGTCATCACGAGTAAAAGTAGCTATGCCATTAGTGTCAACTGTACCAGAAATTAATCTAGCCAAATTAGTGTCATCAATATATGGAGTTAAATCAATTTCTTTAACAGTTATACCATCTTTTAATAATGCTAATTTGTTTCCTGTAATTTCTGAAAAGGTGTATTCAGGAAATTTTTGTTCTGAGGTTACACTCACTTCACCAGTTTCATCAATAATAAACCTGCGGTTAGTCTCACCTTTTGGTTGTTTACTATCTACATAGCTATCTATTAAGTTTTCAAATTGTTTTTGAGTTGGTTTATCACCAGTTTCAAAATATGTTTTAATTGTTTTTTTATCTTGTTTCATTTTTCATTATGTTTTATAAGGTTGTTTTTTTCTTGAATTAAAGGAATTAATACGTTGATAGATTTATAAAGCTCACTAGCTTCAAAAAGTGAAAAAACCCCTTTAGATTGTGAAAATTCAATTCCATTTATCAAACTATTTAATGCTTTTTTTTGCTCTTTTTTCATTGATTTTATATTAAAGTAGTTGTTATGTTACCTGAATTATCTATACTTAATCTATATGATTTATTACCGTCAGGAGTTTTTAGAATTAAACCTTTACCTATTCCAGTACTTATATAATCTCCAGCTGTGGTTACTTCTTTTATACCTGAACTTCCCAAAACTATTTGATCTGATTTGGTTGGTTGTGAATAGGCGCCAATAGTAGTAGTGTTGTTATAAGTATATTGAGGGGTTAACTCATGTGTTCCTGTATTAGTAGAAGTAATAGACTGATAACTTTCTATAGTGTTAGGGTCTATTATTTTAAATTGATAAAGACTTGAGTTATTAAAACTTCCTAATTTAGAGCCTGAAACATTATTATATCTTAACATAATTAATTTACCTGGGGTTCCAAACCCATGAGATGTGATTGAAATTCTGTTTTGAGAGTTATCTACATTGGTAGAGTTAAACTCTTGTTTATTAGGTAGGTAATCTTGAAAATTAGAAAAAGAATTGTTTCCTAAAGCATTGTTGTTATCTCCTTGGTTGTAAATTAATGTTTGATTTCCTATACCGTTAGATAAACTTCCTAAATTGTAAAATAAAGAGTTATATCCAATACCTAAAGAGGTTTCACCTTTGTTTTTTTGCATAGCATTATAGCCAATACCTATTGCGTTAATCCCTTCATTATATCGTAAAGATTTATGTCCAAGAGCAATACTATTATTTCCTTTGTTAAACTGAAGAGCATAAGATCCAAGTCCATTTGAGTCATGACCAGAATTTTCAGATAAAGTACCTAGCCCTATCCCGTTTACGTTATTTCCTGTGTTATTTGACAATACGTTCGCTCCTATTCCAGATGATTCATTTCCTGAATTGTTTAATAAAGCGTTAATACCAAAACCATTTGTATTTGAGCCAGTATTGTTTTGACCAGAAGAATAACCGCTAAATATAGAGTTGTTACCAGTATTAAAACGCCCCGCTTCTCCACCTATTCCAATAGTATAGTTTCCTGTGTTGTTTGTTAAAGCATAATGTCCTATACCTAGGCAGTTTACACCTCTGTTGTTTTTTATGGTTTCTTCACCAAACCCTAAGCCAAATGTTGTTATAAAGTTGTTTGTACTATTTAAATATTCTGTTTGTTTCCTTATTAAAGGTAGTCCACTTTGAGTGGATAGAAGACTAATTTCATGTTTAGAAAACCCACTATTAATTTCTTGTTTACCAATTTTTAAAGTATGCTGACCTAAATCCACATCTTTTGTAGCACCTGTATATGGAACCCCTACATTCAAATTACTTAAATCTACAGTAAAAGTAGAGTTGTCATCACGAGTAAAAGTAGCTACGCCATTAGCATCAACTGTTCCAGAAACTAAGCGAGATAAATTCGTATCGTCTATGTATGGAGTTAAATCTATTTCTTTAACGATTTCACCATCTTTTAATAAGGCTAATTTATTATTCGTGATTTCTGATAAGGTATATTCAGGTGTTTTTTGTTCTGAAGCTATACTTACGTCTCCAGTTTCTTCAATTACAAACCTACGATTAGCTTCACCAGTTGGTTGTTTAGTATCAATGTAGCTGTCTATAAGGTCGGAATATTGTTGTTGTGTTGGTTTGTCACCAGTTTCAAAATATGTTTTAATTGTTGTTTTATCTTGTTTCATTTTTTATTGAATTGATTATTCATAAATATGGCTAGCAAACACTATATGTTTGCTCAGCCAAATATTATATTAGTAAGCTGTTTTCTTTTTGTAATTATATTAAGTATTTGAAAACCAACTTAATATTAAATTTCTTTAGTTGGTTTGTATCATTAATATTGCAAAAAACTCATTAAACCCGGTAAGTGAACCAATGCTATGTAAAGAGGTAGAATTTGTTTGAACTTTATAATCTTGCATGCCAGTCGGACCACCACCGCCACCTCTAAAGTATTGAGTGGTTTGAATTGTATATGGTAACTGAGATGTAATTATATTGTCGTCAGAACTCCCAGTTAAGTTAAAACCAGAAATTAACATAAACTTCCCTTCTAATTTTATTTTAAGATAACTGGCAGAATACCCACTGTTTAATGGAACATCTACCCAGTCTGTGTACGTATGAGTATGTAGTAAATTGTTTTCGGTATTTAAAACTACATCATGAAATTTAGTAGAGTAAGTATTATCATAACTTTTTTTAGGTAATTGACCAATAGAAGAACTGTCATTTGCAAATTGTGTTAAATCTAGCTCTTTTATTACATTTCCATCTTTAATAATAGAAAACTTATTGTTAACTATGTTAGATAGTGAATATTCTGGTATTGCTTGTTCAGAAGTTACATTAACATCTCCAGTTTTATTAATAACAAATCTTCGGTTTGCTCCACCAGTTGGTTGTTTAGCATCAATGTAGCTGTCTACTAAATCGGAATACTGTTCTTGAGTAGGTTTGTCACCAGTTTCAAAATATGCTTTTAAAGTTTCTTTGTTTTGTTTCATTTTTTACTTTTTTATCGGTTTATTAAATTTTTTTTCTGATAAAAAAGAGGCGCTAAAAACTAGCTGTTAGCGACTAAACTTTTCACTTTTTAATGCGGATTAACGAAAGGAATTCTTCCTTTCAAAGCAATAATATAATTGATTGCTAAATAGGGTTGGAGGTTGTTGTGAGGTTGGTTCTCACCATTGTTCAGGTTTGTAACTGATCCACCAGTTATACTATCTACTGAAGCAGTAAATGGTTTTAAGCTTGTGTCAGGTGTCTTATTTGAATAAAGGTTCATTTCGGTTCCAACTGTGTTTTCAGACTTAGCTAAAATACCAGTATTACTAGGATCAGAAGAATCTCCAAGGTCATCAAATGCTGGAATTTCTATATTTGCAATACCAGAAGTGGGGTCAGTTACTACTGCAATGTGTGTATGCGAAGGCATTTCATTTTCTTTTAAAACATGAGTTTCTTCACCACCTTTTTGACCAGTAGAATAATTTGATAAATTAGTACTGTTTCCTGCTCCTAAAGGAATTCTTCCTCTTAAATCAGGTAAAGCAAAAGTTGATGTTCCATTACCACCATAGGTGTTTCCTATAAAGCTAAATAAATCTTGATATTCAGAAATATTTAAGATTTGACCCTCACATCTTGCCCAGCCTTCAGGAATACCGTGAAAAGAGACTGTTTTAATCTCTCCAATAAAAGGGATATTTAAGCTATCAATTAAATCTGAAAATTGTTGTTGCGTTGGTTTGTCACCAGTTTCAAAATATGTTTTTAAAGTTTCTTTGTCTTGTTTCATTTTTTACTTTTTTATCGGTTTATTAAATTTTTTTTTTTGATAAAAAAGAGTCACTAAAAACTAGCTGTTAGCGACTATACTTTTTCTTTTCTTATTTTTTTTCTTGATTTTCTTCTTCAGTTATTTGATCTAAAGTGTCTTTTAGACCGCTTTGTTTTAATAAATTAAGTAGTGCCTTAAAGGGGTTAACGCCATAAATTTTATTATAATTTTCTAGTATTGATTTTATTTCAGTTACTGCTATAAAACCTGCAATTATTTTTAAGAAAGGAACTTCATTTACAATGTGTTTTTCTAAAAAATAAGCGGATATAATTACTAAATTATAGATAAAAAACTTTGATATTGTATTTGCAATTTTTCCACTTTTTATAGGTATTTGCAATTTTAATGCAGCATATGCTCCGGTTATAAAATCAACCATAATTAAAAACATCATGGTAGTTAACACTCCATTTAAAGGTGATAGTAAAGCTAACAACCAAAAAATGATATGTGTTATTTTATCCATTTTTTCTTAGTTTTCTATATTCTAGCACTCTTTTTTTTGGGTATGCTTTTATACTTACACTATTTCCTTGATTACCGCCTAACAGATAAACATATCTTTTAGATTCTTTTATTAAAAAAGCAACATGTCCTTTCCAACTGTTAGGAGATTCTCTCCATAAAACAACTACGTCACCTGGTTGAGGATTATTTGATGAGGTGCCTACGGTTAACCAACTTCTAGCTGTTAATTTACTTGAGTGTTCGTAACCGGCTTGTTTGGCAACCCAGCTAGCAAAGGCACTACACCAAGCTGTTTCGTCTTTAAATTTTGCTCCATCAAACCCTAATGATGTAAAGTAATTTACAATTTGGGGGTGATCTTTAGAGCCTCTTATTTCTTTTACGCCATATTGTGATAACGCTGTTGATATTAAACTATTCATACAAATGTTTGATTTTAAGCGTTAGCAGACAAAACTTTTAAGTTTCAGATTCTTTTTCTTTTTTTCTATACCTGACGGAGGTTTAATCTAACTTTTTCGGTTTCTGCTTAACATTAAAAAGGTTAATAAATAAATGAACTATTAGAAAAGCAATACAAATATATAACATACTACTAATTAAATCAAAACAAATTACATATTTATTTGTAAAATGTTTTAAGGGTTTGGTTTTTAGTGCATTTCTTTATTGAAATAGATACATCCATTTTTCACAGAAGCAGTGTCAGTAAATACACTGTTCTTCTGGTCTATTTGTAGTGTAAAACTGTATACAAAATTAAGAATGGTAAATCGCATTCCATATCCTTCAATTTCAATGCCTAACTTGTTTTGAAGTTCATTACAGTCTTCTTGATTAATACATTCATTAGCGGTTACCAATATGCTAAATAGCTTTGTAGTTCCTTTAATGAGTACTGAGAAGCTTAGTTGGAAAATTTCCTTTTCGAAGAAATATTTTGATGCTTTATTGTTGATAATAGAAAGCGATTCTGATAAATCAACTACATTGTTTTTTTTTAAAATCTTAAAGATTCGTTCATAGAAAAAAGGCAGTGCTTTTTGTGGTGGGTTTTTCATAGCGTTTTGTTTTTAATTTCATATGCATGTTAAACATACAAACATATGTTTTAAAACGCTGTTAAAATGATACTATTGTTTTGTTAAAGTATGATTTTAAATTTATTGACTATTTTTTATTTCAATAAAAAACCACCTAAATTTTTAGGTGGTTTGAAAGCTGGTTTTTACTCGTGTCATAAAAGTGATGAGTCAGAAGTATGACCAGGTTCTTGGGTTATTTTTGCATCCAAGGACGATTGGTTGGTCGATCATCTGCTAACAAACTAAACTCTTCATTTTCCATAAAGGATTTGAAATTCATTAAATATTCGTATATGATCTCATTACTAAAATTTACACTAGTAACTCTAAGCATTCTTTTAAAAATATTTTCATATAATTCTAGTTACTTAATCATACTCGGTAAGGATTATATATCTGCGCTATCGAGATATCTATCTTTAGCTTTCCACGACAAACCCATTTAAAAGCTCTGTAAATGATGAAGCTAAATTTATTCTTTTACCATCAGAATAAATAATGTAGACAGAACCATAACTTCCTGCTTCGGTTAATGATATGCATATATCACCTCCCCTAATTACTCCAATAAAAATATCCGATTCTGGTAAAACTTCAACTCTATCAATTTTAAAACGTTCTTCCATAGTCCCATAACCATACTTTATAGGATTGAGATCATGAAACTCAATTTCTTCATTTAATTTCCAAAGATAAATTTCATCTGTTTCACCTCCATTATATCTTAACATATGTTTTTTATAATCGTCAGGTAATTTTAATCCATTTAAGCCATATTCAAACTCTATAAGTTCATCTTTATTTATCAACTTGTCTGCTGGTATAAATTCCATTATTTTATAATTTTATGAGTTCTAATAATTTTTCTATTTGGTAAAAACTTCCCATATGTTGAGTAGTTTTAGCATGCACTTTTCTATGTACTAACTGAAAAGTACTTTTTAAACCTGTATTTAAATCATCCATATGATGCCAAGTACTAAAACTAGAAATACAGCAGGCTAAGACATGTGAAAAGAAAATCACCTAAACTATTAGGTGATTTTCCTAATTATTTATCTTAAAGAAATTCTATAGAAGCTATAAATTGTTATAATCTATACTCTTATTCACCCTTTTCAAGATTATTTATAAATTCCTCAAAAGAATTTGCAATTTTAAATGGTTCAGATCCATCGTAGTGATATATATATATATCGTTTAATCTTTTTTCTCTTAAGTCAATTACATAATCACTTCCCCCTCTTGTGTGAGCAAAAGGTAAAAAAAACCTCGGTAAAGAATTATCACCATAAACAATATTAAGAATATCTCCTAAATTAGAGTCACCATGTTTTAAAGAATAAAAAGCACCAACTCCTAATTCTAGTTCTCCATTCCAAAAAACTCTTTCCACAGGAACCCCTCCATTGTTTTCAATTAAAAAGCTTTTATAGTGTTCAGGAATTGTAAAACCAAACTGGATTTCAAAATCCATTAAATCCGATAATTCTATTTTTTTATTTACTTTTTTAAAATTTATTTTATTCATTTTAAATTCGTTTTTATTTTTCTACTAGGATATCCTATACCCATAAATGCCTTGTATAAACCCGCTCCGCCGATATGTGGACAAGAAGCTTTATGAACCTGCATTAAAACAAGTTGCATAGAACATTCTCCTGTTAATGGGTCAAAATCATCTAAATGATGCCATGTATATAATGAGTCAATATTGTCAATCTCTTTTTCTGATATTCCAGAATTTTTGTAAGCCATCTTAAAATCAATCTCATCATTTCCTGTTAACTTGATTTTAACTGTACCAGGTTTTCCCTTCTTTTTCCCATAAAAAAACTGGGGTGTATACTTAAAGTCAACACTTAAAGGTGGGTTATTGTGTTTACTGAACTTCAAAACAACATCATTATCCCAAATTTTTTCTCTTCTGTATCGAGCTGTACTTGAATCAAAATACTCAATTACTTTTTTATAATCTGCTATTTTCTCTGCATTAGTTCTATTTGTTAACCAGATAAACTCATCTATTTCCTTAGGTTTGCCATAAAAATAGATATCCCCTTTTTTGTCTACGATCTGGAGATTACTCCTTGCTCCTTTGGGTTTTTCAATCTTTAAGCCATTGGACTCAAGAAACTTTTTGTATTTAAAATTGAATTCATTTGCTAATTCATCCAAATAATGTTGAACTTTCTTTTTCGCGTTTCCTCCACTAGTACGAATCTCATCAATTCGTTGTGCAAATTTTCTTACCGCATCTTCCGTGCCTTCCATAATGGTTTTCCCATTATGTTTTACCATATAAATTGCTCCATCCGCATCTTGACCAAGTACTTTTCCTGTATTAGGATCTAGTTTTTGAGAAATAACAACTCCTAAGTCATATAATAAATCAAGAGCGGCTTCTAAACCATTAAAAATTTGGTTAACAACACTGTTTAGTTTATTAATAAATTCTAAAATTATTTTTTTAAATTCATCAACATACTTTGGGATGTTTTTAGAAAAGTCTAATAATTTTTTAACTACCTTAATAAAAGTATCAAAGGTAAAAGTTACTGTTTTTCGAATTGCTTTTCCTGTTGTATTTGCTAAAGATTTGTACGATTGAAATACGGTTTTTATTCCTTTTGCAATATTTCCTGATCCTCCTGTTAAGAAAAAAGTAGTGATTTTATTATAACAAAAAGGTTGTCAAATATTTGACAACCTTTTTTATTTTAAAGAGAACTTACTTATTCTTTAATAATCATCATCTTCAGAAAGTCCACTCAAGAAGTCTTCAAATGAATTGGAAAGAAACTCGGGTTCTATATCTCCCATATCCATGGGTAAATAATACACCTTTCCATAGTCCTTTCCTTCATTTAAATCCATACATATCTGATTACCTCCTGGGTCATATGCAAAAGAAAGATAACCTAAGGGTAAAAGATCTTTTAAAGATTCTATTTGATCTTCTAGGGTGTCATCACCATTTTTAATTGGGTTAAAGTGAGCTATATTTACGCCTTTAAAATAATCTTTATCAGGAGCTCCTCCATTAAATTTTAACATATGCATTTTGTATGTTTCTGGCAAATTGAGCTTGAATTTCTTTTCAAAAACTACTAAATCTTCACTTTTGATATTTTTCTCTGTTAAAATAAAACTAATCATGTTAAATATTTTGTTAATGGTATTGAAAAAACAGATTGTCCTGCTGATCCAAAATGTTTATAGGTTGCTTTATGAGTTTTTCTCAAAACTAATTGCATAGTACATCCTAAAGTTTCATCTAAATCGTCTAAGTGATGCCATGTATAGTTTTTCAAAATAACTTTTTGCTTTTTTCTATCTGTTATTCCTATTTTTTCAAATGACTCCTTAAAATCTAAATCTCGACTTCCTTTTATTTGTATTTTAACAACACTTTTATCATTATACAAATAAGGTGTTCCCTCGAAATCTGGAGAGGTACCATTTTTACTTAAAGGAACATTATACCCTTTTTGTTTAGCAGTTTGAGGGTTATATTTCGCTTTTCTTAATCTTAGCTCCTTATTTACTTGTTCTATTATTTTTTTTCGTTCTTTTGTCGTTTTTTTCGTAAATTTAATAAAGGTATCGAAATCTTTTTTACTTACTCTAAAAATTCTTTTTCCAAATTTATCAAAAATATCAATATTAGAGGTAAGAAGCTTTTTAATATATTCTCCATTAGCAACCTTTAATAATTGATTTTCATAATTCTTGGCGTCCAAGAACTCGTCAAAATATTTTTTAGAACTTTCTTTACTAAGTTTTTTTAGCTTTTCAGCAAGTTTTTCTACTTCTTTCTTAGAACCTCTAAAAACTTCTTTTCCTTCTCTGATAAGTGCATAAATATTATCTCCAATAGGTACTGGAATACCACTCGCTAAAACGGGCTGTTGTGGTACTTTTTTTATAATAACACCTAATTTATTATATAATGTTAATACTTCATCAGAAAAGATAAGAACTCCTTTATTTAATTTCCTAATAAACTCCAAAATCAATCTTCTTAAAGCATCAATATTTTTAGGAATGTTTTTAGAAAAGTCTAATAATTTTTTAACTACTTTAATAAAAGTATCGAAGGTAAAAGTTACTGTTTTTCGAATTGCTTTTCCTGTTGTATTTGCTAAAGATTTGTACGATTGAAATACGGTTTTTATTCCTTTTGCAATATTTCCTGAGCCTCCAGTTAAGAAAAAAGTAACTACTTCTGAAGCTATAAAACCAATTGAAAAGCCTAAATAGTACCCTAGTGCACCTGGGTCAATCTCTATATTGCTTACCTTGTTAAAAAGTCCTTTTATTAAAGCAAAGGATAACTTAGGTAATTCTGATAAAAAGGAAACAATCTTTTTAAGGTTTTTAACTGTAAAAGCGTTTGTAATAACATCTATAAAGTTTTCAAAACTTTCAACAAACATACTTAAGTAACTAGTTGGGTTTTCAAAGAACTTGGTTGACTGGATTACACCATTTATAATATCCAGTAACAATGCTAATATATCAAAAATAGCTTTAAAAAATTCTACAATACTATTAATTAAACCTACTAATAATCCATTAATAAAATAGTAAAATTCATGTAACTTATCATTTATTGCTTCAAAAAAAGTATCGAGTATTTCCGGGATGCTTTTAAGAACATTTACAAACTTTGTTGCATCAAAGCGTACTAATTTTTTTATAAAGCTATGTTCTTGAATTTGTTTTTCAAATGAAACTAATCTTTCACCTAACGGAGCTATATATGTTGTGTATATTTTACTTGTTAATCCTTTGGTGTCTAGAATACCATCTTCAGGAAGTTTGGGTAATAAGGTATTTTCCCATCTTGAAAGTCCTGTTTATGAGCTTCTATTATGCTAAAAGTTTTTTCAGTTACTTCGTATTCAATTTCTTCTGTTTTTGCATATCCTGAAGTTTGATTGTTTTGATCTAAATAGAATGTTCCATACTCTGAAGATAATATTCTGTCAAAATGAATATACCATTTGTTTAGTGTTTTATATCCTTTTTCTATCTCTATAAAAAGGACTTCGTTAATGGTTTCTGTTTCTTTGATTTTGTTTTGTACTATGTCTGAAAAAACTAGTGTATCTCCAAAATTAGTTTTATGTTCAAAGTGTTTTTTTCCGTATATATGTGAATGCATAGCGTTTGTTTTTTAAGGTTGATAAAAAACAAACTTTACCTTTTGTATTTGTAGGTTTTTAGAATAAATAGTTGTGACTATTTAAAACCAAATTTTTTAAAAAAAGATATTAGAAGTGATAGGGAGCAATTGTAAAAATTATTGTCCCTATCACAAATTCATCTAAAACGAACTTTATTCTAATAAAACACTTAGGTAAAGTTTGTTGTTAATGTGTTTAACAACACTTAAGCTACGGTATTTGTTTGACCAACAATATCAAAGTTAACACCATCTGGTGATGTTTTTACACTGCTGAATATTCCGTTTTCTTCACAATTAGGGTTGCATGGTAAACCTCCTTCGTCTAACGCTACAGAATCTGCTTGTAATACAGTTAGTGAGGTAGGTACTCTTGTTTCCCAGGTACCTTCAACATCACCTTGTAGTGTTTTCATTTCTTCGGCAATAGACACGTATAAATCGTCATCCATATTGGTAACCATACCTTGACCATTCCAAATTTCTCCAGTTTTCATATACCAGTTTACAGCATCTTCAAATCCTTGACGAACAGGAATTATAGTTTTAGCCATAGCGCTTTGTAAAAAGGCTTTAAATATCGGGTCGTTTCCTTCTTCAAGTTTTAACGATTCGTTCCAATTAGCTTTAGCTCCATAAAAATAAGGGTAAAAAGTGTATGCCATAATTTCCCAGTCGAATGCTTGTTCGAAGAATTTTATTACCTCATTATGTTTATGAAAGCTTTCGCTTCTATTTACTGTTTTGTAGTCTTCATTGATATAATGACTTTCAGCAGTAGATAAATCAAAAGGTTTAGTTAGTAAATCTATAGCGATACGCTTTAATTCTCTTTTTTCAATAGCTCTGTTTGCTAATCCTCCTTTATCTTTTACAGATTTTTCTTCTTCTTTACGTTTAAGTTCTTCCTTTTGTAATTTTAATTGATCTTCATATTCTTTTAAGTTAATGTTGTAGTCTTGAAGTTTTATATTATATGCATCAATTATTTTTTTGTACGCTTTACTTTTCCATTCTTCTTTAGCTTTATTTGTAAGGTTACAGTTAAGCTTAAGACTTAAGGTATAAGCACCAACATCCCAAGTATGTATTGAGTATGGTAGTTCATCTTTAACCTTATCAAGGCTACCTTTGTTGCTAAAAAATTCTTTATATTTTCCAGCTGGAGGAGTTATTCCACCAACTACAGCAACCATGCTCATGTGTTCTTTTACTCCACCGGCTGCAACACTTCCGCTTAACGTAACTGTGAAATAATTACTCTCATAGTTGTCAGGTATTTCTGCTATAAAACTCGATGACCCTCCTCCTTTTTGAAGTACACCACTTTTACTTTTGTTTACAATTATTTGGTTAGCTAAAGGTGTATCAATATCAATTCCATAAATACTCTCTAATATTTGATAATTTGATTCACTTAAGTCGCTAGGGCTTTTTATTGATAGATTTTTTAAATCTTTTGGATGAACTGGCTTTTTAGGAGCAGTAATAATTTGGGCATCATCGTTGTTTTCTATTTGTGAGTTTATTAAAAACTTAGCAGGTTCTGGTAAAGCAAATTCATACATTAATCGTTTACCGTAGTTTACTACTTTGTTTTTGTATACTTTGTCTACCCATCTATAAACTCCATTAATGTGTTTATCACCTTTTCTATTGTCAAACCCATGAGAATTGTTTTCTTCATATTCTTGTAATATTCTCGAAGTACGTTTTGTACTTGTTTTTTGAATTACACGCTCTAATGCTTTTTCAGTAACGTCTTGTGCATATGTTTTTGCTTGTGTATTTGAATCTGAAATGGCATTTGAAGAAGACCTGTTGTAATTCATGCCAACAGTTGCTCCAAAACCTGTATAACTGGCGTTGGCTCCAAAACTTGTAGCTGTGTCTTTATTTACAATTGACGAAGCTTCATTGTGCATTTCATTTCGTTCAGTTGTGCTTGTGTCTGTTAGGTTTTCAACTTCTCTTTCTGAGTTTCTTTCTGTAGAAGTTTCCCTGCTTGATAAGTTTCTTGTTGTTCGCTCTTTGTATTCTTTGGCCATTATATTCTCAATATGAGATACTTCACCAGGAACATAGCAGCATACTTCTTGCTCTACACGTCTAAAATCGGCAATACCTAATTGAGAGATACCGTATAATATTCCGTTACCACTTTTGTCTACATTTTCTGTAGAGGCTTTTATGACACATTGACCAAAAATACCTTTTGACTCTAAGTAACCATCATCTGTATAAATTGTGAAATCGTCCAATCCAAATGTTAATGTTTCTCCGCTACTTAAAGTAAATTCAGCTTTTATTTTATAGCTTCCTTCGCTTATGAAATTGGTTTTCTCTGGGAAAAATTCAATTTCTAGTACTGAGTCTAAACTGCTTTTTTTACTTTTTACAGTGGTGCCTGAATATAGTGTTTCATTGTTTGGGTTGGTAATTTCATAGGTAGCTGAAGTTACTGAGATGTTGTTTGCATCTTCAACTTTTAAATGCACAATTACGCTAGATTCTTTATTTGAATTGCTGTTTAAGTAACCAGTATATGAGTATAAAGGTTTTTGATTTTCAACATTTATACTAATGTTTTCACCACGTACGTTAACGTTTTTGGTGTCTTCTGGTGTTGTATTAAAGATTGTTTGATATTGAGTTTTTATTTTTTGCTCAAGTGTTTTGTTAACTTCTGATAGTGTATCTAAGTTTTTAAAATCTTCTGAATTTAAAAGGTTTAATGCATTTTGAGAAAATTGAAAATCAGGATCTGTAGTATTAATATTTCTGTCAATTTCAGGGTTTTTAATAAATTCAAACTTTGGTAACTCTAATTCTGGAAAAGTTTCTAATGTTTTTTCAAAACCTGATTCGAAATCTAAGAACTTTTGAATAGTTGGTGTTGCAGCTTTTTTTAATGCTTCAACTTGTGAGGTATGGGCTTCTAAGGCAACTTGGTATCTTGCTTGTTCTTTTTTGGTGTATAGTTTTTCAATTTTTTGAACTTCACCTAGTATAGCCTCGTAGTTTTGTAAGCGTTTTTGTGTTTGTGCTACTTCCAGGTTTGCTTTCATGTAATTGGCTACATTAGCAGGTAATTTAGAGGTGTTCTCTAATGTTTGTTTTCTGCTAGAAAGAACAACTTCTTTAGGTACAATTATACTAGCGTTAGCTCTTCGTATAAATTCTTTCTCATTTTCTTCTGTGAAAACAATTTCACCTGCCAATTCTGGAGATAAACTATTAGTGAAAGCATTAAATGCTTTTAAGAATTTATTTGCTACTAGTACTTGTATTAAAGCTTCTCTAACGTTTGTAGATGTTTTATGAATGGTTTGATAAAATAAATTGTCCCAAATAACACGCTCTTGGTCAAGAGTAAGCTCTTGTGCACCAGTTGAATTTGATTTAATAGAAGCATAAGATACGTTTGCTTTATTACGCATTAACCAATTTGAAAACATATAAAGGTTGTCATGTAGGTTTTTTACTTCTTGTCTTTTTGCAACAGGAGTAAAGCCAGTATCGTAAGCAGTTTTTAGTGCTGTTTTTCTCTCTTCTTCTGTAGTTACTGTTTCAACTGCTTTTAAAGCAAGGCTTTCAGCTCTTTTTTCTTCAGGAAAAGATACAAATCCAATATTTAAATTTTTCTCTTCAATTGTTTGTGGGCTTCGTAATGTTACAAACCTAAATAGGTTTGATTTAATTGGTTTTTTACTCATTTTAATAGATTTTAATTTTTTTTAAATAAGCTCAATTGAGCAACTGTTTTTTGCTTTTCTAACAGTTTCTGCTTCGTGTTTTGAACTTAATTCAATAAAATGTTTGAATTAAAAGGATGAGGTTTTAAAAAAATGATTGAAATCAAGTTAAAATCTCTAAAACGCAATTACCAAAACTATACAAATGTTTGATTTTTAAAGTTTTTTTGTATATTAGCAATTAATTACAGTGCAAATATAACACATTTTACAAACTAAACAAAACAAAAGTTTAATTAATTGTGTAAAATGTTTAATTTTTTCAAAAACATGAAGGTATGGGGATATCAGAAAAAATAGCAACTATTAGAAACGCTTTTAATTTAAATAATTTCTCTTTTTCAAAACGAATTGGAGTTACTGGAACTACCGTAGACAGTATAATTAATGGAAGGCCACAGGCAGATGGAACTAGAAAAAAAACGAAGCCTGGATATGATGTTCTTACTGCGATTATTAATGAATTTAATATAAATCCTGATTATTTATTTGGAAAAAGTGATATTATGCTAACGTCTGAAGTAAAAAATACTCCAACATATTCTGGAGTTCCTCAGGTGGTTTCTGTAAATGAATCAGGTAATGAAAATGTAATTTATGTACCTATTCAAGCAAGAGCTGGGTATTTAAATGGTTATGGAGATTCTAATTATATTGAACAATTACCTTCTTTTCATATGCCACATTTAAATAATGGAACCTTCCGTTGTTTTGAAGTACAAGGTAATTCTATGGTGCGAACGTTTTTTGACGGCGATTTGGTTTTTGGTAAGTATGTTGAAAACCTTATTGACATTAAAGATGGTCGTGTGTATATTATAGTTAGTAAAAATGATGGTATCGTGTTAAAAAGAGTTATTAATAGAATTCATGAACGTGGTAAGCTTATTTTAAAAAGCGATAACAAGGATGGTAATTATCCAATGTATACTATAAATGCAGAGGAAATTATGGAGGTTTGGTATGTTTCTATGTTTGCGTCTAAGCAAATGCCTGAGCCAGTTGATGTTTATGATAGGTTGCATGATTTAGAAAGTAAAATTGTTGAATTACAAGAGCAGGTTAATAGCAAAAACTAACATAAACATTCATGTTTAAAAAAATTCTGTTGTTGCTCATTTTTACAAGCACTTCTTTGTTTTCTCAATCAAATTGGGGGAAATTTAAACAGCTGTCTACTCCAAAAAAGGTTTGGGTGTTTTTTCATCCATTCAAAGCTAAAAAAGCATTGCTTATTTCAAAAGAAGCAAATAGAGTTGCGGACTCCATACAAAAATCACCTTTATTAGATGGTGATGCTTCTGGTGGGCAAGTAGACGCTTTTCGTCATGCTTTTTGGATGGCTCGTTTACGTCAAAAAATAGGTAAAAAGGCTGCCCGCTCTCTAGGTAGAGCTCATGAAAAAGAAAATTATCAGACTTTTCAAAAGCGTAAATTAGAAGATGGTGTTGTTCCTGATAAAATATCTTCTTCTATGGATTTATTTAATAATGATGTTGGGTTAACTTTTACTAAAAAAGGAAGTGTAGCCTCTAAAGAAGGATTGATTTATCAGATAATAAACGCCATACATCAAGGAAGATTAAAGATTATTAAAAAAGATAAACGAGGTAAGTTTTTAACTTGTAAAGGTGCTGTTATTTCAAATGAATCGTTACAAGGGAAATGGGTAAATAATAAGTGTTTGGTGTTTTCTAATAAAAAAAGTTGATGCAAAAAGTATATTTTATCTCAGGCACTATGTGTACCATTGATTTATGGCAATTTGTGTTTCCTAAATTAGAAAATGTAAAGCTAATTCATATTGATATTACGCATGCTATTTCTTTTAGTGAAATTAATAATATTATTTTAACTGAAATTGAAGAGCCAGCGATAATTGTAGGGTTTTCTTTAGGTGGGTTTTCTGCTATGAATTTCGCTGTTACTTATCCAGAAAAGGTAAAGCAATTAGTAGTAATTGCAGCGAATACTAACGGATTGAATCAGAATGAAATTCAATTACGAAAAAGCACAATTGATTTTTTAGAGAAACATAAATATAAAGGTATTTCAAAAGTTAGAATTCAGCAGTTTCTCCATTTTAGCAACCATCAAAATGAAAAAGTTATATCTATTATCAAAAAAATGGATAGTGATTTAGGTAAAGAGGTTTTAATACGTCAACTAAAAGCTACTTCTTCAAGATTTGATATTTCTGAGGAAGTTTCAAAATTAAAAATCCCTATTTTATTTATTTCGGCCGAAAATGATGCTTTAGTTTCATCAAAAGAGATAAAAGTGATTGCTAATAATGCCTTAAAGGGGAGGTATGTTAGTGTTAAAAACTGTGGACATATGATTCCTCTTGAAAAACCAGAAGAGATAGCTGAGATGCTAAAAATCATAATATAGTTGCTAAAAAAATAATCCTTAAGGTTAAATCTTCAAGGATTATTTTAGATTAAAACCTACTTTACTATTTAAAATTTTAAAATGGGGGGATTTCAATTTTTAGATTAAATTTTTTCCCACCAACATCCTAAACAGTTAACGGAAGTATTACAGCCACTTCCTGTGTCTAATCTTTTTTCAATACCTCCATTATTTGTAGCATATGCGCAATAACGAACGTCTAATTTTCCTCCTAGAATTTCTTTTTGCTCTTCTTTTGTAAGAATTGATGACTTTAAAAAATCTAATTGAGTTTTCATTTTCTTTTACTTTTTGGTTAGTTATTTCAAAACTAAGTGTTGTATTTTACTTTTCACTCACCCTTTTCGGGTGATTCTTTTAAGCTATTGATGTCGTTATGTGCTGTTTTTCAGTTTGTAATAGTGTTTTTCATTTTCTACTAATGATTAGTGAAAGCAGTTTATTTATACCCATTCTAAATATTTAATAAAACAATTCGTAAAGTTTGTTCAAGTAGCATGTACCACTTAAATTTGTACTTATTATTTAATCAATAAACAAAATAATGAGCGGATTACTAAAATCTTCTATCGGAAGAAAGTTTGCCATGGCACTTTCGGCATTCTTCCTGATGTTTTTCTTATTACAACATTTTGCAATTAACATTACCTCGATTTTTCCAGATGATGGAGCAACATTCAATAAAATGTCGCACTTTATGGGGACAAATCCGTTAATTCAATATGTAATGCAACCTGTATTAATTTTCGGAGTTGTTTTTCACTTTGTAATGGGATTCGTCTTAGAATTAAAAAACAAGAGTGCACGTAAAGTAAGTTATGCTAAAAATAACGGAGCAGCAAATTCTACTTGGATGAGCAGAAACATGATTTGGTCTGGTTTAGCGATTTTGGCGTTCGTGGTATTACACTTTATTGATTTTTGGTTTCCAGAAATCAACACCAAATTTATAAAAGGTGATTGGAGTGGATTACATGATGGAAAGTTAAGATACTTCCATGAGTTACAACACAAATTTTTAAACCCAGCAAGAGTTGGTGCTTACGTTGTAGCATTCGGATTCTTAGCAATGCACTTATTACATGGGTTTAATTCTGCATTCCAATCAGTTGGAGCAAACAATAAATATACTAAAGGATTGAAAACATTTAGTAAAGTTTATGCAATAGGTATTCCTGTTGGATTTATAATTATCGCTTTATTTCACCATTTCAATCAATAATACGAAACAAGTATGGCAACTTTAGATTCAAAAATTCCAAAAGGTCCATTAAAAGATAAATGGACAACTTATAAAGATAAAATTGACTTGGTAAACCCTGCCAACAAACGTTTAATAGATGTTATTGTTGTAGGTACAGGTTTAGCAGGTGGTTCTGCTTCAGCTACATTAGCTGAGTTAGGATACAACGTAAAAGCTTTTGCTTATCAAGATTCACCTCGTAGAGCACACTCTATTGCTGCTCAAGGAGGAATCAATGCTGCAAAAAATTATCAAGGTGATGGTGATTCATTTTACCGTTTATTCTATGATACTGTAAAAGGAGGAGATTACCGTTCACGTGAAGCAAACGTTCATCGTTTAGCTGAGGTTTCTGCAAATATTATTGATCAATGTGTAGCACAAGGAGTTCCTTTTGCTCGTGATTATGGTGGTTTGTTAGATAACCGTTCGTTTGGTGGAGTATTAGTATCTCGTACTTTTTATGCAAAAGGTCAAACTGGACAACAATTATTGTTAGGAGCATATTCTGCAATGAATCGTCAAATTGCTCGTGGTAAGATTGAAATGTTCAATCGTCATGAAATGTTAGATGTAGTTATTGTTGATGGAAAAGCTCGTGGTATTATAGCTCGTAATTTGGTTACTGGTGAAATAGAGCGTCATTCTGCTCACGCAGTAGTTATTGCTTCAGGAGGGTATGGAAATGTATATTTCTTATCAACAAACGCAATGGGTTCTAATGCAACTGCAGCATGGAAAATACATAAAAAAGGAGCGTATTTCGCTAACCCTTGTTATACACAAATTCACCCAACGTGTATTCCACGTTCAGGAGATTATCAGTCTAAGTTAACGTTAATGTCAGAATCATTACGTAATGATGGACGTATCTGGGTACCAAAAAACATGGAAGATGTAATGGCAATTAGAGAAGGTCGTAAAAAGCCAACTGATTTGTCAGAAGATGAAAGAGATTATTATTTAGAAAGAAGATATCCTGCATTTGGTAACTTAGTACCTCGTGATGTTGCCTCACGTGCAGCAAAAGAGAGATGTGATGCTGGTTTTGGTGTTAATGCAACTGGTGAGGCTGTATATTTAGATTTTAAATCAGCTATTGACCGTTATGGTAAAGAGCAAGCAAAATTAAAAGGTATTAGTAATGCATCTGCTGCTAAGATATATGAATTAGGACAAGCTATTGTAGAAGCAAAATACGGTAACTTATTCCAAATGTATGAAAAGATTGTTGATGACAATCCATATGAAACACCAATGATGATTTATCCGGCAACACACTATACAATGGGTGGTGTTTGGGTTGATTATAACTTAATGACAACTGTTGATGGTTTATACTGTATTGGAGAGGCAAACTTCTCTGATCATGGAGCAAACCGTTTAGGGGCTTCTGCATTAATGCAAGGTTTAGCTGATGGGTATTTTGTATTACCATATACAATTGGAGATTATTTATCTGGAGATATTCGTACAGGTAAAATTCCTACAGATTCTAAAGAGTTTGATGAAGCTGAAAAAGAAGTTACGGATAGAATTAATTTCTTTGTAAATAATAAAGGAGAGCATTCAGTAGATTATTACCACAAAAAGTTAGGAAAAATTATGTGGGAAAAATGTGGAATGGCTCGTAACGAAAAAGGTTTAAAAGAAGCAATGGCTGAAATTAAAGCTTTACGTGAAGATTTCTGGAAAAACGTAACAGTACCTGGAGATGCGAATGAAATGAATCCTGAGCTAGAAAAAGCAGGTCGTGTAGCCGATTTCTTAGAGCTAGGTGAATTGTTTGCTAAAGATGCTTTAGATAGAAATGAATCTTGTGGAGGTCACTTTAGAGAAGAGTCTGTTGAGTTAGATGGGCTTCAAAAAGGTGAGGCTAAGCGTAATGATAAAGATTATGCATATGTAGCAGCTTGGGAATATAAAGGTGAACCAGCTGATGCAGTTTTACATAAAGAAGAATTAGAGTTTAACGATATTGAATTAAAACAACGTTCATACAAATAAGATAGTATTATGAATTTAACACTTAAAATTTGGCGTCAAAAGGGTGCAAGTGATAAAGGAAAGATGGTCGATTATAAAGTGACCGACATTTCTGAGCATATGTCTTTCTTAGAAATGATGGATGTATTAAATGAACAATTAATTAATCAAGGTGAAGAGCCTGTTGCTTTTGATCATGATTGTCGTGAAGGAATTTGCGGGATGTGTTCAATGTATATTAATGGAGAAGCTCATGGGCCTGATCGTGGTGTAACTACATGTCAATTACACATGCGTATGTTTAAAGATGGTGATACAATTACTATTGAACCATGGAGAGCTGCTGCTTTTCCTGTAATAAAAGATTTAGTAGTTGATAGAAGTTCTTTTGAACGTATTCAACAATCTGGTGGATATATTTCTGTAAATACTTCAGGAAATACTCAAGATGCTAACGCTATTCCTATTTCAAAAGAAGCTGCTGATAAAGCTATGGATGCTGCAACTTGTATTGGTTGTGGAGCATGTGTAGCAACTTGTAAAAATTCTTCTGCAATGTTATTTGTTGGTGCTAAGGTGTCTCAATATGCTTTATTACCTCAAGGACAAGTAGAAGCTACTGAACGTGTTAAAAACATGGTAGCTCAAATGGATTTAGAAGGTTTTGGTAACTGTACTAATACAGGAGCTTGTGAAATAGAGTGTCCTAAAGGTATTTCTTTAGAAAATATTGCTCGAATGAATTCTGAGTTTTTAAAAGCAAACTTCAAAGGATAAAAAATATTTTTTTTTGCATATAAAAAAAGCGAAGTTGATCAACTTCGCTTTTTTATATTCTTCACTTATTCCTAATATTAGAACGCTTAAGGTTTTTTTTATTTAGTAAGTGAAAATAGAGATACTTTTGATTTTTGTTGATTAACCAAGCATTAAAATTCGGGGGGATTGAAATGTAAAAACAATCACAAATTCAAAGGTTTTATAAGTTTATTTAAACTTATAAAAAAAACCTGAGTGAAAACTCAGGTTTTTGTTTGTTATACCAAATAGGTTAATTAGGTTTTATAATTAAACCTTGGTTTTATCTTTTTTTAATTTTGAAACAAATCCCTTTATTTTAATCATTGTTCTCTTGTTTTTAGCGTTTGAATAGATAGTTACCGCTTTTGAAAAACTTCCAGGTCTGTTTGTGTCATAAGAAACCTCTATTTGACCCTTTTTACCAGGCATAATCGGTTTTTCTGGTTTTTTTGGAACAGCACACCCACAAGTAGATTTAATCTCTTTAATTATTAAAGGAGCGTCTCCAATATTAGTAAATTCAAATGTTCTTGTTCCTTCAGATCCTTGAGCTATCTTTCCATAATTGATAGTCTCTTTTTCAAATTTGAACTCTTGGGCTGAACTTGTTATTGATAATAGGCAAATAACTGTAAATAATAATAATGTTTTCATAATATATAAATTTAGGGTATTACTGGTTTATTTCTGTTTTAATTTTCTTAATCATATTAGCTATGTTTTTATCATTAGGATCTAATTTTTGTGCTTTATTATAACTACTTAAAGCTTTATTATAATTTTTAGTGGTAAAATAAGCTTCACCTAAACTGTCAAAAACATTTGCTTTGTATGGGTACATTTTGGTGTTTAACTCAAAAACGAATACTGCCTTTTCTAGTTGATTTGAGCGTAATAATTTATACCCATAAGTGTTTAACTCTCTACTACCCTTGGTAAATTCTGCTAGTGAAGCGGCTAGTTTATTTTCTTCATTTTTTAATTCTTTAATTGTTTTTTTCTCCAGCATTTTATGTAAATACTCAACCACAATGTATTGTGGTGAATATTTTTTCCCACTTATTATAGTAAGTATGTCTCTTTCAAAATCTTGTTTTGGGTATTCTACTATTCGTGCTACTTCTTTGTTGTTTTTATAAAAAATGAATGTTGGCACTCTGTGTATATTTAATCCTTTTTCTTCTCCATTAGGAGATTCTTTATAGGCTTCTGGCTTTTTATCTACAGCAATCACCTCTAATTGACTTTTATTAAAATGAGTTTCATCAATTACTTTATAAAATTTTGGTAATTCTCGTTTACTATCTCCACACCAGCTTCCATAAAAAGCTTTAATAGTATAATTTTGAATAGAATCTTTTAATTGGGTTATAATTTTATCATTTGTTAAATAACTATCGTAATTTTTTTTAAACCATTTAAAATTTTCATTCTCAAAAGCTTTTTTGTTTGTTTTTCCCAAAAGCATTGGTTTTCCTTTACTATCTTTTGATAGAGTGTTGAGTTGTTGTCCTGTTATAAAATAGCTTGTTAGAAGAAAAATAATTGTTATCGTTTTTTTCATGTTATATTGATTATTAAACCTTATTTTTTAATTAAAGCTCCTATTGCATTGATTTTTCTAAATCTTGAAAAGGAATAATAGTTTTTACTTTATGACTTTCTACTGGCCAGGATTGAATAATAGTTTTTACATTCAATTTTAACTCTTGGATACTATTATATAATCCTCTTTGTCTAGCATTGGCTTTACCAATAACTCCTGTTTTTGGAATCCAACAAAGGTCATCTTGGAATAGTAGTTTTTCTTTAGGGAAGTAGTATATCAAGTAATCTTTAGTATGTGCTGACTTTTCTCCTATAAAGTAAATGTTCAACTTGTTTTTATTCCCAATTATAAGGCTATCTTGTATTGTTTGAGTTTTTAATTTTTTTGGTTCAAAGTGTAAACTATCAGGTTGAATACTATGGGGTGCATTCCCTATATATCCAATATATTCTTTACTAATTTTTGTACACAAAATAGTTGCTTCTTTATGTACAAAAGCTCTTACTCCTCCTAAATAGTGAGGATGATGATGACCAAAAACAAAATACTTTATTGGTTTAGAAGGAGCTATTTTTTTTACTTCCGATATAATAAGTTCTCCATTTCTACTATTAAGAGGCGCTTCTGCTACTAACATAAAATCTTCAAACTCAACAACCATAATTTTATCTTCAGTATGTATTAGATTTATGAAATGAATAAAATCATTGTACTTCTCTGTTTTTATTTGAGTTTTGGTTTCTATGGTTGAAGGAATAAATTTGTAATCATTAGGTTTGTAAAGTAGCTGTAGTTTATCAGGTATTATTTCTAAGTTATAAATTGCTACTTTATCAACTACTTTTCCATTAATTTTTTTAATTTTAATTTTACTCGGATAGTTTAACGTTTTACTTTTTTTATACGATGAATATATATAAGATGTAACCACATCTCCATACAATTCATCGTAGGTTAAATAGGTGATTTTATTAATTAGATTTGTTGATTTATTGATATGTAATTCAACAGGGGTTTTACCAATATTTATTGAGTAAATGTTGCTTTCTGGGCTTGTTTTTGTGGCTAATTTATTTGTGTTTTCAACAAAATAATTAAGTAAATAAATAGGGGAGTACCTAGCAGATTTAATTAATTGTTCCAAGTACATTTTATTGGTAATTGGACTTAATGTTTTTTTACCATAATCTACATGCAATAATGTGTTTTTATAATATTCAATTTTAGAATAATATTTTCTTTTACGTTTGGTTGTTAATGTATCATTTTTTAAAAAGCGGTTTTGATTAACCCATATATTTCCACAGATTGAATATTTTGTTTTTTCCCAAGGTTTAAAGTTATGTCCTAATTTATTTAACTCTTCATTAAAATAAAACGTAACAAGGTTTTTATCTATAATTTTACCCTGCTTTTCCCAACATTTTTTAAGAGGTGTAGTTGTTGAGAAAGACTCCATTGTTACTATTAAAACTGAAATAATTAAAAAGGGTATACTATAAATACGCACTTTTTGTTTTATGTTCAATGTTGTGTACTTGTTTCTCATATATTGGATGTAATGATCTTCACGAAAATATTACAGATCTAGCTAGTTAAAAAAAGATAAGTACCTACAGCATAAAAACTTGTATTAACAACCTCAATACCGCAGTACGTACTATTTAAATAGTAGTTGATACTTGTTTTTTGATTAATGGAGCTATTTTCATACCTTCCTAAATAATTTATGCAAACACTAAAAAAACATAGTACACAAATACTAATTCATCTTCTTTTTTGGATGTTGTTTGTATTTGTATCTTTATTTGTTTTCACTCCCTATTATTGGGCTGAAAATCCATTTTTACAGTACTTTTTTATATTGGTTGTACTAGTTTATGTTAATAACCAATTATTGCTTCCATTTTTTGTAAGGAAGAAATGGTATCTTTTGTATACTTTCTTATTTCTTTTAATTTCATTTTTAGCAACACAATTATATTGTAATGTATTTGCACTTTGTGGTTGCTCAATTATGAAGTGCTTAAGTGATTATTTATGGCAAACTCTAGTACCGCTTATCTTTTTTGCATTTGTATGGATTTTATTCAGATATATTGATCAAACTAAGGAAGTAGAAAAGATTAAGCAAGAGAGAACAGAAATGGAATTGAAATTTTTAAAATCACAGATAAATCCACATGTTTTATTTAATAATTTAAATACAATTTATTCTTATTCAATTGAAAAACCGAATGAAACACCAGATTTGATTTTAAAATTATCAGATAATTTAAAACATGTTTTATACGAGAGTAATGCTAAAAAAGTTAGTTTAAAAAAGGAGATCCATTTTATTAAAAACTATATTGAGTTTCATAAAATTAGAACTGAAGGTCTTAAACAAATAAATTATGAAGTATTTGTTGATAAGGATTACCATCAAATAGCTCCTTTATTACTTATAACGATTATTGAAAACGCTTTTAAGCATAGTAGTGTTAATAGTATTGTAGATATACAATTAACGGTAAAAAACAACCGATTAAAGTGTGTTTGTAAAAATGATTATGATAATACTAAAAAAGTAAATGAAAATACAATAGGGTTAAATAACTTAAAAAAACGATTAGATTTATTGTATAAAGAAGATTATGAGTTGTTAGTAGAAAATCGTGGTCAATACATTGTTACACTTATATTAAACTTAGCGTAGGTAAATTATGAATTGTATTATAATAGAAGATGAAATGCCAGCGCAAAGAATTTTAAAAAATTATATTAATAAAATTCCTGATTTAACACTTCTTGATAATTTTCAAACAGCTACGAATGCTAATGAATTTTTTAAAAAAGAAACTGTTGATCTTGTGTTGTTAGATATAAATTTACCAGATATATCTGGGTTAGATTTTATTAAAACTATTAAAAATCCACCAAAAATTATCATGACAACAGCTTACCCAGATTATGCAGTTGATAGTTTTGAACTGGATACCATTGTTGATTATTTAGTGAAACCTTTTTCTTTTGATCGGTTTTTGAAGGCAATTAATAAAGCTGAAAATCGAATTAATCATCAGGAAAAAACACAAAAAAAAGCCATTTTTTTAAATATAGACAAAACAATACATAAACTATATGTAGAAGATATATTATATATAGAATCTGACAGAAATTATGTTACATTTTTTACTCAAAATAAAAAGCTAAGTGTTATTGATTCTTTAAAAAAGTGGGCAGAAGTATTGAGTTCAAAACAGTTTATTCAAATACATAAATCATATATTATAAATATAAAAAAGATTGAAAAATACTCAGGAAGTAACGTTTTTATAAATACACAAAAGCTTCCGTTAGGAAGAACGTATAAAAATAGTTTTTCAGAAAGTATTAATTCTAGTAAGAGTTAAATAGTATTACTAAGAAATATGCTTGCTTAGTTCATTTTTAAATTCAACTTTTTGATCTATAAAAATCGCTAAAGATGTTGCTTTTTTAGTGAAACCATAAAAACTGTTAAATAAAATTTCATTTTTTAAGTGTACAACTAAATTATGACCTAAAGAATTTCCAAAAGGTGAAAAATACTTAATAGTAGTTTTTTCTGGTAATTCTTTAGATGAAATTTCTATTTTTTCAATATTTTCAAAAGGTATAGCGGCTTTTGATAAAATACCAAACTTTAATATTAATTGTTTTTTTTCAGTATCAATATAACAAGGTCTTTTAGATAATGATTTCATAACTGCAATTACCTGAAGAGCAGTATAGGCACTTAAAATACCTAAAACTAATGAACCATTAATATTACCCTGTTTCATCATAGTGTGTGTAACAAACATTTCTATAATTACAACTAATAAAAAACCAAGAACTAAACTAATAGCCGTTCCTTCTTTATGATAGGTATACTCTAAATCATCATATTGTCGTTTTTTCCAATTTAAAAGACTATAGTAAATAACTGCAATTTCAGTAGCTAAAATAATTCCTGCTTTTGAAGGTAAAATTTTAGTACAAACCTGTTGGGCCTGATCAAAAAAATCTAAAGTAGCATCATTGTTTTTTCTTATTTCTTTGGCTGATTTTCGTACAGTTATAATTATATATACTAGTAAAGAAGTTTCTAATAATGGTATTAATACTACTTGTATTCTAGATAATACTTCTAAGTTTTCTTTTGGAAGAATATAATTTGAAATAACAAAACCTAAAATAAGAACAGTTATAATAGATTTTTTAGAGATCTCTTTTTTTCTAATTAAAAAGAAATGAACTAAAGGTATAGTAATTAAAAAATCGATTATTACAAAAGGAGATAAATTGGGAGTAAAAAAAGATGATTTTACCATTACTATAAGTGATAAAATCATCAATAAAGGAATTCCGTAAACTATTAAGCTTTCTCTTGTTTTAAAAGTATTTTGCATAACACTCCTATTATTTAAATTACTACTAATAATTAGTAGCTTTAAAATGTGTTTTGTTACGGTTTTTTAGAATTATTTTCTCTTGTAAACGATACCGTTTTTCATTACAAAAACAACATTTTCCATAGTATTTATATTTACAGTAGGATCTTCATTTACAGCAATAATATCAGCATAAAAACCTTTTTTTATTTGCCCAATTTCAGTGTCCATTTTTAAAATTTTGGCATTGGTTATGGTTGCTGCTTGAATTGTTTCCATAGCAGGCATACCTACCTCAACCATATACCCAAATTCTTTTCCATTATTACCATGCTTAAAAACACCAGCATCAGTACCAAAAGCAATACCAACTCCTTTTTTATATGCCTTTGCAAAAGTTCCTTGAATTTGAGGGCCAACTTTTAAAGCTTTTGGTACTACTATGTCAGGATAAAATCCTTTTATTTTAGCTTTTTCTTCTACTTCTTTTCCAGCGGTTATCGTTGGAACTAAGTATACATCGTTTTTAATCATTAATTCCATTGTTGTAGTACTCATGTAAGTACCGTGTTCAATAGTTTTAACTCCTCCTAAAATGGCACGTTGCATACCTTCATCACCATGAGCATGGGCAGCTACATGCATTCCATAATCTTTGGCTGTTTCACAAATAGCTTTAATTTCTTCAATGGTAAATTGAGGGTTATCTCCACTTTTAGCAACACTTAAAACACCACCCGTAGCCGTTATTTTAATACAATCAGCACCATTTTTATAACGTTGGCGTACAGCTTTTTTTGCATCTTCAACACTATTAACAACCCCTTCTTTAGGTCCAGGGTTACCTGTTAAAACTCTACTACTACCATTTGTTGGGTCAGCATGACCTCCAGTGGTTGCTAATGACTTACCTGCAGTGAAAACTCTTGGCCCTGGAATTTTACCAGCGTCAATAGCTTTTCTAATAGCAATGTTTACTCCAGTACCACCTAAATCTCTAACAGTTGTAAAACCTTTTAACAATGTTGTTTTTGCAAAACCAACGGAATTAAAAGCAACATCAGCTTCATTTAAAATATATCTATTTAAACGTGTTTTAGCACTAAATTCTTGCTCTATATGCACATGCATATCAATAAGCCCAGCCATAACCACTTTGTTCTTTAAATCGATTGTTTTTGCAGTTTTACTTTTTGAAGCTACATAACCATCAATAACATTAACAATTTTATTTTGTTCAACTATAATTGTTTGTTTTTCTTTGATTTTTCCTTCTTTGGTATCAACTAATTTACCACACAATATATACGTAGTTTGAGCTTGAATTGAAATAGTTGTGATTAGAAGTAATAGTAGAAATTTTATTTTAGTCATAGTATATCGTGGTTAATAAAACCCTAAATATAAGCTTTTAAAAAACTAAATAATAGTACTCTTTAGAATTCACAAAAAAGTTTGTTTTTAATAAATTTTAATGAGAAATAAGAAAATATAAAGTTTATTGTTTAAAAGATTGATAATTTAGAAGCTGTAGTAAACTTTTCTAAAAATTGTATTCCTTTAAAAGAGTTTCCTTTTTTATTTAACTTTGGACTCCAAACTGTAATTGCATAATGTCCAGGATGTACAGCAACAATACCACCTCCAACACCACTTTTACCAGGTAAACCTACCTTAAAAGCAAATTCACCAGACTCATCATAAAAACCACATGTTTGCATAAGAGCATTGATTCTTTTAGATTGACTTTGTGTTAAAACTTGATTATTAGTATGTGGATTTATACCCTTATTAGCTAAAAACAAAAAAGTGTTTGATAGTTCTTTAGCACTCATTTCAAGAGAACAGATATCAAAATAAAAATCTAGTACTTCAGAAGGGGCATTTTGAATGTTATTAAAAGACTTTATAAAATTACACAGGGCAATGTTTCTATAGCCAACAGATTTTTCAGAAGTAGCTATTTTACTAGAATAGTTAATTTTTTCAGAACCAGATAAATTTCTGATAAAAGATAAAAAATCCTCTTTAGGATACTTTAATTTACTTAATAAAATATCAGCTATAACTATAGCACCAGCATTAATGAATGGGTTTCTAGGTATTCCTTTATCGGTTTCAAGTTGTATTAATGAATTATAACTTGTGCCAGAAGGTTCAACACCTAATCTATTCCAAATGGTTTCACCAAGTATGTTGTATGCTAAACTTAATGACAATACTTTTGAAATACTTTGAATAGAAAACTTTTCAGCATAGTCACCAACTCCGTAATTAGAGTTATTGGTTGAAGCAATGTATATACCAAATTTATTAGTGTCAATGTTTTGTAATTCAGGGATATAAGAAGCGATTTCCCCTGTATCTTCAATCTTCTTTATTTCAAGAAAAAGACGTTGTATAATAGTATCAAAACTCATTTGTTTATTCTACTTTTTTATCATGTACTTTTGTAGGTACATGATTATTCCAAACTGTTAAAATATCAGTAGCAACACTTGCACCACTTCCTGCAGCTATAGCAAATTGACTTCTCCAACCAGCAAGCGTTCCACAAACATATAATCCTTCTTTTATTAAGTGATTAAAATTGCGTAGTTGAATTCTATCTTTCATGGCATTGGCCCTTGAATGACGTTCAATATATTGTTCAAGTCCAGCAATATCAAAAGGCTTTGAATAGTTTAATGCTATTACAACGTTTTTACTGAAATATTCATTTTTATTTGTAACAATTTTATACCCTTTTTTATCGTCAAGCACAGCAACAACTTTTTCGTTTTCTATTTGAGAAACGTTTGGATATAAGTTTTTTAATTGGTCTCTACCTTCTGTTAAAATATCTTTACCTAAGGTGCCAGCTGGTAATCCTAAAACATTATTAAATAAAGCATCTTTTAAATGTGAAGAACGTTGATGTAAAATTATACCAATTTTTTTATTTAAAGCATATTCTTTTTTTTGAGCAGACCCTAAAACTAAGGCACATTGCATACCAGCAACACCACCTCCAACAATTAAAGTATTAAAAATCATTTACGCCATTAACATTTTAATGTTTGCAGCAAATAATTTAACAGCAATAGCTAATAATACTACACCAAATATTTTTCTAATAATTTTAATACCGTTTTGACCTATCATCTTTTCAATTCTAGCAGAAGTTTTTAATACCCCATAAATTAAAAATACATTTAAAAGGATAGCTATTAAAATGTTTTCCCAAGAATATTCAGCTCTTAAAGAAAGTAATGTAGTTAAACTACCAGGACCTGCTATTAATGGAAATGCAATTGGAAATACAGAAGCATTTAGTGCCTCATCATCATCTTCTTTATATAAGGTAATACCTAAAATCATTTCTAAAGCAATAAAAAATAAAATAAAAGCTCCAGCTACGGCAAAAGAATGTACATCAATTCCTATAAAACCTAATAGCTGTTCTCCTAAAAACAGAAATATTATCATAATAACACCAGCAATAACAGATGCTTTTTCTGATTGTATATGTCCTACTTTTTTACGTAAGTCAATAATTATAGGTATGTTACCAATAATATCGATTACCGCAAATAATACCATAAAGGCTGTAAAAATTTCTTTTAAATTAAAATTCATGATACATTGTTTTTCATCTGCAAAATTAGATAAGTAAACTTACAATCTGTTATTTTTGCATTAAATTTTACACAAACGTAATATAAGACTTTATCTTTTAGTTTGTGAAATTAATTAATTTTCAAACATAAATAATATAAAACAATATATGTTTCAACTAGGAAAAACAATTGTTTCAGAGGACCTTATAGAAAAAGAGTTTGTTTGTAATTTATCTGCCTGTAAGGGTGCTTGTTGTATTGATGGTGATGCTGGAGCTCCTTTAGATGAAGAAGAAACTAAGATTTTAGAAAAAATTTATCCTACGATAAAACCTTTTTTACGTAAAGAAGGTATTGATGCCATTGAAAAACAAGGAACTTGGATTAAAGGTGATTTTGGTGAGCTTGAAACTCCTTTAATAAATGATGCTGATTGTGCGTATGTTATTTTTGATGAAAAAAACACAGCTTTGTGTGCTATTGAAGAGGCCTATAATCAAGGTTTAGTCGATTGGAAAAAACCAGTATCTTGTCATTTGTACCCTGTAAGAATAAAAGACTACAGTGAGTTTTCTGCAGTAAATTATGATAAATGGGAAATTTGTGATGATGCTTGTTCTTTAGGAAAAGAGTTACAGGTTCCTGTTTATAAGTTTGTGAAACAAGCATTAGTAAGGAAATTTGGACAAAATTGGTATGATGAATTAGAAAAGTTAGCAGAAAATCATAAAAAAAAGTAGTGTTTTTTAATTAATATTTGTGTCAGCTACCTTCTTTTTTACGACCAAGAATAAATAAAGTACATTGATGGCAATTCAAGAAGTAAAAACATATAATTTTCAAAGTATATTTTCATTACAGTTAGTGGAGTTTGAAAAAGCTTGCATTGTTAATGAGCCTAAACAAGTTGATGATTATAAAATTTTTTGGATAAAAGAAGGAAAAGGAACTTATAATATCGATTTTAAAAGTTATTCTTTTAATGGAAATGTATTGTTTTTCTTATCACCAGGACAAGTTTTTACAGTAGATTCAGAAAAAATAAAAGAAGCATATCAATTAAGTTTTTCAAGAGATTTTTATTGCATTCAAACTCATGATACTGAAATAGCATGTAATGGTGTGTTGTTTAATAATGTTTATGAAACTCCATTTGTATCTCCTACAAACAGAGATACTGAAAAATTAAACTTTATATTAAGTAACTTGATAGAAGAATTTGAATTAGAAGAAACCGCGCAATATGATATGTTGCAGTCCTTTCTTAAGCAGTTTATTATTTATTCTGTACGAATTAAAAAAGGATATGATACTGTAAAGGAAGATTTAGAAACTAAATTATTTAAAGATTTTAGTTTATTAGTAGAACAAAATTTTAAAAAACTACATAGCGTTACTGATTACGCTAAACGATTAGGAGTATCTCCAAAATCTCTTACAAAACATTTTCAGAAAATAGGTACACAAACTCCAAGTGATTTTATTAAGAACAGAATAATTATAGAAGCTAAAAGACAGCTTATCTATTCTTCTGATGCAATAAAACACATTGCTTTTGATTTAGGATTTAATGATCCAGCTTATTTTTCTCGTTTTTTTACTAAATCAGCGGGGCAATCTCCAAAGCAATTTCAAAAAGAGCAAAAGTCATAAGCTCTTCTAATATTTAACTTTATAAAAAACTCGTAACACAAGGGGAAGCTACGAGTATAGAAGGGTTTTAATTCTAGATAAATAACATTTGTTAGCTTGTTGTTTGTCTAGGTTAGCAAATATATAGCAAGCTGTAATTCAAAACATTAACATAGGTTAATAAACTTCTTTTTTTATTTATTTCATACTTGTCCAAGTAACAGGAACTTTTGTCCATTTTTTAAAGTGTGTCTCCGTCGCATCTTTGTATCAGAATTAAAAACAAAGAATTATGAGAGCAGAAAATATCCAATGCCCTAACTGTTGGGGATATCAAGAGTACGATGATCAATTTCCTGAAAGAGAAATGTGTCATTGTGAAAAAACAAATAAATAAAATTTAAAATAAATAAAATTATGAGTACAAGAATTGAAACATTAAACCCTGACACAACTACTGGAAAATCAAAAGAGTTATTTGATGCTGTGCAAAGCAAATTAGGATTTATTCCAAATTTAATTAAAGTTTTTGGTAATTCACCAGCAACGTTACAAAGTTATTTAAGCTTAGGTGAATTAACAGCAAGTGGTAATTTTTCTAATAAATTTAGAGAACAGTTAGCGTTAGCAATTGCTGAAGAAAATAAATGTAACTATTGTTTATCAGCTCATACAGCAATTGGTAAAATGAATGGTTTGTCTGAAGAAGAAACTGAAGAAAATAGAAAAGGTAAAGCTTCGGAAGAAAAAGTACAGGTAGGGTTGCAATTTGCTCAAAGCATAACTAAAAATAGAGGAAATGTAACTTCAGAAGAAATTAAGGCTTTTAAAGAAGCAGGATATAATGATAGTGATGTTTTAGAAGTAGTGTTAAATGTTGTAGCTAATACATTAACTAACTACGTAAATCATATTGCAGAAACAGAAATTGATTTTCCAAAAGTAGAAGCTGGAAAATATACAGTAAAGGCATAATAAAAATAATAAATAATTTAAAATTTAAGAACACATGAAAAAAGTAATAGCAATTTTAATCGTGTTAGTAGGATTTGCATTTCAAGCAAATGCACAAGAAGTAAAAACTGTAGCTCTAGAACAAACAAAAGGAGAATTTACACAAAAATCATTAACACTATCAGAGGGAACTTATGTTTTTGAAATAGCAAATAATAAAGTTGGTCATGATGTTGGTTTTGTGTTAGCTCCCAAAGGAAAAGTTGAGCAGAAAGATCATATAAAAAATGCATATGTAACTTCATTAGTTAAAAACAATGGAAAGTCTACTTCTAAAAAAGTAACTCTTAAAAAAGGAGAGTATGTTTATTTTTGCCCATTAAACCCAACACCACAATATACATTAACAGTGAAGTAATACATTGTTTACGTAGTTTTTAGTATACCTCTTCAGTAAAATGAAGAGGTTTTTATGTATATATTATTGTTTTAAGTACGCTAATGTTTGAAAAATAGTCGCTTACGGTTTTTTTTTAAGATCATAGGTTTAAAATATTAAACTTTGAGATAGCTAAGAAAGTTGAGTAAAAGAAATATAAATCACGATATTGATTTCCTTAAAAATAAGAGAAATAGTATGGTGCTTTGTTTGATTTGTTGATTTTTTTAGTGTCTAATTAAACATATAAACTAAACTTAAAATTATGTCAACAGTAAACAGTCAAATTACAGATGCGGTTACCACTAGCATGAATGAAGCAAACAAATTAATGCACGATGTTAGTACAACTGAAGGAAATACTGCAAAATTAGAAGCAGATGTTAAAACAGTTAGTCAAGATCTACAAACAATAGATAATGATTTAACAATGTCTAAAACGATAAATACAAAATTAAAAGATTTAGATTCTGCATTAAGTGAAGCTGTAGAGTTATTAGAAGTAGTTTCAATAATTCCAGAAATAGGAACTGAAGCATCAGAGTTAAAAAACGTATTATCAACGTTCAAAAAACCTATAGATGAGGCTCTTGATGTTTCTAATAAAGTAGAAAAAGTAGTTGCGCCAATTAGAAATGCTATTGAAAAAGTAGAGCCCAAAGTAAAACAAATTGACGAGGTGTTATTAAAATTAATGAATGCTGAAAATCAGTTTATAGCTACTTTAGGAGGTGCAATAAATTGTATTAATAGTCTTCCAAATTCAACAGTAAAAACGGAGTTAGTAAACGAAATTGATACAGCAGCAGGTAAGGTTGATCCTGTAGTTTTAACATTTGATGATGCTCAAATAAAAATTTTAAATGGTATAGCTGAAGCTACTGAGGAAGTTGAGAAAATTAAACACTTAGTAATGGGGCTAGTAAGTCTAGAAAATCAAATTAATGCAGTGATGAATGTTTTAAATCCTTTAATTTCTGCTTTAAACTCAGTTAAAAATGTATTAAGTCATACAATACGTGTTCCTTATGGAGGGTATCCTAAAGTTTGTTATAAACATGTTTTAGGAGTAAAAGTACCTTATCCGTGTGGTTGGCATACCGTTTACTTTTCATTTAGTGTAGAACAAATTATAAAAGGAGGACTGAGTGTTATAGGGCCAGTTATGGATTTGTTAAATAAAGCTATGAATGCAGTTTTACAACCAGTATTAAGAGCGTTAAACTTAAATATACATTTACCATCTATACCAGGGCTGAGTATTCTTAATGATTTATCTGAAGATTTAAATTCATTTGTAATGAAAGCAATTGACCCTATAAATAACCTTGTAAATGAACTAAATGTTTTTGAAAATATATACAATGATGTTGAAGGATTTATTGCAGAAGTTGAAAAAATAAACAAAGCATGTACAGTACAATTAAAATAACTTGTTTTGATAATGTATTAACTTGATTGTATTGCCTCATCATAAATTATGATGAGGTTTTTTTATAATGAGAATAATGTTTCCTCGTTTATTATTTGATTATAAATGCCGTTTATTTTTTGATACATAGAAGAGAAAAATAATTTTCGATCCACTTCGGCATTTCCTGATATTTTTTTTGATAATTGAATTTTTTTATTAAATGCGCTAATAGTTTCTTCGCAAATAAGATTGTCATCTATTCGTAAATAAGATGTTCTTATGTAGGGTATTAGAAGTGTTTTTGTTTTTTTTGAATTGAAAACTACAGTGTTATTTAAACAAACTAATTTACTATAATACATTTTGTTTTTTATACTTGAATTTTCATCCCTAGATTCTTTTTTAATTTTGTTTTCTATACTTGTAATCATTAATTTTAATTCATCACATAATTGTATTGCTTGTTCTTGGTTTGTTAACTTTATTTTATAACAATAATATATTTGATATAAGATACTATTAATTGTATGATCATCCCATATTTCTATACAATTAACCTTTTTAAACGCATTTTTAAAACAAATAGATTCATATATTAAGCTTGAAGAAATATTAAACTTTTCAAAAGCTATCTCTCCTTTTTTAGAATTTTCTTTTGAATTAGGTAAGTTTAATAAAATATATATTTGAAACCTTTGGAGTAAGCTGTTTTGTGGAAAATAATATAAGGGTATATCTTTTGCAGCGTATAATACTTCAGAGTTTTCTAGTTTGGAAAATAGATTAACTAACTTATTACTTTTTATAAAGAAAGATTCTAGGGTGTTATTCGTTTGAAAGTTATAGTTTTTTTGAACCACTATTGATTCCTTTTCTTTAAAGCTATAAATATTGTTCAATGAAATTTTGTAGAACTTGGCAAGAGAAAGAGCTTCCTTAAAAGAAAGCTCAGTTTTATGATTTATTCTTCTATAGGCCGCATCGTAGTTTATATCTAAAACGCTAGCTATTTCTTCTACTAGAGAAATATTGTTAGGTAACTTTTGTTTAATTTGACAAAAAAAATATTCTATCTCTTCGTTCATTTGTTGTCTTTTGTAAAAAATGCAAATCAAAATTTCAAAAAATGTAATTTTTTGCGTTCTTCTTTATAGGAAATGAATTTTATTTGTATTATGATAGAGTATACTTTTTGAAGGGTGTATATTCTTTCTTATAGAGATTTTGTATGTATTGCAAGAATTCTTTAATGATAGTCTTCTCTTTTAAGGGAAGGCTATTTCTGTTTATAATACTAGCTTAATAATAGTTTGATAGCTAGCAATATACGAAAAAATAATATTATGATATTATTACTCCTCTCTTATTAAAAGGTTGAATTATTTGTAAGTTACTCTCTTTTATTGTGTCTTTCTTAAAAGTAAAAGTTTTGTCTTGCAGTGTATTGTTTTCAAAGAAAGTTACTTGAAAACGATTGTCTAAAGCAAATAATTCTGGTTGAATTAATTCAATTTTGGCAATAGAATTACCTGGCAAAAGGTCTATTTTTTTACGAAAAACGGAAGTGGTTTTAGTTTCTGAAAAACCTTGAGAAACAATGACAACCATTTCAATAGCAATGTCTTTTTTATTAATAATATATACGTTCCAGTCATCTGTTTTATGAACTTCATTGTGCTCTAAAACAATTGCCATTTCTACACCTGAAACTTCTGGTATTTGTATGTCTTTTTTCATCTAAAGAGAATAATTTAAACTTATAGCTATAGTATCTTTGTTAAGGTTACTATTTAATGATATTTTAATTTTATTATTTTTATAGGCTTTGGTAAAAAGGTATGAAGATATAAATCCAATGCTTGCCCCAGCAATTACATCATAAACATCATGTTTTTTTGCATAAATTCTTGAGTATCCAACATAACTAGCTAATAAGTATGCAGGAAAACCATATTTCCAACCATATCTTTTTTGGATAAAAGCAGCTCCGGTAAAAGCAGCTGAGGTATGTCCTGAAGGAAAACTATAGTTTCCTCCACCTGGTCTTTTTTTATTAATAATTCTTTTTAATGTATGGGTAGCTATAAAAGAAACCCCAAAAGCTTTTATAAATTGCCAATAAGGTTTATCGTTATTTTCAAAAATAAAAGTGCTACCTAAAGCAATTATAGGAATTCCAATCTGAATAATGTCTCCAGATCTTTCTACAAAGCTTTTTTGTGAAAAAATATTAATACTAAAAGAGCAAATAAAAAAAATCAGACAAAAATGCCTCATGTTTTTAGATGATAGATTTAAATTGCTCTAAAAAACGTTTGTCATTTTCATAGAACATACGAATATCTGGAATTTGATATAAAAGCATTGCTATACGCTCAATTCCCATTCCAAAAGCATACCCAGAATATTTAGTAGGGTCAATATTACAGTTCTTTAAAACATTAGGGTCAACCATTCCACAGCCCATAATTTCTAACCATCCAGTACCTTTGGTAATTCTGTAATCGGTTTCAGTTTCAAGTCCCCAATAAATATCAACTTCAGCACTAGGTTCAGTAAAAGGGAAGTATGAAGGACGTAAACGTATTTTAGATTTTCCAAACATCTCTTTAGTGAAATATAATAAAGTTTGTTTTAAATCGGCAAAAGAAACATCAGTGTCAATATATAAACCTTCTACTTGGTGAAAAATACAATGCGCACGAGCAGATATGTCTTCATTACGGAATACTCTTCCTGGAGAAATGGTTCTAATTGGAGGTTCGTTATTTTCCATGTAACGAACTTGTACAGATGATGTATGCGTTCTTAATAAAGTGTCTGGATTTTTATCTATAAAAAATGTATCCTGCATATCACGAGCAGGATGATACTCTGGTAAATTTAAAGCGGTAAAGTTATGCCAATCATCTTCAATTTCAGGTCCTTCAGAAACAGTAAACCCAATACGATTAAATACCTCAATAATTTGATTTCTTACTAAAGAAATAGGATGGCGTGAACCTAATTCTATTGGTTCAGAAGGACGAGTTAAATCGCCATAAATCCCTTTGTCTTCAATAGCATTATCTAAGGCATCATTTAATTCAGCAACTTTACCTTCAGCAGATTTTTTTAGATTGTTTAAAGCTTGCCCAAAATCTTTACGCAATTCAGCATCAACATTCTTAAATTCAGCAAATAAATCTTTTAACAATCCTTTGCTTCCTAAGTATTTAATTCTGAATGTTTCAACTTCTTCTTTAGACGTTGCTTTAAAAGCTTTTACGTCACCAATCAATTCCTTTACCTTATCTAACATTATTTATTAATCCAAAAAAATTAAGTTGCAAATTTAAGCTTTTTTAGTTAAAAAATGAGGAGATTTCACCTAATAACGAAAACGATGTAGAAAAGTGAAAAATAAAGTACAAAATCAAATTTAAGAAATTGTAAATTAATTATATTTGCCAAGTAAAATTGTTAAAATTATAATAACACAACAATTAATTTATGGAATCTAAAATAAATGCTTTTATGGATTACGTTAAGGAACGTAATGCATACGAACCAGAGTTTTTGCAAGCTGTACACGAAGTAGCAGAAACTGTAATTCCGTTTATAGAAAACAATCCAAAATACCAAGGAAAAAAATTATTAGAGCGTATGGTTGAGCCAGAACGTACTTTAATGTTTAGAGTGCCTTGGGTAGATGATAATGGAGAAACTCAAGTAAACAGAGGTTATAGAGTAGAGTTTAACTCTGCAATTGGTCCATATAAAGGAGGGCTACGTTTTCACCCTTCAGTAAACTTATCAATCTTAAAATTTTTAGGATTTGAACAAGTTTTCAAAAACTCATTAACTACATTACCAATGGGTGGTGGAAAAGGTGGATCGGATTTTAACCCTAAAGGGAAGTCAGATAACGAAGTTATGAAGTTTTGTCAATCTTTTATGACTGAATTATCTCGTCATATTGGAGCAAATACTGATGTTCCAGCTGGAGATATTGGTGTTGGAGGAAGAGAAATCGGATTTATGTTTGGTCAATATAAACGTTTGCGTAATGAATTTACTGGTGTTTTAACTGGGAAAGGTGCTTCTTGGGGAGGTTCTTTAATTCGTCCAGAAGCAACTGGTTATGGAGATGTTTATTTCGCTGAAAATATGTTAAACTATAAAGGAGATTCTTTTAAAGGGAAAACAGTAGCAGTTTCAGGTTCTGGAAATGTAGCGCAATATGCAACTGAAAAAGCAACTCAATTGGGTGCTAAAGTTGTTACTTTATCTGATTCTTCAGGATACATTTACGATGAAGAAGGAATAGATGCTGATAAATTAGCATTTGTTATGGAAATCAAAAATGTTCGCCGTGGTAGAATTGGTGAATATGTTGAGAAATATCCATCAGCTAAATTCTTTGCAAAAGAAAGACCTTGGGGTGTTAAATGTGATGTAGCTTTACCATGTGCAACTCAAAATGAGTTAAACGGAGAGGAAGCAAAAGCATTGGTAGCTAATGGGTGTATATGTGTTGCTGAAGGAGCTAATATGCCATCAACACCTGAAGCTATTGAAGTATTTCAAAATGCAAAAATTTTATTTGCACCAGGAAAAGCTTCAAATGCAGGAGGAGTAGCAACATCTGGTTTAGAAATGTCTCAAAACTCATTACGTTTGTCTTGGACACGTGAAGAAGTAGATAGTAAATTACATGGTATTATGAATAGTATTCATGAAGCGTGTGTAAAATACGGAACGCAAGAAGACGGATATGTAGATTACGTTAAAGGAGCTAATGTTGCAGGTTTTGTAAAAGTTGCAGACGCAATGTTAGATCAAGGAGTAGTGTAAGTTTATTTACTACAAATAATATTAAAAAGGCCTTATAGATTTTAATCTGTAAGGCCTTTTTCTGCGAAAGTATTTAGGGGTTATAAAAAAGAACTTGGTTAAGAAAAAAAATCAATTTTCACATTCCGTTATAATATGTATCTTTACTGATTAAGAGAAGATTCTGGAGTGGGATTTTATCTAGCTAAAAATCAATAATATAAAGTGTTTTTTGATACTGAAAGTATTCAGGTTTAAAAAGCATTCTAAAAACATACATATAAATTATGAGTTGTAGCGGTTGCTCAACTAACAAAGATGGCGTTCCTAAGGGGTGTAAAAGCAATGGAAATTGTGCTACAGGATCTTGTGGAAGTGGAAATAAACTAGCTGTTTTTGATTGGTTATCGAATATGACTTTGCCAACTGGTGAAGCACCTTTTAATATTTACGAAGTACGTTTTAAAAACGGAAGAAAACATTTTTACAAAAACTTAGAGAAATTAACTATTTCTATGGGTGATATAGTTGCTGTAGAAGGAACTTCAGGACATGATGTCGGAATAGTTTCTTTAGCAGGTGAACTTGTGAAAGTACAAATGAAAAAAAGAAAAATTGAGTCAGATGGTGAAGAGGTAAAAAAAATATATAGAAAAGCTTCTCAAAAAGATATTGATGTTTGGCATAATGCCAGACAAAGAGAACAAGAAACTCAAAGGAAAGGTAGAGAAATTATTAGTAAATTAGGGTTGAAAATGAAGTTGTCAGATGTAGAGTATCAAGGAGATGGTACCAAGGCAACCTTTTACTATACTGCTGATGATAGGGTAGATTTTCGTCAATTAATTCGTGATTTGGCAAGTGCTTTTTCTATTAGAGTAGAGATGCGCCAAGTAGGAATGCGTCAAGAAGCTGCCAGATTAGGTGGTATCGGTTCTTGTGGACGAGAGTTGTGTTGTTCAACATGGTTAACTGATTTTAGAAAAGTTAATACAGCTGCAGCACGTTACCAACAGTTATCTTTAAATCCATTAAAATTAGCAGGTCAGTGTGGTAAATTAAAATGTTGTTTAAATTTTGAGTTAGATACTTATCTAGACGCATTAAAAAAGTTTCCTAAACAAGATTTGGTACTTAAAACAGAAAAAGGTGATGCTGTTTTTGTAAAGATGGATATTTTTAAAGGGTTACTTTGGTATACATACAAAGAAGAGAGCTTCAAATGGTATAGAATATCATTAGAGCAAACTCAAGAAATTATCGAGTTAAATGCCAATAATGAATTGGCTTCTCCGTTAGAAGAATATGAATCAGAAATTGTAGAAGAACCAAAAGTTGATTTTGAAAATGTGGTTGGACAAGATAGTTTAACACGTTTTGATGCTCCAAAAAAACCGAGAAGAAATAAAAGAAGAGGCAAAAGAATTAGTAATAATAAGGCAAAAGAGAATAAAACTAATGTGTCTAGGCCAAATAAAACTGTAGCTGATAATCAAAAAACAGATAGCAGAAAACCTAGGCCAAATAGACCTAAAAATAATAATAAGTCAAAAGTGGGGGAGGTAAAACAGAAACCAAATCCAAACCAACAAAAAAGAGCACAAGGTATTAAACCAAAGGGAGGGGTAAAGAAGAATCCAAACCAGCAAAAAAGAACTCAAGGGGCTAAACCAAAGGATGAAATAAAAAAGAATCCAAATCAACAAAAAAGAACTCAAGGCCCTAAACCAAAAGGTGAAAATCCTAATCAGCAAAAAAAGACTACAGGTAATAAACCGAATAATCAAAGAAGAAGAAATAATAATAAAAAAGGGAACAATAACGGTAATAAAAATGCTGAAGACAATAAATAAAAGTAGTGTATTGATAATGTTTTTTATAGTAACTTTTTTATTCATTTCGTGTGATAAAAAAAGGGTTTTTGATGAGTATTTACCAATATCAAATCAAAAATGGAGTAAACACAATACATTACAATTTGCTTTTACAGCAACAGACACATTACAAAAACATAATCTTTTTATTAATGTTAGAAATAATAAAGATTATCCTTTTAGTAATTTATTTATAATTACTCAGATGAGTTTCCCTGACGGAAATGTAATTACTGATACTTTAGAGTACGATATGGCTGATGGAGCTGGGAGGTTTTTAGGAGAAGGTACTTTAGATATTAAAGACAATAAACTTTTTTACAAAGAAAAAATAATATTTCCTGCTAAAGGAACCTATACTTTTAAAGTACGTCAATCTATGAGAAAAAATGGAAATGTTGATGGAATAGAAGAGTTAGATGGGCTTACTCATGTAGGGTTTAGAATTGAAAAAACAGAATAATGACAGAAGAAAAAACAACTAATTTTAGAAAATATATTAAATGGTTTTGGGGAATCATTTTAGGTGGATTTCTTTCTATTTGCTTGCTATTTTTATTGGCATCATGGGGAGCTTTTGGACCATTACCATCGTTTGAAGAGTTAGAAAATCCTAAGAGTGATTTAGCTACAGAAGTAATTTCTATTGACGGAAAAACATTAGGGAAATATTATGTAAAAGCTAATAGAACCCCAATTCAATATAAAGATTTACCTCAAAACTTAGTAAAAGCTCTCGTTGCAACTGAAGATGAACGCTTTTATGAACATTCAGGTATTGATTTTAGAGGATTGGCCAGAGCAGTTTCTAAATTAGGAGCTGGAGGAGGAGCAAGTACTATTACTCAACAACTTGCAAAAAATCTTTTTACAGGAAGAGCTTCAACAAATAAAATTAAAAGGGTTCTTCAAAAACTTAAAGAATGGGTAGTTGCTGTTAAACTTGAACGACAATATACTAAAGAGGAAATTATAACTATGTATTTAAATACGCAAGGATTTCTTTTTAATGCAACAGGTATACGTTCTGCAGCTCGTATTTATTTTGGAAAAGAGCCAAAAGAATTAGATATACAAGAGTCTGCTATTTTAGTAGCAATGCTAAAAAACCCTAGACAGTATAATCCTTACAGAGAACGTTCAAAAAAGAAATCTTTACGACGTAGAAATGTTGTGTTTTCTCAAATGAAAAAAAATGGGTTATTAACTGATAAAGAAAAAGATTCATTACAAAAGTTACCATTAAAAATAAGCTTTACACCAGAAAGCCATAGTGATGGTTTAGCTACTTATTTTAGAGAAAATTTGAAACAATTTTTGAAAAGATGGGCAAAGGATAATCCTAAATCAAATGGAGAGTCATACAATATTTATAAAGACGGATTAAAAGTATATGTTACTATCGATTCTCGAATGCAAAAATATGCAGAAGAAGCTTTAACAACACATATGGCAAATTTGCAATCTTTTTTTAATAAAGAGCAAAAGAATAATAAAACAGCTCCTTTTTATGATTTAGAAAAGTCTGAAATAGCTAGTACGATACGAAGAGCTAAGCAAAACTCTAATCGTTATAAAAGAATGAAAGCTGCAGGTAAATCTGAAAAAGAAATAGACAAGGCTTTTAAAACAGAAACAGATATGCGAGTTTTTTCTTGGAAAGGAGATCGTGATACTGTAATGACTCCGTACGATTCAATACGTTATTATAAATATTTTTTGCGTTCTGGTTTAGTATCTATTGAACCACAAACTGGACATATAAAAGCATGGGTTGGAGGGATTAACAATAAATACTTTAAGTATGATGCTGTTCAGCAACAAAAGCGTCAGGTAGGTTCTACTTTTAAACCTTTTGTTTATGCTACAGCTATTAATCAATTAAAAATGTCACCTTGTGATAAGTTGCCAAATACGCCTTATACAATTCCAAAAGAAAAATATGGAATGCCAAAAGATTGGACACCTAAGAACTCAAATGATAAGTACGGTGGTGAATTAACCTTAAGAGACGCATTAGCGCAATCTACCAATGTTGTTACTGCTCAGTTAATAGATAAGGTATCACCAATAAATGTAGCTCGTTTAGCAGCTTCTGCAGGGATTAAATCAAAAATAGAAGCAAATCCCTCAATAGCATTAGGGGCCATTGATTTATCATTAATTGAAATGGTAAGTGCGTATTCAACCTTTGCAAATAAAGGATTACGTGTTAGTCCTATGATGATTACTCGTATAGAAGATAAAAATGGGACAGTTTTACAAGAGTTTGTTCCTGAAACGAAAGAGGTTTTAAGTGAAGAATCTGCATATGTAATTTTAGATTTGATGAAAGGTGTTACCTTATCAGGTTCAGGTGCTAGACTTCGTTCAGCATGGACAAGAAGAAAAGAAGCAACTACAGGTTTTCCATATAAATTTACAAATCCTATTGCTGGAAAAACAGGAACTACTCAAAATCAATCTGATGGATGGTTTATGGGGATTGTTCCAAATTTAGCAACTGGAGTTTGGACTGGTGGAGAAGATAGAGCAACACATTTTTATGGTATTGGTTTAGGTCAAGGTGCAACAATGTCATTACCAACTTGGGGGTTGTTTATGAAAAAGTGTTATGAAGATAAAACACTAAATATAAGTAAAGAAGATTTTGAAAAACCTCCAGGAGAATTAACAATTAATATTAATTGTGAAAAAGAACCAGAAGTAAAAGAAGGAGAAGAAAAGAAAGAGGAAAAAAAGGAAGAAGAGGATACAGATTTTTAAAACAGAAACAAACAACTAATATGATTAATAAAGAAGTAAATAATGTGCAAGAAGCTGTTGATGGTGTAAGCGATGGAATGACATTAATGCTAGGAGGATTTGGATTATGTGGAATTCCGGAAAATGCTATAGCTGAACTTGTACGATTAGGAGTTAAAGAAGTAACCTGTATTTCTAATAATGCTGGTGTTGATGATTTTGGATTAGGATTATTATTACAAAATCGTCAAATAAAAAAAATGATTTCATCGTATGTTGGAGAAAATGATGAGTTTGAACGTCAAATGTTATCAGGTGAATTAGAAGTAGAATTGACTCCTCAAGGAACTTTAGCGGAAAAATGTAGAGCTGCACAAGCAGGATTTCCTGCATTTTATACACCTGCTGGTTATGGTACTGAAGTAGCAGAAGGAAAAGAAACACGTGAGTTTGATGGGAAAATGTATGTGTTAGAACCAGCCTTTAAAGCAGAATATGCTTTTGTAAAAGCATGGAAAGGTGACGCAGCAGGAAATTTAGTATTTAAGGGTACTTCAAGAAACTTTAATCCGAATATGTGTGGTGCAGCTAAGATTACTGTAGCTGAGGTAGAGGAATTAGTTCCAGTTGGTGAGTTAGATCCAAATCAAATTCATATACCTGGAATTTTTGTACAACGTATTTTTCAAGGAGAAAAATATGAAAAGAGAATCGAACAACGCACAGTAAGACAAAGAAACTAATTATGGCTTTAGATAAAAACGGAATAGCAAAACGTATTGCAAAAGAGGTTAAAAACGGATATTACGTAAACTTAGGTATTGGAATACCTACATTAGTTGCCAATTTTGTTAGAGAGGATATAGAAGTAGAATTTCAAAGTGAAAATGGAGTACTAGGTATGGGGCCTTTTCCATTTGAAGGAGAAGAAGATGCTGATATTATTAATGCAGGAAAACAAACGATAACTACTATGCCTGGTGCAAGTTTTTTTGATTCAGCAACAAGTTTTTCAATGATTCGAGGAAAACATGTACATCTTACTATCTTAGGAGCAATGGAAGTAGCTGAGAATGGAGATATTGCCAATTGGAAAATACCTGGGAAAATGGTAAAAGGAATGGGAGGAGCAATGGATTTAGTAGCAAGCGCAGATAATATTATTGTAGCAATGATGCATACTAATAAGCGAGGAGAATCTAAAATCTTAAAAAAATGTTCTTTACCGTTAACTGGAGTTGGTTGTGTTACAAAGGTAGTAACGAACTTAGCAGTTTTAGAAGTAAAAGATAATACATTCCATTTGTTAGAAAGAGCTCCTGGAGTTAGTGTAGAAGAAATCCAAAATGCTACTGAAGGAACATTAGTAATTAATGGAGATGTTCCAGAAATGGAAATTTAAAAATGACATTCATAAAAAAGTTTTATAGAGGAATATATCCCATATTAGCGATTTTATTTATCCTTATTTTTGATAAAGGTATACAAATAGAACCATCTTGGTTAGGAATAGCAATAGCAGTAGCTTTAGCCTATTTTTTATCACCAAGAAAAAAGATTATTCAAACACAAACAGGAGAAAGAACCCAATTAACTTGGGTTTTTCTTAAAAAACCTATTTTCTTAGATTAATGAAAATAACAAATAAATATATTAAGTTTTTAATTATTTTAAATGGAACATTACTCCCTGTTATTCTAATTTTTCTTTTATTTCAATTAACTAAAGAGTTTTTTCCAAACAATAATAATTTCCCTGATGGGATTATTCTGGGAGAAGAATTAGAAACAGCAAAAAAGGATAGTCTTGTTTTACAAGGGTTAAAATATTATACTCCTATAGATTTATACAATTCTAAAAATAAATACCTTCCAATTTCTTTGTTAACTTATGAAGAAGAAAAGAGGGTGAAAAATTTAGTATCTGTAGCTAATGATATTGGAGACTCTCTTTTAAAATTTGTAAATATTATTTTTGTAGACGAAAACTATCAGGTTATAACTTCTTTATTGAAAAAGAAAGCATCTATCCTTCAAATAAAGCCTCAGAGGAAAAGATATAAATTAGAGAGAGATGAATTAGATAAGACTGTAAAATATATTGCATATTTAATAGCTTTTGAAGACTCAAATAAAGATGGGAAGTTAAATTCTGGAGATAATCATGATTTATATCTTTCAGATTTAAATGGTAAAAATCTTATAAGAATTACAAATAGTATTAATCTTGATAGATTTGAATTTACGAATTCGAACTCTCAAATTTTTATTAAATATACCGATAGAGAAAATATCAGAGAAGAATACAAAAAACAAAAATTTGCTATTTATGATATAGAATCTTCAAAACTTTTAAATATGTCTAGTATTGATAAAGAACTTGATAATTTAGAAAAAATAATTATTGAATAATTTTTAAATGAAAATAATCTCATATAACGTAAACGGAATAAGAGCAGCTTTAAAAAAAGGATTTTTAGAATGGTTACAGCAAGCAAAACCAGATGTAATTTGCATTCAAGAAACTAAAGCACATAAAGAACAATTAGATGTAACCGAATTTGAAAATGCTGGTTATCCATATCATTATTGGTTTTCAGCAGAAAAAAAAGGCTATTCTTCTGTGGCAGTTTTTTGTAAAAAAGAACCTAAACACGTAGAATATGGAACAGGAATTGAAACAATGGATTTTGAAGGTAGAAATCTTAGGGTAGATTATGATGATGTTTCTATTATGAGTATGTATTTACCGTCTGGAACTAATAGCGCTCGTTTAGACTATAAGTTTAATTACATGGATGAGATTTTAGAATATGCTACAGAGTTAAGAAAATCAATTCCTAACTTAATTATTTGTGGTGATTATAATATTTGTCATGAAGCTATAGACATTCATAACCCAAAAATGAAAGGAGTTTCAGGATTTTTACCAGAAGAAAGAGAGTGGTTAGGTAAGTTTATAGACAGCGGTTTTATTGATAGTTTTCGTTTTATGAATCCGGAACGACAAGAATATTCTTGGTGGAGTTATAGAGCAAACTCTAGAGCTAATAACAAAGGTTGGAGATTAGATTATGCTATGGTAACTGAACCATTAAAGGAAAAAATAACAAGAGCTTATATTTTACCAGAAGCAAAACATTCTGATCACTGCCCTATCGTGGTAGAATTAGATGTGTAATTAAATTTGAACTACCCTTCTTTTTAAAAGAAAAACAATGAAAACGTTACTTAAACTACTATTAGTTTTTACAGGAACAGTTATTGCGCAACAGCCTATTGATAGTATTTATATTCCTGTTGATAGTGTTGAAATAGCTGTTGATTCTATTTTTATAGCGAAAGATACCGCCCAAAACAGACAAATAGATACCCTTTTTTCTGATGCTGACTTAAAAAAAATTGATAGTTTATTAGTAGAAGAAAAGTTTAATTCTTCATTGTTTGATAGTATCCAATATGTAATAAACGATAAAGATATTATTGGAAATTCAACTAAAATTTTATCAACAGAACTACTTAAAAAGCGATTGGTTAATTTAAATGCGAATACTCCATTTAATTTAGCATATAACCCGTCATTAGACAAGGTTATAAATAGTTATTTAAAGTATAGAAAAAAATACTATCCTGCTTTAATGGCTAAAGCAAAGTATTACTTTCCCATGTTTGAACAATACCTTGATCAGTATGATGTTCCGTTAGAAATGAAATATTTAGCAATAGTTGAATCTGCTCTTCGTCCTAATGCTCGTTCTTATGTTGGAGCAACTGGTTTATGGCAGTTTATGTATGGAACAGGAAAACAATTTGATTTAAAAATAAGTTCATATGTTGATGAGCGACAAGATCCTGTAAAAGCAACTGTTGCGGCATGTAAGTATTTAAGTCAGTTATATAAAATTTTTGGTGATTGGGATTTAGCGTTAGCTGCATATAATTCAGGGCCAGGAAATGTTTCAAAAGCAATAAAACGATCAGGAGGGTATAAAAATTATTGGAATATTAGACCTTTTTTGCCAAGGGAAACTGCGGGGTATGTTCCTGCTTTTTATGCTACAATGTATATTTTTGAATATGCTGAGAAGCATGATTTATATCCAGAAGCTCCCAAAATTTTTCATTTTGAAACTGATACTATTCATGTAAAAAGAACAATAAGTTTTGATCAAATTTCTGAAAAAACAGGTATTGATGTTGATTTAATTTCTTTTTTAAATCCTGCATATAAATTAGATATAATACCATTTATAGAAAATAGAAGTTATGCTGTTCGTATTCCACGCAAAGAAATGATAACTTTTTTAGAAAAAGAAAAGGAAATTTATGCATTGGCAGATGAAGATGATAGCAAAAGAGAAAAACCTTTACCGAAGTATTTTGAAATGGATAAGCGTATACGTTATAAAGTACGTAGTGGTGATTATTTAGGTAAAATAGCAAGTAAGTTTGGTGTACGTGTAAAAGATATAAAACGATGGAACGGTATGCGTTCTCATCGTTTAAAAATAGGGCAGCGTTTAAGTATTTATCCTAAAAAATTAGCGATACCTAAAAAGGTTTCAAAAAAACAAAATAAACTTCCAAAAGGGAAACATGAAGTGTATATTGTAAAAGAAGGAGATTCATTATGGACTATTGCAAAAAAATATCCAAAAATTTCTGTCGAACAAATTAAAAAATGGAATAATATTTGGAGTATAAAAAATCTTAAACCAGGTATGAAGCTAAAAATATTTAAAAGCTAATAGATATGAAAAAAATAATGTCATTTTTAATAGCCACACTTTTGTTAATTTCTTGCGAAAAAGGAACAAAATCTAGTGTGACATTACCAACATCAATAGGAAACACTAATAAAATATTAGTTGTTGCTAAGGGTAATGAATGGGCAGGTAAAATAGGAGACGAAATACGGACTGTTTTTGGTGAACACCAGGTTGGATTACCACAACCAGAAACGTTACTTTCTGTGAGTCAAATAGATCCTACAGGCTTTAAATCATTTATGAGAAACGGAAAAGCAATCCTTTTTATAAAAAAGGGGCAAAAGGAAAGTGTTACTGTTGAAAAAAACAAATATGCAGCTCCTCAAGTAATCGTTTATGCTACGGCCAAAAATGAAGAAGGAATCGTAAATTTAATAAACAAAAGAGGTAAAGAGATAATTAAAATATTTCAAAAGGAGGATATTAAATTTATTCAAAATATTTTTAAAAAAGAACGTCTTGATGAAACTAAATTTAAAACAACGCAAAATTTAGGTATTTCAATTGATATTCCGAAAAGATTTAAATTGGTAGACGATACTGGAGATTTTTTATGGTTACGTCAGCATTTAAAAAGTGGAATTGCAAGAGGTGATGGAACAAATAATGTTTTAATTTATAGTGTTCCGTTAATTAATGAAGGAAGTGTTGCTGATAATATCACAGAAGTTAGAGATTCTATTGGAAAAAAATATATTCCAGGAAGTAAAGAAGGAATGTATATGATTACTGAACAAGCATACACACCTTTTACTTACAAAGCAGAAATTGATGGGAAAAAGGCATATGAAACTAGGGGGAAATGGGAAGTTAAAAACGATTTCATGGCTGGTCCTTTTTTAAATTATACAGTAGTTGATAAAAAAAATAATAGATTAATAGTTTTTGAAGGGTTTACTTATGCTCCTTCAGTAAATAAAAGAAATTTTCTATTTGAATTAGAAGCGATTGCAAAGTCAATGAAAATAAAATAGAGAATATTACCTAAGAAATAATACAACCAACAGGCTCATTAATTAATTTAATGAGCTTGTTTTTTTTTGATGAAATAAAATTATAGAAATGTAAAACATAGACTTTAAGTTTTTAAAACCGTTGGTTTTAATGAATAGATTAAATAAGAAAAGTTATTTTAATTATATTTGATACAATTAACTAAAAACTTAAAGTAATGGAAATAAATTATTTAGCAATTTTAGGTGCAGCTTTTATCCCTATGGTTATAGGCTTTCTTTGGTACGGACCAATGCTCTTTCAAAAGGCATGGATGAAAGAAATGAATTTTACTTTAAAAGATTTAGAAGGAGGTAATATGCTTTTGATATTTGGAGTAAGTTTTGTGTTTAGTATTATGCTTGCTTTTGCAATACAATTCTTGGTTATTCATCAATTAGGTGTATTTTCAACATTAGCAGGTGAACCTGGTTTTATGGAAAAGACTGGAGGAGGTTTTGCTTATTATGAAGAATTTATGAGTAATTTTGGAGATCGTTTTAGAACTTTTAAACATGGTGTGTTGCATGGAGTTATAAGCGGTTTGTTTATTGCTTTGCCTATTATAGGTACAAAAGCATTGTTTGAAAGAAAATCATTTAAATACATAGCTATAAATGTTGGTTATTGGACTGTAACGTTAGCGTTAATGGGTGGAATAATTTGTCAATGGGCATAATTTTATAAAAAATAGTCGGCAAATAATATTTAATGAAACTGTTTTCAATAGTAGAAAACAGTTTCTGTTTTTTTATATAAAAGAAAACGCTTTTCATTTAGGTGTTTATACTATTTTTAGAATTATAATATTATACTTATGGATAAGGAAAAAATTATAAACATTATAAACGAGAAATATGCTCCTTTGAATGATGAATGCAAATTAAAATTTGCAAGAAATTCTAAGGTATTAACTTTAAAAAAAGGAGATGTATTAGTAAAAGAAGGACAAAATTCAGATAAAGCATTCTTTATAGTAAAAGGAAGTGCAAGAGCATATTATTTAAAAGATGGGAAAGATATCACAGATTGGTTTGCTTTTGAAAATGATTTTATATGTGCTATTAATAGTTTTTTTCAAAAAATACCAAGTCCACACTATATAGAAGTTTTAGAAGAAACGCTACTGCTTGAAACTTCAAGAGATAATATAATGAAATTATCAAATGAGTATCATGCTTTTGAAAAATTAACTAATAAAGTAGCCACAAAAACAATGTTAAAACTTCAGGCTAGAATTGTATCTATGCAATTTCAATCAGCCGAACAAAAATATCAAAATATTCTATTAGCCTATCCACAAATTACCCAAAGAGTGCCTTTAACACATATAGCATCATTTATTGGAATTACTCTTGAAACATTAAGTAGAATTAGAAAGTTGCATAGCCGAATTTGATATAAATCAAATGATAATTCATAAAATGAATAGACCTTTGTAAAAAAAGTAAGGTGAAACAAATTCATTCTATATCAGGAATAGTAATAACTGTTTTCATAAGCCTCCATCTATATAATCATTTTTACAGTTTGGTAGGGATAGAAAAACATATTGACGTTATGGATACACTTCGTATGTTTTATAGAAATCTGTTTTTTGAAATATTGTTATTGTTTTCAATCTTAATTCAGATTGTATCTGGAGTGAAACTCTTTTTGATTAAAATAAATAGTGCAAAGAATTTTTTTGAAAAACTCCAGTCATGGAGTGGTCTTTATATAGCTTTTTTCTTAGTTATTCATCTTAGTGCTGTTTTTGTAGGTAGACTGTTTTTAAAATTAGATACTAATATTTTTTTCGGAGTAGCTGGATTAAATACGTTTCCTTTTTTTTTGTTTTTTATCCCATATTATGGGTTAGCTATTATTTCTTTTTTTGGTCACTTAGCATCAATACATAATATGAAAATGAAAAAAAACATGTTAGGAACTAGCCCTACTAAACAAGGATATATAATTTTATTTCTTGGAGTGTTGTTTTCTATCGTAATACTTTATGGATTAACAGATGGTTTCAAAGGGATTGAAATTCCAAAAGAATATAATGTTTTAATAGGTAAATAAAATATAAATGGATTTAACTACAAATTGGGGAAAAATAAGAAATCATTTTAATAAAAGTTTTCGTTCAAATTTTCATGTTTCAATTGCATCAATAACTTCAGACGGTAACCCAACTGTAACACCAATTGGTTCTATGTTTTTGAATGATAATCAAGCTGGTTTTTATTTTGAAAAGTTTACATCTAAGTTACAAGAAAGCAAAAAAAAGAATATTTGTGTTTTAGGAGTTAACAGTCGTAGTTTTTTTTGGATATCCTCTTTATTTAAAGAAAGGTTTTCTACAAGCCCAGGAATTAAACTTTATGGTGAATTAGGAGAAAAACGTAAAGCAACACCTAAAGAAATAGCTAGGTTAAATAGAAGAATGAAATTAACCAAAGGTTTAAAAGGGAATACTTATTTATGGAAAAGTATGGAATACGTACGTGAAATTAAATTTACAAGAGCAGAGAAAATAAATTTGGGAAAAATGACTAAAGATATATAAATGAACAACTATTTATTTATAGCAGGTATCTTATCTTTTCTTTTAGGAGTAATCCATTCGGTTTTAGGTGAATATTTAATTTTTAAAAAGAAAAGAATAAAAAAAGAAATAGTTCCTTCAAAAGATAGTTTAGAATTAAGAGAAAGGCACTTAAGAATTTTATGGTCTACATGGCATTTAGCATCAGTATTTGGGTGTTGTATTGCTGGGCTATTAATAAAAATATCATTAATAGAAAACTTTCAAGAAATTGAACTAGTTAATTTTATATTAGAACTAATTAGTTCTACCATGTTTTTTGGAGCAATTTTGGTTTTGATTGGAACAAAAGGGAAACATCCTGGTTGGTTTATACTATTGTTAATAGGGTTTTTAATTGTTGTTTCTTGTAAAATAATGTAAATTTTATTTTATAAGTATAAATATAAGAAAAGTGTCAATAGTAATATTGATACTTTTTTTATGTAACGAAATAGGTAAAAACTATACATATAAGTGTCAACTAAATAATTAACCAAAATGATTACACGCTTTTTAAATTTAGAATGGAAACAATATTTTCGTTCATCATATTGGCAAAGGAGTATTGGAATTAAAATTTTATTAGGTTTTTTTGCTTTATATTTTGTTATAATGTTTCTGTTCTTAGGGGTAGGGATATTTCCTGCATTAAAAAAAATGTTCCCTGATAAGGATCCTTTTATAATAGTTAACGGATTTCTGTTTTTTTGGATTATGGGTGATTTAATTGCTCGTTTTTTTCTTCAAAAACTACCAGTTATGACAATAAAACCACTGCTAACTTTACCTGTGAAAAAGAATAAAATTATTAATTACGTTTTAGGTAAGTCTGCTGCGTCATTTTTTAATTTTTTACCACTATTTGCAATTATTCCTTTTGGTGTTGTTTTATTAACAAAAGGATATGATACAGTTCAAATTTCTATATGGATGATAACTATGATAATAGTGGTTCTAATCATTAATTTTTTGAATTTTGTAATAGAAAATGCAAGTGCTAAAAGTGATTTGTCTTTTTTACCGTTGATAGTTATTTCTTCAGGACTATTTGCTTTAGATTATTTTAATATAGTTTCTTTCTCTAACTTGGTTTCAAAAGGAATTTTAGGAATATCAAACAATCCAATTTTAATTTCTATACCTCTTTTACTGTTGGTTGGTTTATACTATGCAAATTATTTAATTTTAAAAAGTAATTTGTTTCTAGATTCTGCGGTACAAAATAAAGTAGAAGAAGCTAAAACTTCAGATTATACTTGGACAGAGCGTTTTGGAGATATTGCTCCTTTTATGCAATTAGACTTAAAACTAATTATGCGTAATAAAAGAACAAAATCTACTCTTTGGATGTTAATAATTGGGCTTTTGTACGGGTTGTTTTTTTATCCTCAACCACAATATGCAGATAAAGAATTTTTCTTTGCATTTATAGGAATATTTACAACAGGTATTTTTTTAATAAACTTTGGGCAATTTATTCCGGCTTGGGATAGTGGATATTATAAAATGATTATGAGTCAAAATTTTAAATATGAACGATATTTAAAATCTAAGTTTATGTTAATGAGTATGAGTGTAATTATTCTTTTTTTATTAGGAATGCCTTATGTTTATTTTGGATGGAAAATTTTATTAGCTCATTTTGCAGCTGCCATTTATAATATTGGAGTTAATACACATGTAATTATGTATGGAGGTACATTTAATCGTAAGAAAATTAATTTAGACGAAAAAGCTGCATTTAATTATCAAGGAACTGGAGCAGTTCAATGGATAATAGGTATTCCATTAATGCTTATTCCAATGGGGATATTTGGTCTTGTAAGTTGGTTGGTAAATTTTGAAATAGCTATAATCTCATTAATTTTTTTAGGGCTTTTAGGTATTGTATTTCACCAAAAAATTATGAAAGCTATTACTAGAAAATACATAGCTAATAAGTACGCTATGATACACGCATTTGATCAAGAAAACTAATCAGAAAACATTATGATACAAGTAACAAAACTTACTAAAAAATACGGGAACGCTCAAGTTTTAAGTATAGAAGAATTACAAATTCCAACAGGACAATCATTTGGTTTAGTTGGTAACAATGGAGCAGGTAAAACAACATATTTTAACATACTTTTAGATTTAATTCGACCAACAACGGGTGAAATATCTAATAATAATGTGTTAGTTAATAAAAGTGAAGATTGGAAAACATTTACAGGTTCATTTATAGATGAAAGTTTTTTAATAGGGTATTTAACACCTCAAGAATATTTTGAATTTGTTGGCGATTTAAGAGGAATGAATAAAGCAGATGTTAAAAGCTATTTAAGTCAATTTGAAGATTTTTTTAATGATGAAATTTTAGGAAAGAAAAAGTACTTAAGAGATTTAAGTAAAGGGAATCAGAAAAAAGTTGGAATTATAGCAGCAATGATGGGGAACCCACAAGTAGTTGTTTTAGATGAGCCTTTTGCTAATTTAGATCCAACTACTCAAATTAGATTAAAAACAATCATTAAAAAACTTACTGAGAACAAAGAAGTTACAGTGTTGATATCTAGTCATGATTTAAGTCACGTAACAGAAGTTTGTGAGCGAATAGTTGTACTAGATAAAGGAAATGTTGTAAAAGATTTAAATACATCAACAGAAACTTTGAAAGAATTGGAGAGCTATTTTTCAGCATAATATAAAAATTACCATTTTATTACTATTTTTACGCATTTACACAATAACTTAAAGGTATAGTTGTTGTTAAAGTAAATGCGTATTTTTTTATGAAAAAACTATCCAATATATTAGTTTTCAGTATTGTTCTAACTATCATAGTATCATGTAGTGTGAAAAAGAATTCTATTATAAGTCGAAACTTCCATGCATTAACTACCAAATATAATGTGCTGTTCAATGGAGAGCAAGCATATTTAAAAGGGCTTAAAGAGATTGAAAACAAGCATAAAGATAACTTCTGGAAGCGATTAGCTATTGAACCAATTACGTTTAATGATAGAAAAATACAACAAGTATCATTAAAACCAGGTAGTGGTTTTGGAAATGATGATGCGGTAGAAGAAAATAAAAACCTTACTAATTTTGATAAGGCAGAAGAAAAGGCTGTAAAAGCAATTCAAAAACATTCGATGAATATTAATGGGTATGAAAAAAATCGTCAAATAGATGATGCCTATTTATTACTAGGGAAAGCAAGGTATTATACGCAACGTTTCATTCCTGCAATAGAGTCTTTCAATTATGTAATTGCAAACTATCCAAATGCTAATCTAATAAATGAAACTAAAATTTGGAGAGCTAAAACTAACATTCGTTTAGACAATGAAAAGCTAGCAATAGAATCATTAAAATTTTTATTAGAAGTTCAAGAAAATGAAAAAGAACTTCCTGATGAAATAAGAGAACAAGCACATACAGCTATGGCTATGGCTTATGAAAAAACAGATACAATTCAGAAAGTAATTGAGCATTTAACAAAGGCAGTTACAATATTTAAAAATAAAGAACAGTCAGCTAGAAATATGTTTGTTTTAGGACAGATTTATAGTGAATTAGATAGGAAAGATTCAGCTAGAATGGTATTTAAAAAATTAGCTGATTATAAAAAATCACCTTATAAATATAGAATAAGAGCAAATGTTGAATTAGCCAAAAATACAGCAAATGATTCATCATCAGTGCTGGTGTTGAGTAGGTTAAAAAAATTAATCAAAAATACAGATAATCGTAAGTTTTTAAATGTATTATACTACCAAGCAGGAGTTTTAGAAGTTGGTAGAAATAAAACACAGAATGCTATAAATTACTTTAAAAAGTCACTAGCAGCTAAAAATAATGATGATTATCAAAAAACATATACATATGAACAACTGGGGAATATCGCATTTAACAAGCAAAAATATGTTTCCGCAGGAGCTTATTATGATAGTGTTTTAACTGTTACATCTAAAGAGTTCGATCAAGAAAAAAGAATACGAAGAATACGTAGAAAAAATAAAGGATTAACAACCCTTAGGAAGTTTGAAGAAACTGTAAAAACAAACGATAGTGTTTTGAACCTTGTAGCGATGAGTAAAGATGAACAAGTTTTGTTTTTTGAAAAGTATATTGAAAAAATAAAAAAAGAAGATGAAGAGAATAAACAACAAATGTTGAATTCTCAAAACTTTGGTAGCTCATTTGGAGGTATTGGAGCCAATAATAGTGGTAAAAAAGGGAAATGGTATTTTTATAATACACAAAGTGTAGCGTTTGGTAAAGTAGCTTTTGAAAGAGTATGGGGAAATAGAGTTTTAGAAGATAATTGGAGGTTGTCAGACAAAAATTCACTTTTAGGTGAAGAAGAAAGCTCTGAAAATGATTCTCCTACAGAGGTGAAAGTTGACCCAAGATATGAACTATCAACGTATATTGATGCTATTCCTAAAGAATCAAAGGATATTGATAAACTAAGTGATGACCGTAATGAAGCATTATATCAATTAGGCTTAATTTATAAAGAACAATTTAAAAATTCTGAGTTAGCAATAAAAAACCTTGAAAAGTTAAAGGAACTTAGAAAAGATGATAAAATGGAGTTAGCAATTAGCTACCATTTATATCAGATTTATAGTCAGATAAATGATCAAGAGAAAGCAGATTACAACAAGAATATTGTATTAAACAAGTACCCTGAAACTAAATTTGCACAAGTAATAAAATCTCCAAACAAAAAATTAATTGAAAATAAAAAAGAAGATCAAGTTGTAAAAAAGTATAAAGAAATTTATTATTTGTACAAAGAAAATAAATTTGAAGAAACAGTAGTTGAAATTGATAAGTTTTCTTCATCAATTCAAAATTCAAATTTAATTCCTAAATTAGCACTCCTAAAAGCCTTGTCAATAGGTAAGTATCAAGATAAAGTAGCTTATGCTAAAGCTTTAGAGTTTGTGTCTTTAAGTTATGCAAATACTATTGAAGGAAAAAAGGCAAAAGAGATCATGAAAAAACTGAAAAAAATAAAATAACCTTATAAAACTCCCCTTAAATATGTTTAGTAAAGAAAGTAAAAAAACGAATGTTAAATCTGTCTCAGAAAGAAATGTAATTGGAAAAAACACAAAAATAACTGGTGATATTATTTCTGAAGGTGATTTTAGAATTGATGGTACTTTAGAAGGTAACATTGAAACTAAAGGAAGAATTATTATTGGTGAAACAGGTTTCATTAAAGGAAAAGCTGAATGTACTAACGCAGATGTTGAAGGGAAATTTTCAGGAGATTTACAAGTTTCAAATACGTTAACCGTAAAAACGTCAGCTAATATTACCGGAGATGTAGTTATAGGCAAGTTATCAGTAGAGCCAGGAGCTACATTCAATGCAACATGTTCTATGAAAGGAGCAATAAAAGAATTGAAGAAAGATGGGCAAAAACGTGCCGAAAAAACCGCTTAACAAATACATTCGGTTTACCACTATTGCTTTTCAAATGGGTTTAACCATTTATTTAGGAAACTTACTAGGTGAATGGTTAGATACCAAATATTCAAATGAAGGAGGCTTATATGCTAAAATATGTACATTAGTGGCCGTTTTTTTAGCAATGTTCTCCGTTATTCAACAAGTTACAAAAATTTCAAAAAACAATGATTAAACGAATTTTGTTTTTTCTTGCTGCAGTACTTATAGTTTTAGCAGTAAGTTATTTTCCGCATAATTATGTTATAATAGCAAAAGAAATTCAATTATCATTCTCATTACTAGGAGTATATTTGTTTCATGTGGTATCAGCAACTATAGTGTATCTTATAGTTGAATTTGTGGCAGATAAAATGCCCAATCAAGCAGGTTATGCATACTTAGCTTCCATATTTTTAAAAATCGGATTTTTCGTGTTAGTTTTTCAAGCTTCAGTTTTTACAAATGAACAACTTACTAAGCCAGAAAGGTTTTCATTAGTAATTCCGTTGTTTTTGTTTTTAATTCTTGAAGCAATTGCTGTTTCAAAACTATTGAACAGCAAATAGTTTGCTAGTTTTTACTAGAAATAAATCTCATGAAAACATTCTCATAAAAACTAAATAAAAAAACGGTTTGTAGTTTTAATTAATTGTTTACCTTTGCACGGAAATTTAGAGACCACAACCCTATATTTAAAAAGGTATGATGATAGCAAAAAAATCTATCAAATTTTTAACAGTTTTAGCATTGGTTTTCACTTCTTTTGGAGTGTTTGCTGGTGGAGGAGATAAGAAATCTTCCGAAAACGACGGTGGAAAAGTAGACACCAAAGAAGAAATTAAAAACTACATCAAGCATCACTTAGCGGATTCACATGATTTTTCATTGTTTTCTTATTCAAACGATGCAGGTGAAAGAAAGCATGTAGGCTTTCCTTTACCAGTGATTGTTTGGACTAGTAAAGGTTTGAAAACATTTATGTCGTCAAAATTTCATCATAATGATGATGGTAAGTTAGTTGTTGATGCTGGAGGTGTTAAGTTAACTAAAATTCATAGTAAAATTTATGAGTTAGATGCTAACGCTACAACAGTTGCTTTTGATGAAACTCATCATGCAACTAATGCACACAAGGTGTTAGATTTATCTATAACAAAAAGTGTTTTTGGAATTTTATTAGCAGGATTGTTAATGTTTTTAGGTTTTGGTTCGTTAGCTAAAGGGTATAAAAAAGGAGCGATTCCTACTGGAGTTGGTCGTGTTTTAGAACCATTGGTTTTATACGTAAGAGATGAAATAGCAAGGCCAAATATTGGAGAAAAAAAATATAAAAGATTTATGCCATATTTATTAACGGTGTTTTTCTTTATTTGGATATTAAACTTATTAGGATTAACACCATTAGGTTTTAATGTTACAGGTCAAATTGCAGTAACTGTATGTTTAGCATTGTTTACTTTAGTAGTTTATATAACTAACGGATCGAAAGATTTTTGGGCGCATACTTTATGGATGCCAGGTGTTCCAAAGATTTTAAGGCCAGTATTAGCTGTTTTAGAATTAGCAGGGTTTTTACTAATCAAACCATTTTCATTATTAGTACGTTTGTTTGCAAATATTACAGCAGGTCACTCAGTAGTAATGGGTATTGCAGCACTTATGGTGTTGTTGAAAACTGAATTTGGAACAGTAGGTGCAACAGGTATTTCATTTTTGTTAACTATGTTTTTAACAATTATTGAATTATTAGTAGCTTTTTTACAAGCATTTATTTTTACAATGCTTTCTGCTTTGTTTATTGGAATGGCAGTAGAAGAGCATGATCATGCACATGATCACTAAGAATTATTATAGAGTAGAATAAGAATTTGTTTAATTTAATATAAATCAATTAGTATGTACAATTTAATTGGAGCAGGATTAATCGTAATCGGTGGAGGAATCGGATTAGGTCAAATTGGAGGAAAAGCAATGGAAGGAATTGCTCGTCAACCTGAGGCTGCTGGTAAAATCCAAACAGCGATGATCATTATCGGAGCATTATTAGAAGGATTAGCATTTGGTGCTTTACTTTTAGGAAAATAATTCCGAAACAAAAACAACGAAAACATTTTCTGCAACGGTTGGTTGCAGAAATGTTTTTAAAATTAAACAACAAAAAGACAATAATTAAGTATTATGGATATTTTTAATGATTTTTCGATAGGATTATTTGCAATGCAATTAACTATCTTAATTCTATTATTATTTTTATTAGCAAAGTTTGCATGGAAACCTATTTTAAATTCTTTAGATGAAAGAGAAGAAGGTATTCAAAATGCATTAGATCAAGCAGAGAATGCTCGTAAAGAAATGCAAAACTTGCAAGCTGATAATGAAAAGATGATAAAAGAAGCACGTGCAGAGAGAGATGCAATGATGAAAGATGCTCGTGAAATTAAAGATAACATTATAGCAGAAGCAAAAGAAGAAGCACAAGAACAAGCTTCTATCATGATTGAAAATGCTAAAGCAACTATTAAGCAAGAACAACAAGCAGCTGTTGCTGAGTTAAAAAAGAATGTTGCTGAATTATCTATAGGTATAGCACAATCTGTTGTTAAAAAAGAATTAGCTTCACAAGACGAACAATTAAAACTTGTTGAAGGAATGTTACAAGACGTTACTTTAAACTAATTAATCGATGAAAGGAGCAAGACCAGCATTACGTTATGCAAAAGCAGTTTTAAATTTAGCTAAAGAATCAGGTAATGATGCTTTAGTAAATGAAAACATGCAGCTAATCGTAAATACTATTGCTGAAAGTGATGATTTAGAGACAATGTTAAAAAGTCCAATAATCAAAGCTAAGGATAAGCAAAAAGTTTTAGTTGCGCTTTTTGGTGATAAAGTAGATACTATAGTAAAAGGTTTGTTTAATTTATTAGAAGAGAACAAACGTATGCTTATGTTAGAACCAATAGCTAAGCAATACACTATTATTTATGATTATCATAAAAGTATGCAAGTTGCTAAAGTTACTACTGCGGTAGCTTTAACTAAAGAGTTAGAAGATAAAATACAAGCAAAAATTGTTGACCTAACAGGTAACAGTGCTAGTATAGAAAATATAGTAAATCCATCTATTTTAGGAGGGTTTATTTTACGTGTTGGAGATGTGCAGTATGATGCAAGTATTTCTAATCAATTTAATGAATTAAGGAGAGAATTTGACAACAGTCATTATATTCCAAAAATTTAATTTTACGTCAAAAGATATAAGATGGCAGCAATTAAACCAGCTGAAGTATCAGCAATTTTAAAGGAACAATTAACAAATTTCGAAGCGAAAGCTTCGTTAAATGAAGTAGGAACTGTATTACAAGTAGGTGATGGTATTGCTCGTGTTTACGGTTTATCAAATGTACAATACGGTGAATTAGTTGAATTCGATAACGGATTAGAAGGTATCGTATTAAACTTAGAAGAAGATAATGCAGGTGTTGTATTATTAGGTGCTTCTACATCTGTAAGAGAAGGTTCTACTGTAAAACGTACTGAAAGAATTGCTTCTTTAAGAGCTGGAGAAGGAATTGTAGGACGTGTTGTAAACACTTTAGGTCAACCAATTGATGGTAAAGGACCAATTGAGGGTGATACTTTCGAAATGCCTTTAGAGCGTAGAGCTCCTGGTGTTATTTATCGTGAGCCTGTAACTGAACCTATGCAAACTGGTATCAAGTCTATTGATGCAATGATTCCTGTAGGACGTGGTCAACGTGAGTTAATTATTGGTGACCGTCAAACTGGTAAATCAACAGTTGCTATTGATACTATCTTAAATCAAAAAGAATTTTATGATGCAGGGCAACCAGTGTACTGTATCTATGTAGCTATTGGTCAAAAAGCTTCAACTGTAGCGGCTATTGCTAACATGTTAGAAGAAAAAGGTGCTTTAGCATATACAACAATTGTTGCTGCAAATGCATCTGATCCTGCTCCAATGCAGGTATATGCACCTTTCGCAGGAGCTGCAATTGGTGAGTACTTCCGTGATACTGGTAGACCAGCATTAATTGTTTATGATGATTTATCTAAACAAGCAGTTGCTTACCGTGAGGTATCTTTATTATTAAGAAGACCTCCAGGACGTGAAGCATATCCAGGAGATGTATTTTACTTACACTCAAGATTATTAGAGCGTGCTGCAAAAGTGATCAATGATGATAAAATTGCAAGTGAAATGAATGATTTACCTGATTCTTTAAAAGGAATTGTAAAAGGTGGAGGTTCTTTAACTGCATTACCTATTATTGAAACACAAGCAGGTGACGTTTCAGCATATATCCCAACAAACGTAATTTCTATTACTGATGGGCAAATATTCTTAGAGTCTGATTTATTTAACTCAGGTGTACGTCCAGCAATTAACGTTGGTATTTCTGTATCACGTGTTGGTGGTAATGCTCAAATTAAATCTATGAAAAAAGTATCTGGTACTTTAAAATTAGATCAAGCTCAATACCGTGAATTAGAAGCATTTGCTAAGTTTGGATCTGATTTAGATGCAGCTACAATGAATGTGATTTCTAAAGGACAACGTAATGTAGAAATTTTAAAACAAGCTCAAAACGATCCTTTTACTGTTGAAGATCAAGTAGCAATCATTTATGCAGGTTCTAAAAACTTGTTAAAAGATGTTCCAGTTAAGAAAGTAAAAGAATTTGAGAAAGATTATATAGAGTACTTAAATGCTAAGCATAGAGATACTTTAGATACATTAAAAGCAGGTAAATTAACTGATGAAGTAATTGATACTTTAACAGCAGCTGCTAAAGAGATTTCAGCTAAATTTTCAGCTTAATAATAGTTAAAACAATATTCCCGCAAATTTTGCGGGAATCTTATAAATTTTAAGTGCAATTACATGGCAAACTTAAAAGAAATACGAAACAGGATTACTTCAATTAAATCAACAATGCAGATTACCTCTGCCATGAAAATGGTATCGGCTGCTAAGTTGAAAAAAGCTCAAGATGCAATTACGGCAATGCGTCCTTATTCATCTAAGCTTACTGAATTATTGCAAAGCTTAAGCGCTACTTTAGATAGTGATGCAGGTGGAGCATATTCAACGCAAAGAGAAGTAAACAAAGTGTTGTTAGTTACGATAACCTCAAACAGAGGTTTATGTGGTGGTTTTAATTCTTCAATTATAAAAGAAACAGTTAAAACGATTAATGAAACATACAACGGAGTTACTGTTGACTTATTTACAATTGGTAAAAAAGGAAACGATATCTTATCAAAAGAAAATAATGTTATTGAAAATAGAAATGATATTTTTGATGAGTTAACTTTTGATAACGTAGCTATAGTTGCAGAGCAATTAATGGATTTATACGTAGGTGGTTCTTATGATAAAATAGAAATCATTTACAATAGATTTAAGAATGCTGCAACTCAAATACCACAAGTTGAACAGTTCATACCTATTAAACCGATTGAAGGTGATGCAAACGTAAATTTAGATTATGTTTTTGAACCATCAAAAGAAGAAATTGTTTTAGAGTTAATTCCTAAATCATTAAAAACTCAGTTATACAAAGCTATTCGTGATTCATTTGCTGCTGAACATGGAGCTCGTATGACTGCAATGCATAAAGCAACTGATAACGCTACTGAATTACGTGACGAATTATTACTAACGTATAACAAAGCACGTCAAGCTGCGATTACTAATGAAATTTTAGAAATTGTTGGTGGTGCAGAAGCATTGAATAATTAAGAAATTATTTATCTTATATATAAAGCGAACCAACTTGGTTCGCTTTTTTTTACATTATTTTCTAAACTAAATAGATACTAAGTTTTTAATTGCCTTGGATTTTTGATTATTTCTATTTGCTAAGTATAGATAAACTAATAAGGGAATGAGTCCATGCGGTATTCTATATAATACTAAATACATGTATTGATGCACAATACTCAATGATACATCATAACTTAGACCGCTTATTATTCTTGCAAAAGCGGTAATAAAACCCCAAAAGCAAGCATATAGCAACATCGTTTTTGCTACTTTAGGTATAAACAAACCAATTGCAATAATAAAATCTATAATCCCAGCTATAAATAATAGGTTTTTAGCGCTTGTTTCTGTGATGGGTAATATATTTAACGTCATTGTAACAAAGTTACCTGGTAACGGATAAAAAACACCAATAGCATACATTCCATGACAAGTAAAAGCTAAAGCAATGAAAATTTTTAACTTAAATATCAATTGATGAATATTTCGAGTTTTTAAATAATATACTAATGCTATTGGAACTCCAAATTGAATTGCATGTTCAAAGAACATAATTAAGTGATAAAACTTATTTTTAGTAATTAGCATCGCTAATACTACTATACTAACTGCTCCTAATTTCAAGATTGTTAGTTGCCATTTTTTAGAAGTTTCAGTAATAGTGAGTGATATTATTGCACAAACAGTGTATAAGCCACCTATACTTTTGGTTAAAAACTGTATAGCATGATCAGTATTTAAGTTTGTAACATACGATTGCCAAGATGTATTAAAAACAAAATTAATTATAGGTTCTAATAGTTGCTGATCCCAAAATACACTTCGATAAGGAGCATCCCAAAACAAATGTTGATATGCTCTACCAGAAAAAATAAAAAAGGTACTGATTTTTAAAAAATTAAGAAGAGTTGTTCGATTCATAAAAAGATCAAATATATAATTACCACGATTTTCCTTTGTTAACTATGCGTTAGTAGATTGTGTTTATAGGGTTAACATATTGTTTAGTAGTTTATTATACTATTAATTCTTTTTTTTGGTTATATACTAATTATCAGTAAAAATATATTTGTAACTAAATTCTATTAACTAAACATAATCCCCCCTTCAAGATGAAAAAATCTTTTTTAAACATACTACTTTTTTTAGTAGTTACTTCTTACGCATCAAATGATAAGTACCGATTAATTCTAACAGATAATCCAGCGACTACAATTATGATTGGTTGGAATCAGATTTCTGGTACAAGTCCTAAAGTGCATTACGGCACTACAGATTATGGAACAAATTGGCAAAATTATCCAAGTTCAAATAGTATAGATCGATCAATTTCTTATAAAGGAATGAGTAATACTTTTGCTAAATTGACTGGTTTAACCCCAAATACCAATTACTATTTCGTTATTAGAGATAGTCAAGGAACCAGTAGCCGTTTCTGGTTTAAAACTGCTCCTAGTAATAATCAAAGAATGTCATTCATTGCAGGAGGAGATTCTAGGAATAATAGAACCCCTAGAAGAAATGCTAACTTGTTAGTGTCAAAATTAAAACCAACAGCTGTTTTTTTTGGTGGTGATATGACTAACGGAGATTCAAGTTCAGAATGGCAAGGTTGGTTTAATGATTGGCAATATACAATAGCTACTGATGGAAGAATGTTTCCAATAATACCAGCTAGAGGAAATCATGAAGATTCAAACAATAGCATTTATAATTTATTTAATGTTTCTTCATCTAATGTATATTATGATATTACTTTTGGAAATAATTTGTATACAATTTATACATTAAATTCTGAAATTTCTGCTGGCGGAAATCAATATTCTTGGTTGAACCAAAAACTAAACGGAAATAGTTCTATATGGAAATCTGCTCAATATCATAAACCAATGAGACCTCACGTATCTTCAAAATCTGAAGGTAATGATGAATATGCTAACTGGGCTCAGTTATTTTATGATAAAGGTGTTAATTTAGTTTTTGAATCGGATTCACATACAGTTAAAACAACTTGGCCTGTGAAACCTTGTTCAGGTGGAAGTGGATGTGATGATGGTTTTATAAGAGATAATAACAATGGAACTACTTATGTTGGAGAAGGTTGTTGGGGAGCTCCATTACGTTCTTCAAATGATGCAAAAAACTGGACAAGAAATAATGGTACTTTTAATCAGTTTAAATGGATTTTTGTTGAAGAATCAAAAATTGAAGTTAGAACAATTAAAGTAGATAATGCAAATAATGTAGGTTCAGTAACTAATGATAATCCATTTACTACCCCTTCTAATATAGATGTTTGGAACCCGTCAAATGGAAGTGTTGTAACTATTATAAACTCGAACGTGAGTTATCCAGAAGTAACTCTAACTAACCCGATTGATGGTTCAACTCATAAAGTTAATATAGCAATAACTATCAATGCGAATGCCTCGGATAGCGATGGAACAATAGCTAATGTGAAGTTTTATGTAAATGATAACTTAATAAAAACTGATACAAGTTCACCGTATTCAACCAGTTGGACACCTAGTGTTAATAATCAATCATATATTTTAAAAACTGTAGCAATAGATAATGATGGAAATGAAACAATATCAAAAGAAGTTTCAATCTTTGTAGGAGAGGTATCAAAAACAATAACATCAACAATTAATAGTGGAGATGATGATGCTGAACAATATGAATCATCTGGTAAAATGTATATGAATAGTTCTGATTTAGAATTAGTGTATGATGGAAGTTCAAAAGGGAACCAACACATTGGTTTATTATTTAGAAATTTAAACATACCTACAAATGCTACGATTACAAGTGCATACATTCAATTCACTACAGATGAAACTAATTCAGGAAATACTTCATTAGGGATAAAGATTGAAGATTCGTCAAATGCTCAAAATATAACTTCTCAAGGGTATAATATTACATCAAGATCGTATTATAATAAAACGATTAATTGGAATCCAAACTCATGGACTACAGTTGGAGAATCTGGAAATAAACAAAAAACACCAGAGTTAAAAGAATTAGTACAAAAAATAATAAATAAATCGAGTTGGAGTCTTGGTAACTCAATGATGTTTTATATCTCAGGAACAGGAGAGCGAACTGCTGAATCATATGAAGGAAGTAGTAGTAAAGCTCCAAAATTAGTTATAACGTATACAACTGGTAGTTCCGACGGAGGAGGAAATACTCCAAAATGTGAAGATGTTTATGTAACTCTAGTGTTTGATAAATATTCAAAAGAAACATCATGGACATTGAAAAATAGTAGCAACGAAGTAGTTATGAGTGGAGGGAATTATACCCAAGGAAATGGAGAGTCAATTACGGTATCTAAGTGCTTACCAGTTGGGTGTTATGATTTTAGTATTAATGACACCTATGGAGATGGAATTTGTTGTGATTATGGAAACGGTTCATATAAAGTAACGAAAACTGACGGTACAGTTTTGGTATCTGGTGGTAGTTTTACAAGTTCAGATACTAAACAATTTTGTTTAATGAATACTTCTGCAAGAAAAAAAGAAAAGAAAGAAACATCATTAAAATCAAAAATTACTCTTTATCCGAACCCTACTTCTGATAGATTATTCATTAGTGGAGGTGAAAACACATTATTATGGATAGCGAAAGTTCTTGATATTTCTGGTAAAAAAATACTTGAAGTACCTGTAATAAATAGTTCTATAAATATTTCAAACTTAACTAATAATTCAATTTATTTTATTGAAATATTTAATGAATTTGGTGAGAATAAACTGTCAGAAAAAATAATAAAGAAACATTGAAATTAAATAAAAAAAATATAGATTTGCTATCTTAAAATTAAAATCATAAACTATGAAAAAAGTATTATTTAAAACAATTTTATTATTAAGTATTGTGTGTTTCTCATCTTGTTCTAGTAATGAAGAAGAAGCTCTTGATGGAGGTACGATTAATGAAATTAAAATGACAATAGACGGAAAGAATATTGTTTTTAATAAGGTTGCTATTGGTATTGATGACTATCACGCTTATGGAGGAGATGCATCAAAATTAACAGGTACAATTAATGGTTCAACAGATAAGGTTATAACGATTGTCCTTTTAAAAAATAAAGTTGGATCTGGATCTTTAGCTGAGGTTACTTATATTGATAATGGAAAGGAATATCGATTCAATGAAGTTTTATCATTTTTAAATTGTTCAGACAATACTAAATTAACTTTTATTACATCAAAAAATGACGGAACTAGTTTTTCTGGTAATTTCTCTGGGAAAATTGAAAGTTGTGAGAAGAGTAATAAGAGTAATATATTAGGAACTATTAATATTACAAAAGGTTCATTTAGTGTAAAGAAGTAAAAAGTTATTAAAAGAAATTGAGTTAATAACTCTTTAACATAAAAAAAGGTTAGCTGAAAGGCTAACCTTTTTTTATGTTATTTATAATACTTTGCGGATCAATTCCACATTGTAGTTGTAACTCTTCAGTAGTTCCGTGATGAATAAAATTATCAGGAATTCCTAAGACTTCTATTTTACCTTGATAGTTATAGTTTGAGGCAATTTCTATAATAGCACTTCCAAATCCACCATTTTTGCAACCATCTTCAATAGTAATTATTCTATTAAAGGTTTTAAAAATATTTTTAAGTATTTCAATGTCTAATGGTTTTACAAAACGCATATCATAATGAGCAACAAGATCTTTATTTTTAATATTATATATCGCTTCAGTGACATTTTTAGCTATTGTGCCAATTGATAGTATAGCTATTTTATTACCTTCTTTTAAACAAGTTGCTTTGCCAATTTCTATTTTATTAAAAGGAAGCTGCCAGTTTTTGATGTTTCCTCTTCCTCTTGGATAGCGAATTGCTATTGGTTGCTTTAATTCTTTTTGAGCAGTGTATAATATATTTCGAAGTTCTATTTCGTTTCTAGGAGCAAATATTATTAAATTAGGAATACATCGTAAGTAAGCAATGTCAAAAACACCATGATGAGTAGCTCCATCTTGACCTACTAGTCCAGCCCTATCTAAACAAAAAATAACTGGTAAATTTTGTAGCGCTACATCATGAATTACTTGATCATATGAACGTTGTAAAAAAGTAGAGTAAATATTACAATAAGGAATTAATCCTTCAGTAGCCATACCAGCAGCTAAAGTTACTGCATGTTGTTCAGCAATACCAACATCAAAAGTACGTTCAGGAAACTCTTCCAACATAAATTTTAATGAACTTCCAGTTAACATAGCTGGAGTAATACCTACTATTTTTTTGTTTTTATGAGCTAATTCAACAATTGTTTTTCCAAAAACATCTTGAAATTTAGTAAACTCATTTTTTTCTTTCGGTAAAACATCACCTGAAATTTTATCAAATTTACCAGGAGCATGATATTTTACTTGATTTTCTTCTGCTTGGCGTAATCCTTTTCCTTTTGTAGTAATTACATGTAAAAACTTAGGGCCAGGAACCTTTTTTAAACGTTCAAGTTCTCTTAGTAATTCTTCAAGATTATGACCATCTATAGGGCCAGAATAATCAAAATTTAATCCTTCAAAAATATTATGTTGTTCTACATCGTTTCGAGTAGATTTTATACGAGTTAAATAATCTTTTAATGCACCTACAGAAGGGTCAATCCCTATAGCGTTGTCGTTTAAAATAACTAGTAAATTTGCATTAGTGTCTCCTCCATGATTCAACGCTTCAAATGCCATTCCGCTAGCAATAGATGCATCACCAATAACAGCAATATGATGTTTGTTTTTTCCTTGTAGTTTTGAAGCTATTGCCATACCTAAAGCTGCAGATATTGAAGTAGAAGAATGCCCTACGCCAAAAGTATCATATTCACTTTCACTACGTTTTGGAAATCCAGAAATTCCATTTAACTGACGATTTGTATGGAATACATTTTTTCTACCAGTTAAAATTTTATGAACATATGCTTGGTGTCCTACATCCCAAACTAATAAATCTTCAGGAGTGTTAAAAACGTAATGCAATGCAATTGTTAATTCAATTACCCCTAAGCTAGCACCTAAATGCCCTTCTTTAGTTGAAACTACATCAATAATAAAATCGCGTAATTCTTTAGCCACTGTAGGTAAATTATTTACAGTGATTTTTCTTAAATCAGAGGGATATTCGATAGTATGTAATAGGCTTTCTGACATTAAACAAATGTACAAAAAGCATTATATAACCCTACTGTAAGCATAAAACTTTGTAGTTTTGTAGTATGAGTAAATTATATGTAGTGCCAACGCCAATTGGAAACCTAGAAGATATGACTTTAAGAGCAATTAGAGTTCTTAAAGAAGTTGATGCTATTTTAGCTGAAGATACACGTACAAGTGGGAAGCTATTAAAGCATTTCGAAATTGCAACACCAATGCAATCTCATCATATGCATAATGAACATAAAACGGTAGATACAATTATTAGGCGTTTGCAAAGTGGTGAAATTTTTGCATTGATTTCTGATGCTGGAACTCCAGCAATTTCTGATCCTGGTTTTTTACTAACACGAGCTTGTATTCAACACGAAATAGATGTTGAATGTTTGCCTGGTGCTACAGCCTTTGTTCCAGCTTTAGTTAACTCTGGTTTACCAAATGATAAGTTTGTTTTTGAAGGTTTTTTGCCTGTTAAAAAAGGAAGGCAAACTCGTTTAAAATTACTTGCTGAAGAAACTAGAACCATGATATTTTATGAAAGTCCGCACAAGCTTTTAAAAACATTAACTCATTTTGGTGAATATTTTGGTAACGATAGGCAAGTGTCAGTATCTAGAGAATTAACAAAATTATTTGAAGAAACCAAACGAGGAAGCGTAGAAGAAGTGTTATCATATTATACAGTTAAACCTGCTAAAGGTGAAATAGTTATTATTGTTGATGGTAAAAAATAGGTTTCTCATTTTAAAAAGAAACTAATTGATATTCTGGATACTGTTTTTGTAATAATTTTTCTGATTTTTCAGGAATAACTTTAAGGGTTATATATGTTATAATTATTGAAAAGACAATCATGAAAGAAGAAAACATACAAAAGAATAGTCCCATTTCATAAAAATCTTTGTTGGTAGGTAAACTAATATCGAAAATGTAAAAAAGAATAAGAGTAAGACTTCCAATGCCTTGAGTTTTTATGATGTCTTCTAGCATCCATCTTTTTCCTGTTTTCTTATTTTTTTTCTTTAAATTTTTGCTAGAATAATAAACTGCTATGGTTTGTAGTAAACAAAGAGATAAATAGGTCGTAGTATATATGTAATAAGCAAAATTTAGTTGTTGAATTTGATAAAAAGACAATAACATTAATACAGTTAAAATGATTTTAGGAAGCTTAAACCAATCTTTAATAAATTGAAATACAATTTTAATATATTTTTTATTTAGTTGCTTTTGTTTTTCTTCAATTACATCCATAAAACCAAATATTCCAAATTTTTTAAAAGAAATATCTCTTGCTTTTTCGAAAGATAGTTGTGGTTTATTATCCCATATTTGCTCAATATCATTAGCTAAATGATCTACAAGTTCAGTTTGTACATCATAATATTCTACATAATGCTGTCGGGTAAATATATACAACTCTTCTATATGTTTTTCTGTTAGCTTTTTCATAATGATAATTCTCTTTTTATGTTTTCAATTTTAGTGTATGCCATTCGAAAAATTTTGTAACCTGTATGCATTGCTACATAGTATAAAGGAATTAATAATAACCACACTTTTTTTTGAATTACTTCAGAAGTGTATGGTATAAATTGGATAACCATGTTAAGAATTAAAAAAGTAAAAGAGAAATAGAAAATCCCATAGTTTATATGAACAGATTTCCCAAATTTTTTAAAATAGAGTATAACTGTGTGTATTAAACAAAAAACAATAGGTATTATGTACAAGATAATGTTTAGCTGTTTAAAATATTTCAAAGAAATACTTTGAGCTAAAAAAAAGTAGGTTAATGTAAGTGTGAAAAAAACTAATACTTTTTTAAATGATTTAAAGAAATCTATAAACATTTTAGAAAATTGTTTTCTGTAAAGAGTATTTATAGTTTTCCAACCGTTTTTATGGATTTCACGTAAGTTTTTATTCCAACCACATCTTTCTAAAGCATTTTTAAATTCACTTTTAAAAAGTGTAGTTTCAGAATTTAATTCAATATCAGAGACTAAGTGATCCACCATTTCTATCCTTTGATCCCAATATTCAATTCCGTTTTCCTTTAAATAATTATCTATGAATTGTATTTGTTCCTTAGTTAATTCCATACTTATTCAATTAAGTAATTATATTTTTCTTTGATAGTATTCATTTTTGAGATAAAGCTTTCTCCTGAAAGAAATAAACCAAAAAAAGAAATAAGCATTGTATTAAAAAGGGAAGAATTCCAATCACCATTATTATTACCAATTTTTGATAAATTAAAAAATTGAAAAGCTATATTGATTATGATTCCTCCTGCTAAAGAGTATGAATGAACAATTTTTAATTTTCCAAATGTTTTTATAAATTCTCTTGTTTTTAATACATAATATGTGATGTATCCAATCAATAAAATTATTGGAAAATACAAAGTGTTTATGCTTTGTAATTTATTCATATAAAAACTAATGCTAGCGACTATGCTTATTATAGCTAAGTTTCTTGGTTTAATTACCTGTTGAACCATATCTTTTAAAATAAATAAAGCATCAGACCAAAACTTTTTCTTCAATATTGAATCATACCTTTTTTTTAGCTCTTTTTTTCTACTTAACATATATTTTAAAAAATGAGTATGAAGTCGTTGGTCTTCATAAAAAGCAGGAATATTACTCACTTTATTTTCTATGTCTGAAGCAATATGATCTACCATTTCAAATCGGATGTCGATATATTCGACACCAATAGCTTCTAAAAAATTATTTATTTGTTGTACTTGTTCCTTAGTTAATTCCATTAAAAAGAATATTTTTTTAACAATGTAAAGTGCTTTTTATAAAGCTTTATAGCTAGTTGAAACATAAATAAACTAACAACTAAAATCATTGTTTTTAATAAATCTAAGCCATCATGTTTGGTTATAAAAGAACCAGAAATCATAAAAGGAAATAAAACTACAGCCAACACTTGAGTTTCATATAAAAACCTGAAAGATGTTTTTTGCTTCGTAGAATATATATGGACGTAACCTAATATGATTAATAAAGAAAGAGCATAGGATACGGTTTGAAAAGTAATGTTTGCGATATCCGTTATAAGGGTTGAAACATTTAAAGAAATACTATCATTGAAACCTATTGAGAGTAGCATTAGAATAAATATACTCCATATTTTTATAGCATGTGGTTTTCCATATTTTTTCATTTTATTTATAATAAGTAAAGGTTTTACATAGCAATACCCTAAATAAATACTAGAAGAATTTTGTAAAAGAACATTCCATTTTTCAGTTGCTTTATTAAATGAATGATCAAAGTCTTTTTCAGTAAGCATAGTGCTTTCTATTTCCGAAATTATGTGGTCAAGTACTTCAACTCTAATATCTATATAGTAAACCATTTTTTTATCTAGATACTTTTTTACTTGCTGTGTTTGGTTTTTAGTTAGCTCCATACTTAATCTAAACTTAATTTTGGATTTACTAATTGCTGCATAGTTTTTAAAAACTCTTGCATTTCTGCTAATTTATTAGCCGTTTCTTTTGTACCGCTTTCAGTCAACTTATAGTACTTTCGTAATCTGTTTCCAACTTTAGCTACTTCTACATCTAATAAACCTTCAGCTTCTAGTTTGTGTAAAGCAGGATACAAAGCGCCTTCAGTAATTTGCAATTCTCCTTTTGTTAGTTCTTTTACTTTTTGTGTTATTTCGTAGCCATACATTTTATCATTTTGTGCTAAAAGTTTTAAAATGATGGTTTGTAATGAACCTTTATATAATTTTTGATTTCCCATTTCGTTACCTGTCTTACTGTTTTGCATTTTAAAAAACGCTTAAAACATGGTGTAAATGTATGCATAATTTTCTTATGTATAAAATTCTTAGGTATTATTTTATGGAAACTCTAACTATTCATTCGTTATTAGTTTGTTACTTTTGCACGATATTACTTAAAGAATGGCAAAATTTTACAAATTATCTATAAAAGAAGTTATTAAAGAAACTACTGATGCAGTTTCTATTTTATTTACAATTCCTGAAACATTAAAAGAAACTTTTTCTTTTGTAGCAGGACAATACGTTACTTTAAAGAAAGAAATAAAAAAAGAAGAAGTAAGAAGAGCGTACTCTATTTGTTCATCACCTAAAAGTGGAGAGCTTAAAGTAGCAGTAAAAGCTGTTGAAAACGGGAGGTTTTCTTCGTATGCAACTTCAGAACTTAAAGCAGGTGATGAAATAGAGGTTACTGCACCAGAAGGTAAATTTATATTGCAACCAGCAACTAATAAAAATTATATTGGATTTGCTGCAGGAAGTGGAATAACTCCTGTGCTTTCAATGATAAAATCAACATTAGAAAATTCTACTTCTACATTTACATTGGTGTATGGAAATAAAAGTGTTGCTGATACTATTTTTTATAAAGAATTAGGTGATTTACAACAACAATATCCTGAGCAATTTAAGTTGAATTATGTTTTTAGTAGGGAGCGTAATGAACCATCGTTATTTGGTAGAATAGATAAAGGCAATGTTAATTATTTTATAAAGAATTTATATAAAGAAATTTCTTTTGACGAAGCGTTTTTATGTGGTCCTGAAGAAATGATAAAAATAGCTTCTTCAGCATTAAGTGAAAATGGATTAAGTGAGAATGAGATTCATTTTGAATTGTTTACAGCGTCAGTTAATGAGGAAAATGTTTCTGAAATAAAAGATGGTGAAACAGAAATTACTGTGATGTTAGATGATGAGGAAACTACCTTTACAATGAAACAAACAGATACGTTGTTAGCTGCAAGTTTACGAAATAAACTTGATGCTCCATATTCATGTCAAGGAGGTGTTTGTAGTAGTTGTATAGCTTTGGTAACTGAAGGTAAAGCTGTGATGACTAAAAACTCTATTTTAACAGATGATGAGTTAGAAGAAGGATTAGTTTTAACCTGTATGGCTCATCCAACGACAGCTAAAGTAACTGTAGATTACGACGAGGTATAATTTGTTGAATACTCTAGTAGTTTAAATGATGGCTATTATTTATAAATAAATAAAAATTAATGGATTTTTACGATTTAAAAAATGCCTTTTTTGTAGGTGTAGTAATGTCTTTTATGATTGGTCCGGTGTTTTTTATGCTTATTAAAACAAGTATTTTAAAAGGCGCTAGAGCAGCAATTGCATTTGATATTGGTGTAATTTTAGGCGATATATTTTTTATGCTTATAGCATATTTTGGAAGTAGAAGTTTATTAGAAAAAATTAAAGATGACCCTCGATTATTTTTAATTGGGGGTTTAATATTAATTGTATACGGATTAATAACTTACTTAGATAAAAGTAATAAAAAGGAGGTTGAAGTTTGTGAAGTAGATATTCCAGAAAGCAACAACTATTTGAAATTAGTTTTAAAAGGATTCGCTTTAAATTTTATTAATGTTGGTGTTTTGGCAGGATGGTTAGGTATAATTGTGGTAGTAGGTCCAACATTAAATATGAATCCTAGTTATATGTTTTGGTACTTTTTTACCGTAATAATTGGGTATGCTTTAAGCGATCTAGGTAAAATACTTTTAGCGAAACAATTAAAAAGCAAGTTAACACCATTGGTAATATATAGAATAAAAAGGGGGATGGGAGTTTTATTAATAGTTTTTGGAGCGCTTATAATGTTAAAAAGTTTTATACCTAAAGATCAAATAGATAGTTTGCTCCAAAAAGTAGAGCAAACAACTAAAAACCAATAATAACTTTGGCTATCCAGAAGTAAATTAAAATTCCAAAAATATCGTTACTTGTAGTTATAAATGGACCGGTAGCTATTGCCGGATCAATTCCTCTTTTATTTAAAAATAAAGGAATAAAAGTACCTACCAAACCAGCTACAATAATAACTACAAAAAGAGATACAGAAATAGCACTAGCTATATTCATGTCTTGTTCAGTAGCAAAAACATATATAAAAAGTAAAATAGCCAAAGCAAGTCCATTAATCATTGCTAAAGATACTTCTTTTAATAACCTATCGGTAATGCTTCCTTTTACATCATCATTTGCTAAACCTTGAACTATAATAGCTGATGATTGTACACCTACATTTCCAGCCATCGCAGCTATTAACGGAGTAAACATAAAAAGAATTGCGTTTTCAGCAATAGCATCATCAAAAAAACCCATAATTCTTGCTGCACCTACACCACCTATCAAACCTAAAAATAACCAAGGTAAACGTGCTCTAGTTAATTGCCAAATAGTGTCATCAGCTTCTACGTCTTGTGTAATACCTGCAGCTAATTGATAATCTTTTTCTGCTTCTTCTTTAATTACATCAACAATGTCATCAATAGTAATACGTCCAACTAAAACACCCAATTCATCAATTACAGGAATCGCTTCTAAATCGTATTTGCGCATAATGTTAGCAACATCTTCAGCTTTTTCATGAACGTCAACAAAATCTACTTTAGGAATATATACATCAGCAATTTTTGACCGAGTAGAGGCCATTAAAAGATCTTTTAATGATAAACGTCCTTTTAGTTTTCCATCATTATCTGTTACATAAATAGAATGAACTCTGGTAACTTCTTCTGCTTGTTTACGCATTTCTTTTACGCAAGTAAGCACATTCCAGTTTTCATTAACCTTTACTAACTCTTTAGCCATTAAACCACCAGCAGTATCTTCATCATAACGTAGAAGTTCAACAATTTCTTTAGCATGTTCTTTATCTTCAATTTTTTGAATTACTTCCTGTTTACGTTCTTCAGGTAATTCAGCAATAACATCAGCAGCATCATCTGTATCAAGTTCGTCAATTTCTTCAGCAATTTCTTTGGCAGATAGTTGTTCTAGTACATTTTCACGAACATCTTCATCAACATCCATTAACACTTCTGAAGTGGTTTCAGAGTCAAGCAAACGAATAATATAAACGGCTTCATCAAATGATAACTCATCTAATACTTCAGCAATATCTGCATGATGTACTTCTGCAAAAAAATTAGAAAGAGCAGTGTCTTTTTGATTTTTTATTAATTCTCGTACGTTATCAATAAGGTCTTTAGTGATCTCTAATGCCATCGTTTGCGATTTTAGACGTTAAGCTTATAAAGTCTTGTACCGACAATTGTTCGGGACGCTTCGCAAATATAGGGTCTTCTTTTAAAGTAACCGAAAGATTAAAAGATTTTAAACTAGAACGAAGCATTTTCCTTCGCTGATTAAAAGCAGTTTTTACAACTCTAAAAAATAATTTTTCATCAACCGGAAGCGTGTAATTTTCTTTTCTAGTTAAACGGATAACCCCAGAATCTACTTTAGGTGGTGGATTAAAAACAGTAGGAGGAACTGTAAATAAATATTCTGCATCAAAAAAAGCTTGTGTTAATACAGAAATAATACCGTATACTTTACTCCCTTCTTTTTCCGCAATTCGTTTAGCTACTTCTTTTTGAAACATTCCAGAAAATTCAGGAACAAACTCACGGTTTTCAATTGCTTTAAAAACTATTTGAGAAGAAATATTATATGGGAAATTGCCAATAATAGCAACTTGTTTTTTATTAAAAACTTTTGTGAAATCTTGTTTTAAAAAATCGCCTTCAATTATGGTAAATTTTTCTGAAGAAGTATTTAGTTTTAAATGTTCTAAAGGAAAGGTTTCTTTTAAATAAGTTACAGATTCAGTGTCTAATTCCATAACCGTAACTTTTGACTTTTTCTCTAACAAATATTTAGTTAGAACACCCATTCCAGGACCAATTTCAAGTACATCTTCATATCCTGTTTCGGTTAAAGAATCTGCTATTCTTTTAGCAATACTCTCGTCATTTAAAAAATGTTGTCCTAAATGTTTTTTTGCTCTTACTGTCATGTTCTAATACTAATTATTTATAGTAGGTTTTTTTATTGAAAATACAATTATAAGTGCTCCCAATCCAAAACCACCTAAAAAGCCTCCAATTGTTTCCCAAGGTTCAATACCATAGTAAAAGTAGGTTATTAGGGCACCTAAAACTATTAAAAAAACACTTAAATAAAGAATAGTGTTTCTGTTTTGGTAAATTTTGTTTTGCATTTTTAATTGCTGCTTACCGTAGGGTAGAATTCGTTAATTACTTTTAATTCAGTTCTGAAGGCCAACATTTTGTCAGCAAATTTCTTCATTCCATCAGTACGAAGTTTATTTGCGTCATGGTTATAGTAATTGTCTAAATCTTCTCTTGTTTTTGCTGTATATTGAATAGAGTAGGTAGCACCCCCCATTTCTTCTTCCACTAAAACCTGTGTCATTTTAGCGCTTATAAACCTACCTGTAGCTAATACTTCAGGTATGTGTTTTTCTATCCAAATAAGCCATTCATTATGAATGCTTTCGTCTACGTTTATTGTTACGTTATATATATACATAATTTGTAATGTAATACTATATCAATAAGTGTAATAGCAAAGATTAATTCTTGTGGCTATTGTATATGATATAAATAGTTAATTAAATATTATCTCCCCTTAATTTTCTGTATTTTTTTCTAGCATCTACTAAGTAAATACTGGAAGCGTGGTCAAAAATAATCTTTTGGTAGTATTCAGATGCCTTTTCAGGATTATTTAATTTTTTATTATATAACTCTCCTAATTCATATAGGCTATTGTCAACTAAGATTCCTTCAGGATCTAATTGTAAAATTTTAGTAAAGTTATCAATAGCATTTGCATATGCTTCCTGTTTTACAAATAACTGAGCTTGTTTATATAAGGCTTCATCTTCAATTGGTTGACTTTTATAAGTTGTTATTATTTCTGATAATAAACCGATGGCTTCTTTATTTTTATTTTGATACGCTAATAAATCTGCCTTTGCGTATTCTTTTAGTCCAGTAGATATACTGTCTTTAGATTGATTGTCTGAAATTGTTAAAAAAAGCTCTGCGGCATCGTTGGCTATAAGTTGAGTTGCAGATCCTTTTAATATTTTTAATTGTGCTTTAGCCCATTTAAAATCATTTTTAAAATATGAGGCTTGAGCAACTTTAAAACGAGCTTCCTGTGCTAAAAAGTGATTTTTAAATTGAGTTTGTACTTGTGAAAAATAAATGAGTGCTTTATTGAAGTTTCTAGTAAAAACTAATATTTCTCCTAGTTTAAGTTTAACGGAAGCTTTGGTGAATTTTGAATTAGTAAAACTCATTGCTTTTTCTAAAACTTTAATTCCTTTTTCAGGGTTATTTTTGGTAAAGGTTAAAAAGTCTGCGTAAGCTAATTGAATAAATAATGTATTTCTGTTTGAGCCAAACTTAGTAAATATTTGTTGAAACTTCTCTTCAATATTAGGCTGTTTTGTAACAATATCAACCTGTAAATTCATATAAACAGCTCTGAATTTATCAGTAGGGTAATTAGTTTTTTCTATTACGATATCAAAACATTCTTTAGCGGTTTCGTAGTCTTTGTTTTCAAAAGCTATTTTACCTAAATTTTTTATACCAGATAAATTATCAGCGTCCCTAGCAAGTAAAGCTTTATGTTGTATTAGTGCTTTTTGATATTGTTTTTGTTTAATAAATAACCAAGCAAGCAAATCATTCCACACATTTTTGGGCTTACTAATTGATTTTTTTAAAATTGATTTTCTTAATAAAGTATTATTCTCATTCTCGCTATCATCGTTAATATATTTACTCGCATATCGTTTAATATTATTGAGGTATTTTTCATTTCTATCAACTAAATTAACATACGAGTCAAACATCTTTTCAAAATCACCTTTTTCACCATAAATTTGAGCAAGCTGAAATCCGTAATTTGCTTTTGGATTATTATCCATAATGCCATTGTAAGCTTTTAAAGCATAATCTAACTTGTTATAGTTTTTAAAAAGGTTTGCTATTATACCACCATATCCACTATTGTTTTTTACAGATTCTAATGCGTTTTTATATTGCTCATCGGCTTTGTTAATTTCTTGCTTACGTTCAAAATTATACCCTAACATCACATATGTGTATGTTTGTTTTGGGTATTTTTTTAGTTTTTTGAGAAGTAAAGATTCAGCAACTAAAAATTGGTTAGTTTCTTGGTAACAACTAATTAATCTTTTTAAATAAGTTGTATTATAAGGACTTTTGTTATGAAGCTCTTTATACAATTGTATTGCTTTTTCATATTCACCATTTCTAAAATAATTTTCAGCAATTATAAAACCGTTTTGTTGAGAATAACAAAATAGACTGGAAATAAAAAAAGTAAATAAGAAGATAAGTTTTTTCATTAAAAATTAAATGTATTTATTTTGAATACAATGTACACAAACTTCTTGAAAAAAGACCATATAATCAAATATTTAGCCTTTTAAAAGTTTAGTAAAACATGTGTTTTTTTGTTAAAAATTCATTAAAATTATGTTTTTTATTAAAGTCTTTGTAACATTTTGGCACGAACTTTGTCTTACTAATAAAAGAACTAAACAAATACTAGTATGAAAAACTTATCTATACAATACAACTCGGCAAAAGAAAGAGCAAATGAGTTTATGAAGAAAGGTCAAATATCTCAATATTTTGAGGCACTTTTAGAAATGAATAAATGCAAAAAAATAATGACAGCTATTATAGCAAATTAAAAAAGTAAGTTTCAAACTTGAAACTTACTTTTTTAATTTTAGTTATTTGTTTGCAATTTAGTCAATGGTATCAAATCCACAATAAGGTATTAATACCTCAGGTATTTTAATTCCATTTTCTGTTTGGTAGTTTTCTAAGATACCAGCCAAAACTCTAGGTAAAGCAAGCGAGCTACCATTAAGAGTATGTACTAATTGACTTTTTCCATCACTGTTTTTAAAACGTAACTTTAAACGGTTTGCTTGATAAGTTTCAAAGTTTGAAGCAGAGCTTATTTCTAACCAACGCTTTTGCGCAGTTGAATATAATTCAAAATCAAAAGTTAAGGCAGCAACAAATCCTGTATCGCCACCACACAAGCGTAAAATTCTATATGGTAATTTTAATTCACGTAAAATTTCTTTAATGTGCTCTACCATTCCATTTAATGCATTATAAGAATTATCTGGATGTTCAATTCTTACTATTTCAACTTTATCAAATTGATGCAAACGATTTAATCCTCGTACATGAGCACCATAACTTCCGGCTTCTCTTCTAAAGCAAGGTGTATAGCCTGTATATTGAATAGGCAAATCAGCTTCTTTTACTAAATCATTTCTATGTATATTAGTTATTGGTACTTCAGCAGTAGGAATTAAGTATAAATCATCTACAGATGCATGGTACATTTGTCCTTCTTTATCTGGTAACTGACCTGTAGCTATACCAGAAGCTTCATTAACTAAATGTGGTACTTGAACCTCTTTATAGCCAGCTTTAATATTTTTATCTAAAAAATAGTTGATTAAAGCACGTTGTAAACGAGCCCCTTTTCCTTTGTATACAGGAAAACCAGCTCCAGTAATTTTTGCGCCTAAATCAAAATCAATAATATCGTATTTTTTAGCTAATTCCCAGTGTGGAAGTGCGTTTTCATTTAACTCAGGAATAATTCCTTCAGAAAAAATCTCTTCATTATCTTCTTCGTTCTTTCCAGCTACAACAGAAGTATGAGGTATATTAGGTATTTGGTATAATAACTCTTGCAACTCACTCGTAGCGATATTTAACTTTTCTGTTAACTCTTTAGATTGATCTTTTAACTGACCTGTTTTTTCTTTTAAAAGATTAGCTTTTTGTGCTTCTCCTGATTTAAATAAATTACCAATTTCTTTGGACAGTTTGTTTGATTCAGCTAAAATATTATCTAATAAAACCTGAGTTGATCTTCTGGTTTCATCAGTACTTAATACTTCTTCAATTATTGTTTGAGCATTAGTAAAACTACGTTTTGCTAATCCTTCTAAAACAGCTTGTTTGTTTTCTCGAATAAACTGAACCTGTAACATCTTTTATTATTTTTTTAAGAAAGGCAAAGATACAGGATGTAATACATTTAAGCAATGTGTTTTTGATACTAAATTTGTTCGAGCATCATGAAAAAATCAGATAGTGTAATATTGAAATAATCACATATTTTTTGAATAGTAAAAACCGTTACATTTGTTTTTCCTTGTTCTATTCTTGCTAAATGAATGCCTGTATCAATGTAAAATTCACTTAAAGTAACATCGTATTTAGTTCGTAAAGTTTTAATACAAAGGGCTATTTTTCTTAAAATTATCTCGTCTTTGGTAAGTATCATTTTTTTTGATACAAATTCTAAAAAACATATTGAAAACATAATGACAAGTCTGTCATTATTAAGAAATTAAAAAGACTAACTTTGCCTTGGAAGTTACGTCAAACAAACTATGTAATGTTTAAAACCGGGGGGCTTTAAATGAAATTTAAAATTAGTAATTGGCGTAACTTTTTAAAAAACTAATAGAAGTTTCTTTGTCGATTTTTAATTGATTTTTTAAATCGTTTATAGATTCAAATTTTTGTTCATCTCTTACAAAGTAAAGTAAATTAACACTTATTTCTTGATCATAAATATTTTGATTAAAATCAAAAAAATGAACTTCAATAGTTTGATCTTTCCCATCAACTGTAGGTCTGTTACCTATATTCATCATACCAAAAAATAATTCATTGTTAATTTTAGATTTAATTACATAAACACCTGTTTTAGGAATAAGTTTATAATTTTCAATAATGGCTATGTTAGCAGTTGGAAACCCTATTTTACTACCTAGTTGTTTTCCATTTACAACTTTGCCAGCAAGCGGAAAATTATAGCCAAGATATTTGTTTGCAGTTTTAAGTTTGCCACCTAATAAGGCTTTTCTAATTTTAGTAGAACTTACAGAAACATCATTGATATCCTGTGCAGGAATTTCTTCAACATCAAAATCGTATAAGTGAGAATACTCAGTTAATTGTTCAATGTTACCTTCTCTATTTTTTCCAAAATGATGGTCGTAACCAATAATTAATTTTGAAGTGTTAAGTTGATTAACCAGAATATCACGAACAAAATCTAACGCTGTTAATCTAGAAAATTCCTTACTAAAAGGATGGATTATTAGGTAATCTAGCCCTAATTGTTCTAGATACTTTGTGCGTTCCTTAATCGTATTTATTAATTGAATTGAAACTTCTTTTTGAAGTACCATTCTTGGATGAGGAAAAAAAGTTAATAAAACCGATTTCATGTTGGCTGACTTAGCATCATCAACTAACTTTTTTATAATTTTTTGATGTCCTATATGTACACCGTCAAAGGTACCAATGGTAACAAATGTTTTTTGAGTAGGAGTAAAGTCAAAAATTGAGTGAGTTATTTCCAATTTTTAAAAAGTTTTAGCAAATGTACAATATGTATAACATATAGTAAAAGCATAGTTAGTAATAATGAGAGAATTGTGATTAGCAATAAAGATTGAGTTATTATTTAATTTTTAATAAAATTTAACACAAATATTTTGAAAATGAAAAAAAATCGTATTTTGCGGTAAGTTAACAAATTATTTTACACATTATGATGAAAAGATTATTACTTGTTGCATTTGCAGTGCTTAGTAGTGGGATGTTTGCACAGACTACTATTACGGGTACAGTAAATGACGCATCGCTTGGTGGACCGCTGCCAGGTGCAAACATTAAGGTTTCCCGAAAGGCAGTCGGAACTAGTACCGATTTTGATGGGAAATTTACTTTAAAAGTAACCGACACTCCTCCTTTTACTCTTGAAATTTCTTTGCTAGGGTATGAAACAAAAAAAGTAGAAATAACACAGAATAACCAAATAGTAGAGGTGAGTTTAACTGAAAATGCAACTTCATTAGATGAGGTAGTTATTTCAGCATCAAGAACGCCAGAGCGTATTATGGAATCTCCTGTTACAATTGAGCGTTTTGATTCAAGAGCGATAAAAAACACATCTTCTCCTTCTTTTTATGATGGTTTAGAAAATTTAAAAGGAGTTGATATTAACGCAAGTGGATTAACATTTAAATCAGTAAACACTCGTGGTTTTGCTGCTTTTGCAAACGAACGATTTGTTCAGTTAGTTGATGGAATGGATAATTCTTCTCCAGCTTTAAACTTTGCATTAGGTAACCTTTTAGGGATGTCTGAATTAGATGTAAAAACAGTTGAGATATTACCAGGAGCTGCTTCTGCATTATATGGGGCAAATGCCTTTAATGGTATTATGTTAATGACTAGTAAAAATCCTTTTGACGATCAAGGTATAAGTGTTGTTTATAAAACAGGATATACAGTTCAGCAAGCTGCTGGAAACAATCGTTTTGATGATGCTAGTATTCGTATGGCTCATGCATTTGATAACAAATTTGCTGTTAAAGCTACGTTTTCTTACTTAAAAGGAGAAGAGTGGCACGCTACAGATTATAGAAATACAAGTGGAGTAGGTGGGAATTATTTACCAGGAGATAGAGACTCAAGACTAGATTTTGATGGACTTAATGTTTATGGAGATGAGGCAGTTACTGATTTGAAAAGAGTAGTTGATGGTTTAGTAGCAAATGGAACTTTACCAGCATCTGCACAAGGAGTTGTTCCTAACGTTAGAGTTAGTAGAACAGGTTACAATGAGGTAGATTTAATGAGTAATGAAGCAAAAAGTTTAAAGTTTGGTGCTTCTTTACATTACCGCCCTTGGGGTAATGACCGTTTAGAAATTATTTGGAATTCTAAGTATGGTACTGGTAATACTATTTACCAAGGTCAAAACAGATATAATATTGCTAACTTCTTTATGGAGCAACATAAATTAGAGTTTAGAGGTAAAAACTTCTTTGTAAGAGGATATTATACAGGAGAAGATGCTGGAGATTCTTATGATACAAGATTTGCAGGTTTAAACATAAACAACCAATGGGTTATAAATCCAGCTACTGGTCAATTAGCTAATCCAAAAGATGCAGATAATACTTGGTTTGCAAGATATGTATTAGGGTATTTTAACGCTGCTACACAAGGTGGTGCTAATCCTGCTAATGCTCATGTTGCGGCTAGAAGTTTTGCTGATCAAGGTCGTTATATGCCAGGTACTCCTGAATTTAAAGCTGCTTTTGATAAGGTAACTAAAGATCCAGATTTAACAAGTGGTTCTAAATTTCAAGATCAAACTAGTTTATATCATGTTGATGCAAATTTAAATTTACGTGATTATATTGATTGGGCAGAGGTTCAAGTAGGAGGTTCATATAGACAATTTAATTTAAATTCTTTTGGAACTATATTTACGGATGCTGATAGTCCTATTGCTTATGATGAGTATGGTGTATATACACAAATACAAAAGAAATTTTTAGAAGACCGTTTAAAGTTTACTGGTTCAGCTCGTTATGATAAAGCTAAAAACTTTAAAGGAAATGTTTCTCCTCGTTTATCTTTAGCATATTCAGCTGGAGAATTTAAGAATCATAACTTTAGAGCATCTTTTCAAACAGGATTTAGAAACCCAACGACACAAGATCAATATATTGGTTTAACAACTGGTGGTGGTACATTAATAGGTACAGCTGAAGATAACTTAGATCGTTTTACTTCTTTACCAATAGGTGTAAGTCCAGCTGGTAGAGCTGTATCTGGTTTAGGTGCTACTACAACATATACAGGTAGAGATGCTTTTGAGAATGCCTTTTCATTAAGTTCAATCGAAGCAGGAGCTCCATCTAAAGCAAATTTTGGTTTAGTTAAACCTGAAAAAGTAACCTCTTTTGAAGTTGGATATAGAAGTGCTTTATCTGTTTCAGATAAAAAAGTAGGTGTTGATTTTAGTGCTTATTATAACGATTATCAAGACTTTATTGCTATTAAAAATATTGCAGTTCCTTTTTATGGAAAAGTAGGAAGTACTGCTCCTAGTGGAGTGCCAGGTGCTACTCAAGGTGATTTAGCTTTATTAGCATTAAGAAATGGAGATTTCGCAGGTGTTGGTTTTAGAACAAATTCAGCAGCAGATATTACTTCTTATGGAGTTGGTTTAGGGTTAACTACTAAAGTTTTCAATGGATTTAACGTTGGATTAAACTATACTTGGTCTAAATTTGATTTTGATCAAACTTCTGATCCAGATTTTGAAGCAGGATTTAATACTCCTGAGCACAAAGTAAAATTACAATTAGGTAAAACAGATTTATTTAAAAACTTTGGTTTTAATGTTAGTGCTAGATGGCAGAATGAATTTTACTGGGAGTCTTCTTTCTTCGAAGGAGATGTGGATTCAAGAACTGTGTTAGATGCACAGGTGAATTATAGAATTCCAGCATGGAAGTCAGTAATTAAATTAGGAGGAGCTAACTTAACAGGAAAAGAATACTTTAGTGCACCAGGTGTTGGAGCAATAGGTTCTCAGTATTTCCTTTCTTGGACAATTAACAACTAAAAAGATGAAAAAAATAAATTTTAAATATAATTGGTTACCAGTTCTTTTTATAGGATTAGTAGCTTGTGATGTAAATAATGATTTAGATCCAATTAAGGATAATACCCCAGAAGTTCCAGTTGTTGCTGTGACAGAAGGAACAGCAGATTTTTCTAAATATATATCATTAGGAGCTTCTTTTACTGCAGGTTTTACAGATGGAGCTTTATTTAAGGAAGCTCAAAAAAATTCTTTCCCAAATATTTTAGCTAGTAAGTTTTCAATGGCTAAAGGAGGTGATTTTAACCAACCTCTAATGAAAGATAATATTGGAGGAATGGTAAGCGGAGCTAATGTAGCTTTACAGCCTAGATTTTATTTTAATGGTTCAGGACCTACAAGGTTAACAGTTAAACCAACAACTAAAGTAGGTTTTCCAGCAGATAATGCACCTGCTTTTAATAATTATGGTATTCCTGGAGCAAAAAGTTTTCATTTTTTAGCTCCTAATTATGGAAGTGCAGCTGGTTTAGCTACAGTTCCTGCAACTGCAAACCCTTACTTTGTAAGAATGATGCCAACGCAATCTACATTATTAGCTGAGGCAGCGTCAAAATTACCAACATTTTTTACGCTTTCTGAAGTTGGTGGAAATGATGTATTAGACTATGCTGTGGCCGGAGGTGCTAGTGGAGCAATTACTCCAAAAGCTACTTTTGATGCCGCTTTTGGTGCTATTATTAATACATTAACTGCACAAGGGGCTAAAGGAGTTGTTGCAAATTTACCGTACATAACTACATTACCTCATTTTACAACAGTGCCTCATAACCCAGTGCCTATGACAGCTACAGTAGCTGCTGCTTCTAATCAGGGATTTGCACTGTATAATGCAGGTATAAAACAAGCTTTTGCTTTCTTAGTAGCTAATACTCCTATGACTCAAGCTATGGCTGATGCTGAAATAGCAAAAAGAACAATTAATTTTTCTGAAGGGAAAAATGCTGTTGTTATTGTAGATAAAAATTTAACAAATTTAACAGCGATTAATCCAGGATTAAAAAATTATAGACAAGCAACTAGTGAAGATTTATTAGTATTACCTAGTTCTACTTTTATTGGTACTACTGTAGGAGGTAATCCTTTGTTAGTTAATGGAGTTTCAGTTCCATTAGAAGATAAATGGGTGTTAACAAAAACTGAGGTTGACGCTATAAAAACAGCTACAGATGGTTATAATACAACCATTAAAGCAATGGCAGATTCAAAAGGATTGGCTTTTGTAGATTTTAATGTTATTTTAAAAACTGCCTCAACTTCTGGTTTACAGTTTGATGAGTATACGTTGAATACTAGTTTAATTTTTGGTGGTTTAGTTAGTTTAGATGGAATTCACCTAACTGCTAGAGGTTATGCTTTAATGGCAAATAAAATGTTAGAAGCTATTGATGGTAAATATGGTTCTAACTTTATGAAAGCTACTAAAGGTTTAGCTAAAGCTGCTGATTACCCAACGAATTACTCTCCAGCTTTGTTGAATTAATTCTTATTGAAAATAAATATATTAAAAGCCTATCATTTGATAGGCTTTTTTATTTTTGCGAAAATTTTAAAAAAAAGAATTAATGAAAAAAATGCTATTTTATGTTGCTGTTTTTTTAGCAACAATTAATTGTTACTCACAAATTGAATTCGAAAAAGGTTATTTTATAAAAAATAATAATGAAAGAGTAGAATGTTTAATAAAAAATGAAGATTGGGATAATAATCCTTTGAAATTTAAATATAAACTTAATCATGGTGCTCCTGAAATTTTTAATACTATAGAATCAGTTAAAGAATTTGGAGTTTATAATTTTTCAAAGTACACAAGAGGAAATGTTGATGTTGATCAGTCAAGTAATGAAACTAGTAAATTGGATGGTTCTAGAAAACCTATTTTAAAAAAAAAAACTCTTTTTTTAAAAGTGTTGGTAGAAGGTAAGTCAAATTTATATAGATACAAGAGAGGTAATTTAAAAAGGTTTTTTTATAGTAATAAAGAGAAATCTATTAAACCTCTTATTTATAAAAGATACTTAAATTCAAAGCATAATGCTAACTTGAGTTCTTTTAACGGAAGTATTGTAAACAAAAATCTTAATCGAAATTTTATTTATGTAAATGAAAGGTATAAGCAGCAGTTATTTAAAAATTTAACTTGTAAAACGATTTCTTTAAAAGAGATAGAGAAGTTAAGATATAAAAAGCAAAGTCTAAGTAAGTTTTTTATTAAATACAATAAATGTTCAGGGTATTTAATTGATGATCAGTATGAAAAAGAAACCAAGGGGGTTTTTAAAGTTTCTTTAAAAGGAGGAGTAAGAAATACTACTTTAGATATTGACAATTCTTCTAGTTTTTTACCAAGTATTAGTTTCGATTCTAAAACTACATACAAAATAGGAGTGGAAGGTGAATACTTTTTGCCATTTAACAAAAATAAATGGTCTTTATTTGTAGAACCAACTTTTCAATTTTTTAGTGCTAAAAAAGAACTTCCTTTTGCGTTTTTAGTTGAGAAAAAAATAATAGTAGAAACTAATTATAAATCTATTGAAGTTCCAATTGGGATTAAACGCTATTTTTTTCTGAACGATGTTTCTAAAATGTTTATAGGTGGATCTGTTGTTTTAGATTTTAATTTTGATTCATACTTAAGATATACAAGAACTGATGGGGCTATTATTAAAGATTTTATTATAAGAACTAGTAGTAGTATTGGTTTTCATATAGGATATGTTTATAAGAACAATTATAGTTTAGAGTTGACATATCAAAATAATCGTGATTTTTTAACGACATATTCTAACATAAGTTCAAAATACAGTACTATGTCCATAACAATTGGGTATACTTTTTAAATTTGAAAACCCGATGAGATTTATTTCATCGGGTTTTTATTTGATAGAAGTGTTTATTTTGAGTTTTAACACATAAGGGTTGAAAAACAATAAAAATCCTTAAGGAGCAGGATTTGGCATCTTATTGTGAGCTATTTCAATTTCCATTAAGATATCTTCACTAAGCTCAATATCTATAGAGTTAATATTTTCTTTTAATTGACTCATTTTTGTAGCTCCGATAATATTACTTGTTACAAATGGTAATTGATTAATGTAAGCAAGTGATAATTGTGTTAATGTTAATCCATGTTTATCAGCTATTTTTTGATACTCTAAAACTGCTTTTTTAGATCCTTCACCCATGTAACGAGAAATGAAACGTGGAAACAATGTACCTCTTGCTCCTTCAGGTTTCTTTCCTCCTAAATATTTTCCTGACAAAACACCTTGCGCTAGTGGAGAATAAGCTAGCAATCCAACATCTTCTCTCATTGAAACTTCACTCATTCCATATTCATAACTTCTGTGAATTAATGAATATGAATTTTGAATAGTTACCATTTTGGGTAAATTATGCTTCTCAGCAGTTTGCAAATATTTCATGGTTCCCCATGGAGTTTCGTTAGATAAACCAACATGTTTTATCTTCCCTTGTTTAACAAAATCATTAAGGGTTTCTAAAATTTCTAAATGCTTTTCAGCTTCTTTAGTTGAGGTTTTATATGGGTAATCACGAACACCAAAACAATTCACGCCACGATCAGGCCAGTGCAATTGGTATAAATCAATATAATCAGTTTGTAAGCGTTTTAAACTTCCTTCAATAGCATCAGAAATATTTTTTTTGTTAAAACCTCCAGTTCTAATGTGAGCTGTATAATCGCCACCACCAGCTATTTTAGAAGCTAAAACAACTTTATCACGATTTCCTGTTTTCTTAAACCATGATCCAATAATTTTTTCTGTTGCTCCATAAGTTTCTGGAGTTGCAGGTACGGAATATAACTCAGCAGTATCAAAAAAGTTTACCCCTTGCTCTAAAGCGTAATCCATTTGTTCATGCCCTTCTACTTCAGTGTTTTGATTTCCCCAAGTCATGGTTCCTAAACATATTTTAGAAACTTTTACATCAGTATTTGGTAATGTTGTGTATTTCATTTTTGAAATATTTAGTCATTTAATTTATGAATATCTAGCAATTTCTTCTTTTACACTCCTTAGCTGATTCAATAAAATTTGATGAGAGTCAAATTCTTTTAAATCTTTCTTTTTTGAATGTTGATTTAATTACTTAAAAACATAAAAATACCAATATTTCTGAAAAGAAAAATGTAAAGTTTTTATAAAAAAATAAATCCCGAAAATTGCGGGATTTATTTTTTTAATATGATAAGTATACTTATTGAAGTATCGCTTCTATACCAGGTAAGGTTTGACCTTCTAACATTTCTAGCATTGCACCACCACCAGTAGATACATAACTTACTTTATTTCCAAAGCCAAATTGTTTAACTGCAGCAACTGAATCACCACCGCCTACTAATGAAAATGCTCCATTATTGGTTGCTTCTGCAATTGCTTTTCCTAATTCAATAGTTCCGCTTGCAAAGTTTTCCATTTCGAAAACTCCTAATGGTCCATTCCATAAAATAGTTTTAGATTTTGAGATAACTTCTGCAAATTTTTCAGAGGTCTGTGGACCACAATCTAGTCCCATCCAACCGTCAGGGATTTCATTAGTGTTTACCGTTTTAGTATTTGCTTCATTGCTAAAAGAATCAGCAATAAGTGCATCAACTGGTAAATGAATTTCAGTATTCTTTTCTTTTGCTAATTTTAAAATAGCCAATGCTAAATTTAATTTATCATCTTCAACTAAAGAGTTTCCTATTTTTCCACCTAAAGCTTTGATAAAAGTAAATGTCATTCCTCCACCTACTATAATATGATCTACTTTATCAATAATATTTTCAATTACTCCAATTTTTGAAGATACTTTTGCGCCACCTAAAATTGCTGTAACTGGTTTTTCTGAATTATTTAAAACCTTATCAATACTTTCAATTTCTTGAGCTAATAAATTTCCAAAACATTTATTTTCAGAAAAAAACTGAGCTATTACAGCAGTTGATGCATGAGCTCTGTGCGCAGTTCCAAAAGCATCATTTACATAAATATCTCCCCATTTTGAAAGTTTTTCAGCAAATGCAACATCACCAGCTTTTTCTTCACCATAGAAACGTAAATTTTCTAATAATAAAACTTCACCAGCTTTTAAATTTGAGATAGCAGTTTCAACTTTATCTCCAATACAATCTTCAACAAAAGAAACTTTTACACCTAAAATAGTAGTTACTGTTTCTACAATATGACGTAATGAATATTTTTCTTCAACACCTTTTGGGCGTCCTAAATGTGACATAAGTACACAACTTCCTCCATCTTCTAAAATTTTAATAATTGTTGGTTTTGCAGCTTGAATTCTTGTGTCATCGGTTACTTCAAAAACATCATTTAAAGGAACATTAAAATCAACGCGTATTAATGCTTTTTTGTTTTCAAAATTATAATCGTTTAGTGTTTTCATGTATTGTTATTGTGTGTTTGTTCTTGTCAAAAAAATTGTATTTAAAAAGCAAATAGTTTTTAGTGCTCTATTAAAAACTTAAGTTTTTCATTAGTTTTCGTTGGTGTGAATTCAATTACTTCGTAATCTGCTAAATTATTTATTTTAAAAGGATCTAGTTTTATAATTTGCTCAACATTATCTTTATTTTTTGCTTTACAGAGTATAATTCCTCCGTTTCTAGGCTCTTTTCTTCCGGATGTTAAAAAAAAACCGTCTGTATATTGTTTATTTAAAAACTGTATGTGTGCTTCTAAAAATTGATCAATTTTTTTCAAAGGAGCTTTGTAGGTAAGATTTATAATAAACATATTTACTATTTTAATACTGTTCTTTTTCTTCAACAAAAATAACTATTTAAAACTATATTAAAATAGGATTTGATTTAATAACAAACTTATATATTTGTTAAAAAAGAATGGATACTATTTCTGTAAAAATACTGTCTGAAAAACTAAATTTACAAGAATGTTATGATTTTGTAGCAGATCCTTCTTGTGGAGGAATCGCTGTATTTGTAGGTACAGTTAGGAACGCTACAAAAAATAAAGAAGTAACTCAGTTAGACTTTTCTACTTATAAGCCTATGGCTATAAAAGAAATGAAAAAGATAGCTAATATTGCCTTAACAAAATTTTCAGTAAAAAAAATAGCAATCCATCATGCTGAGGGCTTATTAACTATTGGAGATATTCCTGTTATTATAACAGTTTCTTCTCCGCATAGAGGAGCTGCTTTTGAGGCTTGTCAGTATGCTATTGATACGCTTAAAGAGACTGTGCCTATATGGAAAAAAGAATATTTTTCTGATGGCGAAGTATGGGTAAATGCACATCCATAAAAATAATACCAATCCAAACTTGGTAATATTTCATTAAAAAGTGAATTTATGATTGAATTTAAAACAACTGAAAATCTATTAGAGCTAGAGCAAATATTAGCATTACAAGCTGAAAATATACCTGTTAATTTAACTGAAGTTGACAAAAAGGAGCAGGGTTTTGTTACCGTACAACATGATTTAGCAATATTAAAAAACATGCATGAAGTACATGCGCATAGTATTGCTACCTGTAAAGGAAATGTTATTGGGTATGCTTTATCTATGTCTAAAAAATTTAGAGGTGAAATAGCTGTTTTAGCTCCTATGTTTACTGAAATAGATAATTCTATAAAATCTGATAGTAATTATATTATTATGGGACAGGTTTGTATTGGCAAAGAATATAGAGGAAAAGGTGTTTTTAGAGGTTTGTATGCAAAGATGAGAGATGCTTTTACAGCTACATATGATTGTATAATTACTGAAATAGATGCCTTAAATATTCGTTCAATAAATGCACATAAAGCCGTTGGTTTTGAAGAATTAGTACGTTACGATTATAACAATCAAACGTGGGTTGTAGTGTTTATGGATATTTAGTAACTAAATTTACTTTTTTAAATATCTAATACTTCAAATCTGTAGGCTCAATAAAAGAAGTTTCTGGGTGGTAAAGATCTTTTAGTATTTCTTTTATTTCATGCATAAATTCTTCCAATTTTTCTTCTGTAATTTCATTGTCAGGAGTTTTATAATTTGAAGAGAAATTCATTTTTAAAAAACCATTTTTTAAATTTTTAAATGAAATAATACCTGCTTCTAATGGTTTTGAAAAATCATAGTTAGTATGTTGTGTATACAAGAATGTATACAGCATTACTTGAATAGCCTTATGATATTTTAATTCAGGTAATAAACTAAAATCTAATACTTTTAAGTTTAACGCATCTACTTTACCTGTTTTATAGTCAATAATTCTAGTAACTCCGTTTAATTCATCAATCCTATCAACCTGGCCATGAATTTTAATCGGGAAATCAAACCCTTCAATAGTTATTTGAGTAGCTAATGTTTGTTCAGTAGCAATTATTTTTAATTGGTTATTGTCATCTTTAAGAAGTTCTTTTTCTTGTTTTAAAAAATTAATAACAAAACGATTAGCAACTTCAAAAATTAATCGATTTTTACCAGTGCTAATGTCTCCATTTTTAAAATGCTCTGAAAAATAGAAAACAATTAACTCTTTAGTTTTTTGTTGCATTTTAGTAATGATCTCAACTGATATAAATTTACCTTCAAAAGGCTTGTATAAAGCTTCTAAAGTGTCATGTACAACAGTTCCCATAGTATTTGCAGCAACAGTTTCTTCTACATCATCAAACTCTTTTATTTTTAATATTTTTTGTTTGTAAAAAGCTATCGGATTGTATAAATAGTTGGTTAAGGCTGATGGAGATATCCCTTTCTTAGCTAGTTCTCGTAATTTTTCTAAAACTTCCTTATTTTTTGTTATCTCTTTTTGTTGGGTTACGGTTGTAATTATTTTAGGACTTATAATTTCTTCTTTTAAGTCACCTCTCATCATTTCTAACTGAGTAACAAAACGACTTTTTTCTCCACTTCCAAAAACATCATGTTCTGTATTGTATAATATGTATATGTTTTTGGCACGTTGTAACAATCTAAAAAAGTGATATGAAAAAAGTGCATCTTTTTCTTTATAGGTAGGTAATCCAAACTCTATTTTTACATCAAAGGGGATAAAAGAATTTTGTTGATTATTACCTGGTAAAACTCCTTCGTTTACTGAGGTAATGATTACGTTTTCAAAATCTAATACACGAGTTTCTAATACTCCCATTAGTTGTAAACCTTGTAAAGGTTCTCCTTGAAAGGATAAACTTTCAGATTGTATTAGTTGTTTAAAAAACTGCTGAAGTGTTTTTAAATCTTGAATATAATTAAAGGTGTCATGTAAGTTTTGTAACTGTATAAATGCAGTAAAAAAACGATATAAGTATTCTTTTTCTAACTCATTAGCAACTTCTTTTAAAACAATAATAACATTTAAAATACGTGATAAAAAGTCATCAACAGTAGTAAAAGGGTTAAAAAGAGGTAAAATAACATTTTGCGTTTCTATGGGTATTTGCGTAAAAAACTCTGTAATTTTTTCTTGATTGACAAATGTTGTATTACTTGCTACAATTACTTCAGAAATACTGTCTGCAATATTATGTTCTTCAATATATAATAATTGATATATAGCTGGGTGTTTTAGTAAAGCTATTACATCTTTATAATAAAAAAGATGGTGGTCTTTTTTTTGTAATTTTTCTTGATTTATAAAAAGCTGAAAAATAATGAGTAATAAACTTGTGGTAGGAACATCTTTTAACGGATATCCCATTGTAATATTTATTGCATCAACATTTTCAGGTAATGAGTTTAAGGTTATTGGAAGTAAAGATTCATCTGCTAATACTAATGCTGTATTGTTATGGTTAGAAAATTTTGATAATAACTCTCCAGCATACTTTATTTGCGTTATGTTTTTTGATGCTCCAATTACTTGAATATTCTTTGGAGATGAAAAATGTGTCGCAACTGTTTGTATAGGGTTCTTTTGATAATATTTCCATCGGGTTTTATATTTTCTAATAAAGCTTCCAGCTTGGTGGTTACTTTCATAAAAAGCTTGGTCAATGTCCCAGTATACCTCAGTGTTTTTGGCTTCTAACATTTTTTGAAAGAGCAACTCTTCAGCTGCATTTAATGCATTGAAACCTATAAAAAAGAATTTCTTTTTTTTGTTTTTTAGAATATAATCATCAATTAATTTTATAGATTCTCTATAAATCACTCCTTGATATCCTTTCTTTTCCGAAATTAAAAACTCATAAAAAATGGTGTAAAGCTTATGTAGTTTTTCCATAAAAGCAAAATGATCTTTCATCAATTCTGTTTCTTGGAATGTTCCAGAAACTGACCATTTTCTCAAGCGATGTATATCTCTTAAATACACAAAAATTTCACGTGCATTTATTAAGTGTTGATCTATTTCATTAAAATCTTGCAATACGGTAAAAGCCCAGGAAGAAAAAACATCAAAAGTGTCGGGTTTCGATTCTTCTTTTTTATAAATGGAATAGAAATAAAATAGTAGTTGAACAGAATCTGCTTTCTTCATTCCAGAAACATCCTCTATAAAATCACCAATATTACTTATTTTAGGTAGAAAACCAGTAGAGATTTTATCTTTCAATGCCTTTTTAACAAATACTCCTGCTCTTTGAGAAGGTAGTATAAACTCAACATCTTCAAATGATTTGGTTGTTTTTAAAATACTATCTAATGTATCAGAAATAAATGATTGCATTGGCTAATTATATAGGAGCAAAGTACAATTTTTATCTTATTTTTGAGATATAAAACACCTCATTTCAATTAAAATAAAATGACAAAAAAGCTTAGTGTTGCATTAATTCAATCAGATTTAGTTTGGGAAGATCCTATAGCAAATAGAATGTTTTTTGAAGAAAAAATAAAAGGAATTACATCAAAAGTAGATGTGATTATTCTGCCAGAAATGTTTTCTACAGGGTTTACTATGAATGCTAGTGAAAATGCTGAAACCATGGAAGGTGAAACCATACAATGGATGAAAGGGATAGCAAGTTCTTTAGATGTAGCTGTAATAGGGAGTATTATAATTGAAGAGAATGAACATTATTTTAATAGACTTCTTTTTGTTCACCCATCAGAAGAGATTGAAACATATGATAAGAAACATACATTTACGTTAGCAAAAGAGGATGAAACATATACTGCCGGTCAAAACAATATTTTAATTGAGTTTAAAGGGTGGAGAATCCGCCCATTAATTTGTTATGATTTACGTTTTCCTGTTTGGGCAAGAAACACAAATAACTACGATTTACTTATGTATATTGCTAGTTGGCCAAAGCCTAGAATTAATGCTTGGGATTCTTTGTTAAAAGCTAGAGCTATTGAAAATATGAGTTATACTATAGGGGTGAACAGAGTAGGGGTTGATGCAAATAATTATGAGTATTCGGGAAATACCGTTTGTTATGACACTCTGGGAAATTGCTTGGCTAAAAGTGATAAAGGAGAAGAATCGATTTTAATTGTTGAGTTAGATAAGGAAATACAAAATAATTATAGAGATAAATTTCGTTTTTTAGAAGATAGTGATGCTTTTCGTTTTTTAGAGTAGTCTTTTTACGCTTGATAATAAAGAGATTAATTTAGTGTATTTGTAAAAAAACTTTTTTTGTTTATTTGTTTTTATATATTTGCATTGTTATTTTAAAAAATTAGCTATGTTTTTAAAATAATATTGCTAGCAAAAAGAAAGAGTGTTTATAAAAAATTGCAATACATTCTTTTTTAATTATTTATTATTAAATATACTTACTCGATAAGTATATAATTGTTTAATTATTAAATTTTAAAAAATGAAAAAAACAAAAAAAATCCTAATTTCAGGAATACTATCAGTATCATTATTATTTGCTTCTTTTAATTCTTATGCAGGTTGTGACGCTGGAGGAGTAGGTTCAACATCATGTACCATCACTTTCACGACAGGAGCAGCTTCAGTAGAAATTTCTACTACTTTTTCTGTAACTTGTGGTGCAGGATATTATGCTTGTTGTAAAGCAGGGGTTACTGGTGGTGCCAAGTGCTATACTAATAATGTAATGATGAGTCCGGCAGGAAAATAACTGGCCTAAAAATAAATAGACAATATGGCTTTACTTAAAGCTATATTGTCTATTGTTATATTGATAAAAGTAAAAACAATATATAGTTTGTGTTAAACAAGGTATGGTGTTTTTATAAAAATTTAAAAAAGAATAAATGAAAAAAGTAGTTTTAATTATTTTCTTTTTTTCATGGAAAATAGCTTTCTCTAATGCTAATAACGATTCAATAAAAATTGATTTAGAGGTTCTTGAGATGAAGAAAAATTTTGTCAGTTCAAAAGCAACTGGGGAAAAACTTATTCAATTTAATAATTTTAGATTGGTTGATTTTATATCTAAAATAACTGGCACACCTATTCAGTATATAAGTAATGAATCAGGTATAAATCCATTAATTAAATTTAAGGCAACATCCTCTTCTAGAATAAGTAAAAAGAAATTAATAGTGCAATTACAAAGATTATTAATTGAAAAAATTGGTTTGGTTTTTAAGTATGATAAATCTCAGAAAAAGGTAAAGACGCTCAAAAAAATAGTTGATAAATCAAGGTTAGTAAAATGTGATGACAAAAATAATAGAGAGGTAGTACAAATTATTAATAGAACTTTTAGAGGGAAGTGTGTTTCTATTAAAACTATAGTCAATCAAATTGAAAAATGGTATGACATAAAGTTGTTTGTTGAAGAATATGGAAATGAAAAATATAATATAACTATTCATCACGCTAATTCTGTAGAAGAAATAATTGAGGAATTAAAATTTTATTATTCAATTAAAATTGAAGAGGGATACAAAGAAGTAAGAACAATAAACTTATACAAAAATGAAAAATAATAATTTTATATTTATTTTAGTTACTTCAATTTTGATAGTTTTTTCTTGTAAAAAAGATGATGTTAATTTAAAAAAAGATTTTTATGTAGATTCATCAATTGAGCCAGAAGTTAATATTTTTGATTTAATCTCTCAATTGGAATTAATAGAAATAAAAAACGAATCTGGAGAAGTTGTTGATTTACATGATGTAATTAAGATAATACCTAATAAGGATAAAATATTCATACAAGGAGGAACACATGAGGTTTATTTAATAAATAATGAGGGTGGTCTTTTGAAAAACATGAATAAAACAGGTTTTGGACCTGATGAATATCGAGAGATTAAGGATATTTCTTTTAATATACAAAATGAGGAATTATATCTTTATGATTTTCAAAAACAACGTTTTTATATATTTAATGATAAATTGAAGTTTTTAAGAGTTGAAAACATTGGATATAATTTTTTAAATTTTAGTTTTCTAAAGGATAATAGTTTAGTTCTTTTTACTGGAAAACACCGAAATAAAATTAATGACAGTTTTATAGATTATGATTTAATTTTATTAGATTCTTTAAGGAATATAAAAAAGAAATCTATTCCTTTTGATTATGAAAAATTTCCTTCTGTAAGAATTCATGGGAAAAACCCATTTCATAATTTAATGGATAGTAATTCAGTTGTTTTTAGTGATATAGTTTCAGATTCTCTTTATACAATTACAAGTAAAAATATAGGTTCAACTGCTCTTTTTAAGTATAAAGAAAAAACCCTTGATAATGACTTTAAAACAGCTTCTCATCAGAAAATAATTGAAGATTTAAATAAGGACATTAATAAGTTTAAAGGGTATGACTTCTTTTCTAGTATTAAAGGAATAACTAAAAAATCATTTATTTATAATTTTTCAAATAATGGAACCAAATCATTTTATGTTTTTAAATCAAAAGAAAGTCTAAAGATTAAAAACTATTCTTTTCCAAAGAAATATAGTGAATCTTATTACAAAGATCTTTTTGAAATAAAAGGGGTTAGTGATGATTTCTTTTATTCTGCTTTATATCCTATATCTCTTGAGTTCATAAAAGAAGAATTGAATAAATCAAATTACCCAATTATAGGTAAAGAGAAGTTAATTGATAAGATTAATAAAATTTTATCTAATAATATTGAAGATGGAAACCAAATAATAGTAAAATTTAAGTTAAAGGATTTTTAAGTCATTTTACATTATTTTCAATTATAAAGAAGGCTATGATTAAATTTAATTGTAGCCTTTTAAGTTGTTTAATAGGAGGTATAAGCATATGAAAAAATGAATTAATAAATATTGTTGATATATAATAAGCAAGGCGATGTCTAATTTTAAACTATTTTTGCTGATGCTACGTTGTTAAGGTATGATCAAAAAAATCTTTTGTGTTTTGTGTTTTTTAATCGGTGTTGTTGCGTATGCACAAACAAAACCAAAAGAATTTCGTTTAAAAAAAATACAAGTAAAAAAAGATACAATTCAAATTGATAGTGTAAGTATTAACCCAACCAGCTTCAAACTTCTTTCTAAAGAAGGTAGTCTTATAAATCCATCAAATTATAAAGTTAATTTTGGGTTGTCTCAACTGATTATTGATAAAGAAAAGTATTCAGAAATAACCGTTGAATATTATCGATATCCAGAATTTATAACAAAAGAGTATTCTCCTTTTGACAAGCGATTAATTGTAGAAAACACTAAAAATACAGGGAAATTATATAGTGAAACTACGAATAAAAAAACTTCGGATGTTCGTTTTTTTGATGGTTTAACTACACAAGGGTTTATTACCAGAGGTGTTACTGGAGGGAACAACCAAAATGCAGTAACAAATTCATCGTTAGATTTAACAATTTCTGGGAAGTTATCAGATAAAGTAGGGATTAGAGCAAATATTTTCGACACTAACATTCCGTTGCAACAAAATGGATATTCACAAAAAATCACTGATTTTGATCGAATTTTTGTTGAATTATACAGTAAGAACTGGCGAGTTAAAGGAGGAGATGTAAGTTTAGAGAATAAAGACAGTTACTTTTTGAATTTCAACAAGCAGGTTTCAGGAGTTGAGGTAGGAGCTAATTTAAGTGAAAGTACTAACGTTTTAGCATCTGGAGCTATTGTTCGTGGTAGGTTTTCGTCATTTAATTTTGTTGGTGTTGAAGGGAATCAAGGGCCGTATAAAATTTTCGGATCAAATAATGAATCGGGTATTATTATAGTTTCGGGGAGTGATAAAGTGTTTGTAAATGGGGTGTTGTTGCAAAGAGGAGAAAATAAAGACTATACTATTGATTATAATTTAGCAGAAATTAGATTTAATACAACCTATCCTATAACTAATGATATGCGTGTTCGTGTTGAATTTCAATATTCTGATAGAAATTACACACGATTTATTACCTATGAAAAAGCTCAATATAAAAAGGATAACTTTTCAATAGCTGGTTATTTTTATAATGAGAATGATGCCAAAAGTCAACCCATACAACAAGCGCTTACAGATGCTCAAAAACAAATTTTAGCGAATGCAGGTAATGATATAACTAAAATGATGGCGCCTAGTTTTTTTGCAGATGAATTTTCTGTTAATAGGATTCAATATAAAAAAACAATAATCAGTGGAAATGAGGTTTTTGAATATACCACTAATGAGAATGATGAGGTATTTTCGGTGGTTTTTTCAAATGTAGGAGCTGGTAAAGGAGATTATGTTGTTGATAAAACCATTGCTATTGGAACTATTTATAAATATCTAGGTAAAAACCAAGGAGGTTATAATCCTGTAGTTCAGTTAGTAGCTCCTTCAAAACTACAAGTAGCTGTTGTAAACTCAAAGTATTCACCTTCAGATAAAACAACGATACAAGCTGAACTAGCGTTTAGTGATAATGATGTGAATTTATTTTCAAACATTGACGATTCTAAAAATAAGAGAATAGCTACTAAGATTGGATGGAATCAACGATTGTTAGATAAAGACTGGAAAATTACCAGTGATGTGAACTACAAGTTTATTGAAAATAATTTTCAAACAGTACAACGATTTCAAGCGGTAGAATTTAATAGAAACTGGAATTTAGACAGTCCAACAGGAGATCAACATGAAATAGGAACTGTTTTAACTGCTCAAAAAAATAAAAAAACTACTATTTCTTATGGATTTCATCATTTAAAGTTTAGCAATAACTTTTCAGGAAGTAAGCATACTCTTCAATCAAAGGTGAAATTTGATAGTACTAGTGTATGGGTGAATGGAAGTTGGTTAAAAAATAGTACAAATACTAGAAAAGATAATTTTTTTAGGGGGCAATCAAAAGTTGAACATAGTTTTGAGAAATCATGGTTAGGAGGTTTTGTAAATTTTGAAACTAATGAAAAGAAAGAAACGTCTACTAATAATTTTGATATAACAAGTCATCAATTTAAGGAGTATGAAGGATATTATGGAATTGGTGATAGTACTAAAGTATTTGCGAAATTTGGTGTGAATTATAGAACGAATGATAGTATAAAGAGTAACGCATTTACACAAATTAATAACCGTAAAACTTTTTATATTAATAGTAAAATAATACAGAATACAACTACAAATTTATCACTCTATGCTAATTATAGGTTTACAGAAAATAGATTAGCTGATAATGAAACAACATTGAATTCTAGAATATTATATAATCAACGATTTTTTAAAAACCTTTTAACTTTAGGAACGGCTTATGAAACATCTTCAGGTAATATAGCGCGACAGGATTTTATTTATGTAAAAACAGAACCAGGGCAAGGATATTATACTTGGATAGATTATAATAATGATGGAGAACAACAGTTTAATGAGTTTGAAATAGCGCAATTTCAAGACCAAGCCACTTATTTACGAATAGCGTTACCTAACATACGATTTCTTGCTACTCAACGTGTAAAATGGAAACAATCCATTACTTTAAACCCTAAACAATGGGGTAGTAAAAAAGGATTTAAAAAAACACTTTCACATTTTTATAATCAAACGTATGTAACTATTGATAACGAACGTTTACGAGCTGGAAGTGGTTTTAATTGGAATCCTTTCAATACATCTGGTGATGGGTTATTAGGGTTAAATTTTAACTTTAGAAATAGCTTTTACTTTAATAGAAACCTTCAGAATTATAGTTGGACTTATACATTTGGTAAATCGCAAAACAAACAACAGTTTTCTGTGGGAAATCAAGAAGGAAATTCATTTATTCATCAATTAGAATTTCAACATAAACTAACAAAATTCTGGTTGTTTGAAACAAAAGCATCTGTAGGAGAAAATAAATTAAAAACAGAAAACTTAGCAAATAGAAATTATGAAATTTTAGTAAAAGAATTACAGCCTAAATTTACATTTTTATACAATAAAGATCATCGTTTTTCAGTTTCTTATCATTATAAGAATAAAGAAAACAATATGTTGAATTTTGAAAAGTTACAGCAGCAAAAAATAGGACTTTCTTATTTTTTTATAAGTTCAAAAAAGAATCAAATTAGTGCAGATACTGCTATGTTTTTAAATGATTTTACAGGAAATTCAAATTCACCAGTAGGGTATCAAATGTTAGAAGGACTCCAGATTGGTAGGAACTATACCTGGAACTTGCAATTGAATCAAAAATTAACATCTGTTTTAAATTTATCAGTATCTTATTTAGGTAGAAAAAGTACGAATTCTAGTGCAATACATACGGGTACTGTACAATTAAAAGCTATTTTTTAAGTAAGTTTGTGGTATTATAATTGCATAGTAACAACATTATATTAATTAATAAAAATTTATACATGAAGAAAGTAATTTTAGCAGCTGTAATTTTTATCAGCTCATTTGCAAATGCACAGCAAGAAATAAAGGTAGATATAGCAGATGCTTTAGTAATGAAAACTTTAGAAGTGTCGTATGAATACTATTTAAGTGAACAGTCATCAGTTGGTATATCAGCGTTGTTTAATTTTGAAAAGAAGAGTTCAGATTTTAGATATAATGAAAATGAAATGTTTACGCCATACTTTCGTCATTATTTTACTACGAATCGTAACTGGAATCATTTTGGAGAAATATTTTTAGGAATAAACTCTGGAGAAACAGCTATTGAAGCTGGAGGAAAAACAATCGGATATAAAAAATATACTGATGGAGCTTTAGGAGTTGCAGTAGGGTCGAAATATGTATCTAACGGAGGTTTAGTAGTAGGTGCTTATGCAGGTTTAGGGAGAAACATGTTTTCTTCTGATTCCTATTCAGTAGTTCCAAGAGTTGGTATTAATGTTGGATACAGATTCTAGGAAAATCATCAGGTAATAAATAAAAAAAGTCCACATTCGTGGACTTTTTTTATTTACAAAAGATCATGTTTTTAATTAATTTCTTTTGATGTTTTTTATAAGATTGACTACAATAAAACTTAAAATAGCTGGGATAACCCATCCTAAATGATGTTTTGAAAAAGGAATTAAGTTAGTTATACTTACCAATTGTTTTTTATCAATAATAAACTGAAGAAAATCAGGAATGCTAAAAATAAAAGTAATTAAAACAACAATTTTAAAAACAATAGGAGTGGCTAGTTTTTTAGGAGCTATATTTAATAAAATTAATACAATTGTAATTGGATAAATAAACATTAGTACAGGAAGAGCTATTACAATAATAGAATGAAAATCTAATTGTCCAACTAAAACCCCAAATAAACAGCTAATTACCGCAGTAATCACATATGCTTTTTGTGAGTTTTTAAATAGTCCTTTAAAGTAATCAGCAGTACCAGTAATTATTGCAACTGCAGTAGTAAAGCAAGCTAAAGCAACCAAAACACTTAAAAATACAGCGCCAATATTACCTAGTGTTGCTATGCTAATTCCTCGCAATAAATTAGCTCTTTGCATATCGCTACTTAGAGTACCGTCAACTAATATTTCAGAGCCATAAAAAGCACCAACCGAAATTAAACCAGCGTATATTATAAAAAGCCCAGTTCCTGCAATGAATCCAGCTTTTTTAATTAATTCTTTTTTATCTGTATAAGAGCTATACCCTTTTAAATTTAAAGAAATTATAACAACACCACCAACTACTACGGCTCCAATGGCATCAAAAGTTTGATATCCTTCTAGTAAACCGCTAACAACAGGGGTTTTGAACATACTAGGATTCATGATCATATCACTAGAAAACAATCCAATACCAATAACTAGCACTAAAATAAGTACAATAAAAGGAGTTAAGTATTTACCAACTAGGTTTAAAACTTTTGACCTATTTAAAACAAAGATTAATACTAAGGCAAAATAGCAACAGCTAGTTATCAAAGGGCTTGTTCCAAAAAAAGGATGAATAGCAATTTCATGAGTTGCAGAGGCTGTTCTGGGTGATGGAATAGCTATTGAAATAATATAAATAATTACACAGTATAGTAAGCTAAAAGTAGGAGATACTTTTTTTCCAAGGTCATATAAAGTACCTTGTAGCTTAGCATGTGCTAAAATTCCAAGAATAGGAATTACAACAGCAGTAATCATAAAACCAAGGGTTACCCAAAACCAATTATCACCTGCATTATAACCTAAAAGAGGAGGTAATAATAAATTTCCTGCTCCAAAAAAAAGTGAAAATAGTGCAAAACCTGTAACGAGAATTTCTTTTGTTTTATTCATTTTGAGTACTAATTATTTCTGCCTATTGCTACAATGAGGCTATCTTTGCCGAAGATAAGTTAAAAATGATTGTAGTATATAAAGGAGTAAATATTTTTTATACGGAAAAGGGTATAGGTAGTGCTGTTGTGTTATTACATGGTTTTTTAGAAAACTCAACAATGTGGAATGGACTTGTTGAAGAAATTTCAAAGAGAAATCGTGTTATAGCTATTGATTTACTGGGGCATGGAAAATCAGATTGTTTAGGGTATGTACATACTATGGAAGATATGGCCGAAGCAGTAAAGCAAGTGTTAACCCATTTGAGAATTCGTAAAGCTATTTTTGTAGGGCATTCTATGGGGGGATATGTTTCTTTAGTCTTTGCTAATAAATACCTTAAGAATGTTAAAGGAATCTGTTTAATGAACTCAACAGCACAAGCTGATGATGATGAACGAAAAGAAATTCGCGAAAAGGCAAATAAAATAGTTCGGAAAAACTTTAATATGATGGTTAAAATGGCGATAAATAATTTATTTGCTTCAACATCAAAAGAACTTTTTTCTAATGAAATAGAAAAAGTGCTAAATGAGGCTCTAAAAACTCCTGTAAGAGGTTATATGGCCTCTAATGAAGGTATGCGATTACGAAAAAATAGTGAAGAAGTTTTAGAACAAATACAAAAAAGAATAATTATTGCAGGTAAAGAAGATCCTGTTTTAAATTACGAATCTATAAAAAGAGAAGCGATAAGAACTAATACAGATTTGAAGGTACTAGCTAATGGGCATATGAGTCATATTGAGAATAAGAAAGAATTGCTTGAAACTTTATTAGAATTTATAAGAAGTTGATTTTATAAAAAAGAATAAGAGCTATATTTGAATTGAATGTTTTTAAAATATAGAAAAGTAAATTGAATCATGGATAATTCATCAATTATAAGTGTTTTAGGTGTTATTATAGTATTACTTTTTCTGTTTTTTTCTGTTTTCTTATTTACAGTTAAAACCGAAAAAAAAACAAGTAATTATCTTTTGGCTGCTTTTTTAGTAGTTACAGCAATTGATATCAGTGCGTTTTTTTATTCAAACTTTATAGAGCTGCCATTAGCAATAGAAATGTTACGAATAAAGATTTCGAGTTTTAAAGACCCATTACTTTTTCTATATATTTTATCAATTATTTATTCAAATTTCAAGTTAAAAAAAATACATTTAATTTATGCTGTTCCTTGGTTATTAGGTATAATAGTTTTAATGCCAAACTTTTTTTTAGCAGATAATGCTACTAAGCTAGATTTTTTTAATAGTTATGATGAAAAACCGGAAGGAAAATTTTTAAATGTTTTTGGATATTTAGTTTCTCTAGCTTATCTGTTTTCTGAAATATATTATGTGATTAGATATCGAAAATTATTATTAGAAAATTATACAGATAAAAATGCTTTTAAAAATTACAATTGGCTTAAGCAATTATTAGTTTTATTAACCATTGGACAAATTATCACAGTTATTAAAAACGTTTCTAGGGGATTTTATTCTTCAGAAACTACCGATGTACTTAGAATAGTGACCCTACTTTTTGGAGTGTTTTTTATATTCTGGTTAGTGTTTAAGGCGTTAAATTCGCCTAAATTATTTAGAGGAGTTGATGTAAACTTAAATACATCAAAAGAAATGAAAGGTAATGTAGGTGGAGAAGCTAAAAATAATCAACAAATTAAGCTATTGAAAGATTATATGAATGAAGAAAAACCTTATTTAAATCCTTCACTAACTATTAGAAATCTTGCCGAGCAATTAAAAATACCTATGCGAGAATTATCGGTATTAATAAACCAAGATTTAAAACAACACTTTTTCGATTTTGTAAATGAATATCGTATAGAAAAAGCAAAACATATTTTAAAAGATACTTCGAAAAGCAAACAAACTGTGCTTGAAATTTTATATGAAGTTGGTTTTAATTCAAAATCATCTTTTAATACCGCATTTAAAAAACATACAGGATTAACACCAACTCAATACAGGAAATCTTCTGTAAATTAAAGGTTTAACGTAAAGTCGAACGTTTTTAAAAAATAGTCGAACTGATTTTTTTAGTGTAAATCAGTTCGGCTTTGTGTTTTCGGTCGTATAGGTTTATACACTTGTGCACTTTTGTCTCATCGAAATAAAAACAAAATAAAATGAGACGCTTAATTTTAACTTTTTTAGTATTTGTATCAATAAGTACATTTTCTCAAACAATTGTAGGTACTGTAAAAGATACTACAGAAAATATTGCATTTGCTGATGTTATTATAAAAAATAGTACAAATAAAATAATAGTTGGAGCTACAACTGATGATAATGGAAAGTTTAGTGTTAAAGTAAAAGAAGGAACTTATACAATTCTTATTTCTTTTTTGGGCTATGAAAGCTGGAGTAAACAATTGATTGTTTCTAAAAATTTAAACTTAGGAACAATTACTTTAAATGAAGATGCTGAAACATTAGATGAGGTTGTTGTAAAAACAAAAAAAAGAGTAATTCAAAGAAAAGTAGATAGGTTAGTTTTTAATGTAGAAAAGAGTATTATAGCTTCTACTGGAAATGGTGTTGATATTTTAAAAGTTTCACCAAGAGTACAAGTTCAGAATGGGGCTATAGAAATTATAGGAAAAGGTGCTTCTAGAATAATGATAAATGGACGAATTTCACCTTTGAGAGGAGAAGAGTTAATTGATTTTTTAAGTGGGTTAGGAGCTAATGAGATAAAGAGTATTGAAGTTATTACTAATCCGCCAGCAAAGTATGAAGCAGCAGGAAATGGAGGCTTAATTAATATTATCTTAAAAAAAGGAGTACAAAACTCTTGGAAAAACACTACTAGTTTAACGTATAATCAGAATAAGTATAATTATGCTAGTCTTAGAAATAGCTTTTTTTTAAATGAAAATAAGATTTCATTGACGGCTAGTATAAATGTTACCAAAGGAAGTTTTCTAAACTTTGAAAATTTGCAAATTGCATATCCATCAAATTTCTGGAACATGGAAGTTGATAATAAGTCAAAAAAAGATAATGTTTCTGGGCGTTTTTTAGTTGATTATGAAGTGTCAAAAACATTTACTTTGGGAGTACAGTATTTAGGTAATTTTGGCCAGCCTGATTACTTACCAACTACCACATCGAGTATTTATAATTCAAATAATCAATTAGAAAAGAGATTGGTAAATAAAGGTGATTTTGATATTAATAATACAAATAACAGTTTTAATTTTCATGGAATAAAAAAGTTTGAGAACTCTAAGAAAAATATATCTTTTGATGTTGATTATTTTGAATATGTTTCTGATAAAAAACGTGATTTTATTACAGAAACTTTTGATGGTAATAATTCATTTATAGGGATAAATTCAGCAGGATTAAATTTATCAACTCAAGAAATTAAAAACGTTAGTTCAAAAATAGATGTAGAATACCCTTTAAACAAAGTGAACTTGTCATTCGGAGTAAAAGCTAGTTTTGTTAGTTCTGCTAGTAATGCTTTGTTTTTTAATACTATTACTGGAGTTCCTGTGTTAGATAAAAATATTTCTAATGAATTTAAATATAATGAGAATAACTATGCAGGTTACATATCAGGAAACACTAAATTAAATGATAAGTTAGAGTTACAATTTGGTTTAAGAATAGAAAATACAATAACGGAAGGAATGAACTTGACAATTAATCAGATAAATAATAATAACTACACTAAATTATTTCCTACTCTTTACATTTCATATTCAAAGGATGACTTTAATAACTTTAATTTTTCTTATGGTAAAAGAATAAGTAGACCTTCTTTTGGTAATTTGAATCCATTTAGAGTATATGTTAGTGATAATAGTTATAGCGAAGGAAATCCTTTTTTAAAACCTTCTTTTACAGATAGTTTTGAGTTAACACATTCATATAAGAGAAATTTAATTTCTAGTGTTTTTTTTAATAGCACAAATGAAGGAAGAGGTACTGTTTTTACTTCAAATGAAGTTAACCAAACTCAAATAGTAACAAGGCAGAATTATTATAATCAATATAATTATGGTTTCACAGAAAGTTTTTCATATAATAAAATATCTTGGTGGGAAAGTCAAAATGATATAACTTTTATAGGATATAAAACTACTTTTACTAAAGAAGTCGGTTCACAACCTAAAAATGGATTTGGAGTACGTGTTTCATCAAATAATACATTTTTACTTTCCGAAAACACAAAATTACAAGTTAACTCTTGGTATAATTCAAAAGTTAGCACTGGTTTATATAGTGTTGGCAGTATGTATAACTTGTCTTTTGGTTTACAACATAACTTTAAGAAGAGTAATATAAAAATGTCAATTTTTGCAAATGATATTTTAAATACTGCTAGTTTAAACAATTATGAATCTATTGTAAATGGGATAAAACAAACATATTTTAATAATCCAAGTTCAAGGAGTATTCAACTGGGATTATCGTATGATTTTGGAAATAGAAAAGTAAAAGAAAATAAGAGAGATTTTGGTAATGAAGATGAGAAAAATAGAACTCAATAAATATGTTTTTTAATTTTTTATGGTATAGTTATTGTTTAATCACAGGCTGTTTAAAACTACAAATTACTACTATTATGAAAAACAAATTATTATTTTTAATTGCTATTGTGTTAAGTGTCTCATCTTTTGCTCAAGAGAAAGAAGTTTCTGTAGAAAAGTCAATATTTGGCGTTCAAGCAGGTTTATTTGGAATTTGGGGCTACAATGAAGCGAGACTATCAAATACTATAAGTTTAAGAACAGAGTTAGGATTAAATATGGGCATTTGGGGAGGAACTTCTTATCCAAAAACAGGTTATATTTTATTTCCTACAATTTCTGTAGAACCTAGATATTATTATAATTTAAATAGAAGAACAAAACTTAATAAAAAAATAGCAAATAATAACGGTAACTATTTTAGTTTAAAAACAAGTTATAACCCTAATTTATTTACAATTTCAAATTACAATAGTTATGTACATAATCATATTACAGTGATTCCAAAATGGGGATTAAGGAGAAGTTTTGCTAAAAATTTTGAATATGAATTTTCTGTTGGAGTAGGATATGTTTATGATTTTGATTTCAATGAAGGAGGAACTGGAGTAGACTTAGGCTTTAGAGTAGGGTATAGATTTTAAAAGAAAATACGATATGTTTTAATAGCTTTACTAGTTAATAGTAAAGCTTTCTTTTTTGTATTTTAGCGTTAAATCTGTTTTTTATGAAAATACACCACATATCTCAAGAAAATTCTATTTTAAACAAGTTCTTATCAGAAATAAGAGATGTTTCAGTTCAAAAAGATGCAATGCGTTTTAGAAGAAATATTGAAAGAATAGGAGAAATATTAGGATATGAGTTAAGTAAAAAATTAGACTTTTCTTCAATAACAACAACAACACCGCTTGGTGAAAAGAAAAAAGAGATTCCAGTAAATGATGTGGTATTGTGTTCAATTTTAAGAGCAGGATTACCTCTTCATAACGGCTTGTTAAATTATTTTGATGATGCAGAAAATGCTTTTATTTCTGCTTATAGGCATCATCCAAATAATGATGAAGCATTTGAAATTGTGGTAGAGTATTTTGCTTCGCCATCTATAAACGATAAAACATTATTGTTAATTGATCCAATGCTGGCAACTGGTAAATCTTTAGTAGCAGTTCATGAAGCTATTAAAAAATATGGAAGTCCTAAAAAAATACATATTGTATCAGTTATTGGGTCATCTGATGGAGTTGATTATATAAAAAAGTATTTTCCTGATAATACAGATTTATGGATAGCAGCTATTGATGAAAATTTAAATGAAAAAGGCTACATAGTACCTGGTTTAGGTGATGCTGGCGATTTAGCATTTGGAGTTAAAATGTAAAGTTATAGAAAAAACACAGTAATTGAAGCAATTACAAATACTATAATGAAAACATCAGCAAACCATTTTTTTTGAAATATTTCTAGTCCATTAGCTAAAATAACTGATGTAGGAAATAATAAAAATAAAAATTCAATACCTGATTTGTTTGGTATTAAAACAAATACAGCTCCAGAAACAATAAGATGAAATAAAACTAAGATCCAATTTTTTCTAAAACGATTAAGAACAGCCAAAGCTTTTGGAGTTTTTAATAATATGGCGAATAATGTAAAAAAACCAATAAAAACAATAGAAAATAAATAATCGTTTTCTAAATATAAGCTAAAGTCAGAAGGAGCCTTCCAAGAAAAAAGTAGAAAAAAGTTTTCTAAAACATTATACCAAAAACAATAGGTGAAATATAAAAAAACAGGAGAGATAAATCCTAAAACAGGAGTTAATAATGTTTGATAAGTAAAGCGTTGATGTAAGTATGTTGATGCATAAAGTAATAAAGCAAAAAAGATTGTAAATGGCTCAATTATAAAAGAAATACCTAACCATAGCCCTCCGTCAAAAAGTTTATGAAAAATGTTTTTAGAAGATTGTAAGCTGTATACTTTTCTAAGAAAAAGTAAAATGGTTAAGTTGGCATAAAAAACAGAACCTACTGCAATATTTTTGATGAAAAAACCTATTAAAATAGTATAAAAAAGAAAGGCATAAGAATTATCGAATGTTACTTCATTTTTAGTGATTATAAAAATGTAAATAGAAAAAAGCACGATAAATAAAAAAAGTTCTTTACCAATAGAAAAAAGCGTAATATTTTTCGAAAATAAGGTTACAAAATAGTAACTCAAAAACAGTAGAAAAAGCACTATAAAATTTACAGGCTTAGATTTGCTGAAAAAATTGGCTAACATCGATTCTTTTTATATTTTTGCAAACGTAAAGATAATCAAGTTATGTTAGGTTTAAATATTTTTAGATTAATAGGAGATTTTTTTGAATTCATATTAATACCATTTAAGTGGTTACGCTTAGAAGTGGCAAAATCAGATGCTGGTTGGTGGACTTCTAACCTTATAAACTGGGTGTTTTTGTTAGTTCTTATCGTTTTATTAGCGTATTGGATGAAAGAATCTTTACGTTTCAAAAATGAAGGAATAGAAGACAAAGCTTAATTTCTACATACATTGGGAAGTAAAAACAAATTAAAACGTTTCAAAGAAAATGATACGTTTCCTAACGTTATTCAACCTACAAGAGAAGAAGTAATAGACAACTTTCAGCACAAAGGGAAGTGGAAAAGCTTTTTTGAGAATGAAAATCCTATCGTTTTAGAATTAGGATGTGGTAAAGGTGAATATACAATAGCACTAGCTGAAAAAAATCCAGATAAAAATTTTATTGGAATTGATATTAAAGGAGCTCGATTTTGGAGAGGTGCAAAAACTGCTATTGAAAACAACATGAAAAATGTTGCTTTTATTAGAACACAAATAGAATTAATTAATTTTATTTTTGCAGAAAATGAAGTTGATGAAATATGGATAACTTTTCCAGACCCACAAATAAAATATAAACGAACAAAACATCGTTTAACAAATTCTGAATTTTTAAAGAAGTATAACCATATATTAAAGCCTGAAGGAACTATTAATTTAAAAACTGATAGTGAATTTATGCATGGTTATACATTAGGTTTATTGCATGGTGAAGGGCATGAAATATTGCATGCTAATCATGATGTATATAAAGATTATTACTCGCCAGAGGAAGTAACGGGTACTCAAACTTTTTACGAAAAACAATATTTGGAGAAAGGAAAACCAATAACATACGTCAAATTTAGGGTGAAATATTAAAAACACCTAAAAAATGATTTTGTCTAACTTGGTTCTTGGTTTTGTAACATCTTACATTGGTTACATGTCTCCGAGCATGTTAAATATTACAGCAAGCAAGATAAGGTTAGAGAAAAGTAAAAATGAAGCTCATAAGTTTATTTTAGGAGTTTTATTAATTGTAGTTCTTCAATTATTTGTTTCAATTTCATTAATGTCTTTTTTGAATAAATACCCTGAACTAATTGCTTATCTTAAAAAGATTGCTGCAATAGTTTTTTTTATACTTTCAATAGTTTTTATTAAAAAAGGACTTACCAAAAAAACATCAGAAAATAGAGTATATATTGAAAATAGCTTTTCTTTAGGAATGGTACTGTCTTTAATAAATATGTTTGCCATTCCTTTTTTTATTGTAGAGTACAAATTTTTTTTAATGTATGGTTGGCTAATGAAAACGACAAGTTCAACTATTTTTTTTGGATTAGGCTCTGTATTAGGAGTGTTTTTGGTACTATCAAGTTATGTTTTTTTGGTTAATAAGTTTGAAAACAATTTGTTAAGGGTAACAAAATATTTCAATGTTTTTATTGGAATTGTAATGAGCTTAGTTGCTTTGTACTCTTTTTTAATATCGTATTTTTAAAGCATGAGCAAATCAGATAATTTTTTTGAAAGAGTGTATGATGTAGCACGTTTAATTCCTTATGGTAAAGTAACAAGTTATGGTGCAATTGCTACCTACTTAGGAGCGGCCAAATCTGCAAGAATGGTTGGGTGGGCTATGAATAACTCAAGTAATCAAAAAGAAGAAGTTCCAGCACATAGAGTAGTGAATAGAAAAGGACTTCTTACTGGAAAACATCATTTTGATGGAACAAATTTAATGCAGCAATTGTTAGAAAGCGAAGGGATTGAAGTTGTTGATAACCAAATTCAAAATTTTAAAAATGTGTTTTGGAATCCTTTAGAAGAATTGAGTTAAAATAAGATGATAAGCTATATAAATACTACTTATTGCCTTATAAATATTCCTAATTTAAAGGCTTTATTTTCTAAGGGCTAAAACGTATCTTTGTAGCTGAGATAAAATAGATATAAACAACCTGTTTAAAGCTAGTTGTATAAAGTTAATGACAAAATGAGTTTTAAAAAACAAGATATATACAAAGCGTTAGAAACAATAACTGCTCCAGGAGAAGGTAAAAGTTTAGTAGAAAACGAAAATGTAACGAATGTTGTAACTTTTGGTGAAGAGGTAATAGTAGATGTTACAATCAATAATCCATCTTTACAAGCAAAGAAGAAAATTGAAGTTGAAATCATGAAAGCAATTCATGAGCATGTAGATCAAAAGATAGACGTTAAGGTAAACGTTAAAGTTGAGGTAGCGCCTAAAGAAAACCCAAATCAAATAAGAGGAAAAGAAATTCCAAACATCCAAAATATAATAGCTATAGCTTCTGGTAAAGGAGGTGTAGGGAAGTCTACAATAACTTCTAACATGGCAGTTTCATTAGCAAAAATGGGATTTAAAGTTGGTGTTTTAGATGCCGATGTGTATGGGCCTTCACAACATTTAATGTTTGATGTAGCCCAAGAAAAACCATTAGCTGTAAATGTTAAAGGGCGTTCAAAAATGAAGCCAGTTGAGAATTATGGAGTAAAGTTATTGTCTTTAGGTTTTTTTACAGACCCTAATCAAGCAGTTATTTGGAGAGGCCCAATGGCTTCAAAAGCATTAAATCAATTAATATTTGATGCAGATTGGGGAGAGCTAGATTTTTTATTAATTGATTTACCTCCAGGAACAGGAGACGTACATTTATCAATAGTTCAAGCTGTGCCAATTAATGGAGCAGTTGTAGTTAGTACTCCACAAAACATTGCTTTAGCTGATGCTAAAAAAGGAGTAGCAATGTTTAAACAAGAAAGCATCAATGTACCAGTATTAGGAATTGTTGAAAACATGGCGTATTTTACACCAGCGGAATTACCTGATAATAAATATTATATTTTTGGTCAAGGAGGAGCTAAAAATTTAGCAGAAGATATAGATACAAGCTTTTTAGGAGAGATACCTTTAGTGCAAAGTATTCGTGAAGCAGGTGATGTGGGTCATCCCGTAGCGTTACAAGAAAATACACCATTAGCAGAAGCGTTTACAAATGCTACAAAAGAAATGGTTTCACAATTATTAAAAAGAAATGCAAATTTACCACCAACAGAAGTTGTTAGAATAACAACAATGAGTGGTTGTAGTACAAAATAAGTAGTTATGGCAGCAACAGAAACAAGAAATAACGTAGAGAAAGCTTTAGAAGAAATTCGTCCTTTTTTAGTAAGTGATGGAGGAAATATTAAGTTGTTATCTATTGAAGAAAATACAGTTAAAGTTCAATTAGAAGGTGCTTGTAGTGGATGTTCAGTAAATCAAATGACCTTGAAAAATGGAGTTGAAGCTACTATTAAAAAATATGCACCAGAAATTAAAGAGGTGATTAATGTAGCATAGGCTGATATAAATCAGTTTTTAATTTAAGTTTACACTGTAAATTTGAACATTTAATTATTTAAAAAATATTCCTGTCTTTATATTTTAAGACAGGAATCTCAGTATAAAAAAAGAATATTTTTGTAAAAGAAATGATACAAACAGACATATTAATTATAGGTGCAGGACCAACAGGATTATTTACGGTTTTTGAAGCAGGGCTACTAAAACTTAGATGTCACTTAATTGATGCTTTAGCACAACCAGGTGGTCAATGCTCAGAGATATATCCTAAAAAGCCAATTTATGATATTCCAGCTTACCCAGAAATATTAGCAGGTGATCTAACAGATAAATTAATGGAGCAAATTAAACAATTTGAGCCAGGGTTTACTTTAGGAGAAAGAGCAGATACTATTGAAAAACAAGATGATGGAAGCTTTATTGTTACTACAAATAAAGGAACTAAACATCAAGCACCAATAGTTGCTATTGCAGGTGGGTTAGGAAGTTTTGAACCACGTAAACCACCTATTCCAAATATAGTTGATTTTGAAGATAAGGGAGTTGAATACATTATTAAGGAACCTGAGTTGTATCGTGATAAAAACGTAGTAATTGCTGGAGGTGGCGATTCTGCTTTAGATTGGTCAATATTCTTAACTGATATAGCTAAATCTGTAACTTTAATTCATAGAAGAAATGAATTCCGTGGAGCATTAGATTCTGTTGACAAAGTACAAGAGTTAAAAGATGCTGGAAAGTTAATGTTAATAACACCAGCTGAAGTAAAAGGAATCGTTGGTACTGATACGGTAGAAGGTGTTATAGTTGAACAAAAAGATAAAGAAGCATTTACTTTACCTACGGATCATTTCATTCCATTGTTTGGTTTATCTCCAAAATTAGGTCCTATTGCTGATTGGGGGTTAGAAATTGAAAAAAATGCCATAAAAGTAAACAATGCATTAGATTATCAAACTAATATTCCTGGTATATACGCAATTGGTGATGTTAATACATATCCTGGTAAATTAAAGTTAATTTTATGCGGGTTTCATGAAGCAACATTGATGTGCCAAAGCGCTTATAAAAGAATTTTCCCAGATAAAAAATATGTAATGAAATATACTACTGTAGGTGGTGTTGATGGTTTTGATGGAACCAGAAAAGAGGCGCCTAAAGCTGTAGTTAAAAAAATTGAGTAACTCAATTAGAGTTTAAGTTTTACTTTAGATAATAATTAAATTAAAAATATGATTGCTTTAAATTTCTTAATAATTAATCCTTTTGAAAACTTGATTACAAGTTTTGATGTTTTTGTTATAAGTTCTTTATTTATTTTAATTTCTTATCTTAAATATATAGAAAAATCTATAAAAAGAAAGGAAGAGGCTACTGTTTTTGAATTAGATATTCCAATCTATAAATCTAAAGACATTCTTTTACAAGGAAAGAATAATTACTTTACAAAAGATAAAAATTCTATTTGGGTTGATTTATTTGTAATTGCTTTTGTTTTTATAGTTATTATTACTCCTTTGCATGAGTTATTAGGTATTGAATACTTTTTATAAATAACTTGTTTAAACAACACATTAAAAAAGTATCTTAAGAAAGAAAGTTGAATTTATATTAAGAAAAAAATAATTGACATTAACTGATTACATAGAACAATTAGCAAGCGATAAGCTTTTATATTTTGCATTACCAGTATTTTTTATTTCAATGTTGGTTGAATATCAATTTGCAAAAGAAAAATATCATGGTAAAGACACTGGCGTTTCGTTATTAATGATGGTTTTTTCTGCAATAATTGAATTTATTCCTAAGATTCTTGCTTTCGTAGCTTTTTTCTATTTACATGAAATAAGTCCTTTGAAAGATATCGTTCAACGTCAATGGTGGGCATGGGTTATTTTATTATTTGCAGATGATTTTGCGTATTATTGGTTTCATCGTTTAAATCACGAAGTTCGTTTATTTTGGGCTGGCCATGTACCGCATCATTCATCAATCCATATGAATTTGGGAACAGCATTGCGTCAAGGAGTTGGTGAACGTGTTCATAAGTTTTTCTTTTGGTTATGGATACCTCTTTTAGGTTTTGATCCATTAATGATGTTTATTATGATGGGAGTAAGTTTAATTTATCAGTTTTTTGTACATACAGAGTTAGTAAATAAGTTGCCTAAACCAATTGAGTTTATTTTTAATACGCCATCACATCATAGAGTTCATCATGCCTCAAATATTCGTTATTTGGATTGTAATCATGCAGGAATTTTAATTATTTGGGATAGAATTTTTGGCACATTTTCTAAAGAATTAACCAATATTGATAAACCTGTATATGGATTAACAGTAAATATTGAAACATTCAACCCTATTAAAGTAGCAACTCATGAATATGGAGCAATTTGGAAGGATGTTAAGAGAGCTAGTAAGTTGAAAGATAAGCTAAATTATATTTTTAACTCACCAGGTTGGAGCCATGACGGAGAAGATAAAAGAGCAAAGACTTTGAGAAAAAAGAAAGTGAATTGTTAAAAAAGTAAACTATGAATTTAAATGCTGATTTATTAGGAGTAATTAATTGTTTGGGATTAAGTTATAAAACGGGTTTGTCAGGTTATGATTTATTTGCTTTTTTCTTAGGGTCATGCATTGTTGTTAGTTTATTGATTTGGTATTATGGTAAAATATCAAGCTGCCAAACAATCAAGTTAAATGTAAGTGCTTCAATTTACGATTCAAAAGATATTCTTTTACAAGAAAGAACTATAGAAAGCAATTATTTAATAGGAGAGAGTACTTCAATTTGGGTTAAAGCAATCATATATGTTTTAATAGTATTAGTTGCTACAACTCCTTTATTTAAGCTTTTTGGATTACAATTATATATATAATTAATAATGGATACTCAGGATATAAAAATAAAAATTACTGATAGGGAAGGGGTTACTCATGAGGTTATTGCACCTACTGATATGGCAATGAATTTAATGGAAGTTGTTCGTTCTTATGAATTAGCTCCTGAAGGTACAATAGGTATTTGTGGAGGTATGGCAATGTGTGCATCATGTCAGTGTTATGTGAAATCTGATCATGAATTACCTGAAATGACTGATGATGAAGATGCAATGTTAGCTGAAGCTTTTGATGTAGAAGATAACAGTCGTTTAGGGTGTCAAATACAAATGACTCCTGAAATGGATGGTTTAGAAGTTGAATTAGCTCCTGAGAGCTAATTCAACTGTGTTATTGTTGGTTAAATTTAATTTTTAACTTGTTCTTTAATCTTTACTTCTTTTTTGATTGGAGGTAATCTTTTTCTCAAAAATAAAATTTGACCTAAATGACTAGATTGGTGTTCCATAATGTGAAACCAAGACCATTGATTAGATAATGTTTTTCCAGGGTTTACTTCTTTAAACCATTTATCATCTCTTTTTCGTAATTCTTCAATAGTTTTTTTTCTAACTGCATCAAATATTTCCAAGTAATAACTTATTGGTTTGCCCTTAAGTATTTCTCTACCTTTTTCATCTAAATCCATTCCAGCTTTCCATAATTCAGGTTCTTTTTCTTCAAAAACAGATTTGCCAAACGTGTATTTCTGATAATAAACTTCGGCTGCAGCTAAATGCATTACCAACGCACCAATACGATTTGCTTTAGGATCGTGTAAGTGATCAACATGTTCAAGAGGTAGGTTTTTTACTATTCGATGAACTCTAGCTTTTAAATCTTCTAGCATAGAAATCATATTGTCAATTTGAGGGTTTTCAGCATCCTTTTTACCTATTTTACCATACTCATATTCAGGAACTTTAATACCTGAGCCGATGATTAATAATGATCTTTTACCAGAAACTGCATCTGAACTAGATGATAATTTAAATTCTTTTATTCGTCTAATTTTTTTCTTATTAGTAGATTCTCTCCAGCTTTTTATTTCTTGATTAGCTACTTTTTTTTCGAAATCACTATTTAGAATGCTAACTTTTTTAAATTCTCCATTTTCATCTTCTATGAACAATTTTATATTGTCAAAATAAAACTTACCATTATTAATACATAATCCCCCAAAATTTAAACTTTTAGAGTTTTTGTTCAAAGTACCCTCAATGGTGTATTCTTTCCAATTGTTATCTTTTACACCTCTATCTTGCATATTATCAAAAAAACCTCGTTCAGAGTTTTTTGTATCTACTCTTGCCCATAAGCCTGCCCAAGCAATTTTGTCAGCAGGTTCAACTTTAATACTTCCAATTAACTTGAATTTTATTTCAGAATCAGATGTTATATCAATAGATTGTGTAAAAGAAGTCCAGCTTCTAGATATTTCTTTTTTAGATTGAGAAAAAATAGAGATACTGAATAAAAAGAAAATAAAAAATAACTTTTTCATGGTTTTAAATAATTACGTTTAGTGAATTAAAAATTTAGGCGAAAATATAATTTTTAAAGAAAACCTTAATAGAAAAGTTAAAATATAAATAAACTATTGATTTAATTGTTTACCTCTTGGTTTTTATGAAATATCTATTAAAGTGATAATAGATAAAACTAAAAGTAGTTAGCTTAGAAGTTGAATTAGCCCCCGAGAGCTAATTCAACAGTAACATTATTATATTCTTCTTGTAAAATGGCTAACCAGTTATTAATACGATTTTGAGTTAGTTCTGGCTCATTGTCTTCATCTATAGCTAAGCCATAAAATAAATCTTCCCCTATAATTTCGGCCTTTGATTCGGTAAAGTCATAGCCTTTTGTAGACCATTTTCCTATTATTTCTCCACCATTTGCAATAACAACTTTGGCTAGAATACCAACACCATCTATAAAATACTCTCCATAACCATATTGATCACCCAAACCAAAAATGGCAACTGTTTTGTTTGAAAAATCAATAGTTTTAAATTCATCAAAATAACTTTCCCAGTCGCTTTGTAAATCCCCATCATACCATGTTGAAAGCCCCAAAATTAAAAAATCAAATCTTTCAAAATCTGACAAGCTTGCATTTGAAACTTCTATAACTTCAACATCACTAACATTCCATTCATCTACAATGTTATGAGTAATTTCTTCTGTCATACCAGTGTCTGATCCGTAAATTATTCCTATTTTATTATTCATGTTCATTGTTTTAATATGGTTAATGTATATTCTCTATTTACATAATCACCAGTTTTACTTTTTCTGTTTTCTGTTTTATGTATTGTGTTAGTTATCTTAAAGGGAGTGTTTTTCAACAATAATCTTATATCTTCAGTTGTATATAGTTTAAATTTTGAATTTACAAAAGGAAGTGTTTTCATAAATTCTTTTTTAGCATAAGTTAAAATGCAAACACCGTCTTTTTTTAAAACTCTTGAGATCTCTTGTAAAAAAGCTATTGGTTTTTTACAGAAATAAATTGTATTTACTGTAAAAACTTTATCTATTGAATTGTTTTCAAAAGGAAGTTTTTCCCCGTTATATAGTTGAAAAGATGCATTTATAGCGCTATCTATATTATTTGAATTAAGTATAGCTTCTTGATTCATTGTTTTAGAAATTTCTAAACCTATATAATGAATATTCAATGCTTTGTTTAGAAGGTATTTCAGATGGCCACAGTTACCGTGGCCAATTTCTAAAACAATATCATTGTTAGCAATATTTAGAAGTTCAATAGAAGTTTTGGTCATGCTAATGTTATTAACATTCATAGAGTTTGCAATTTCTATACCTTTTGAACCATTAGGGCAACTCAATTGGTTTTCTATTTCTTTTAAATCTTCTTTTGTGAGCTTCTTTTCCATTGTATTTTTAGTTAATAGTTTCTTTTCTCCATTCGTTTATGTTCTTAATCAAAAACACATTTGCTATGACTAATAATAATAAAATTAAAATCTCAGATATATTTGAGGCTTCATATATAACAGCAGTAATAATATGATAAACATTAAATAAACCTAAAATAAAAGCCCAAACAAATGATGTTAAAATATACCACTTTTTAGAAACTTCAATAGTTAATAATCCAAATGTAAGTGCTAGTCCTTCCATTAAAATACGCCATTGGTGTGCCCAAAATGGTGTTTCTCCTGTTGATCCTTCAATAAAGACAGACTCGTTAAAAAATACTGTTGCTAAACCGTATATATGATGAAAAATAAATCCGATAGCGATGAATATCCATAAAAGTGAAATTTTTGTTTTCATTGGTATTTGTGTATTAGTGTTAATAGTAGTTTTATTTTGAGGAGTTGTATTGTTTTTTAAAGCTTCTTCCTCTTTTAAAGCTTTTAAGTTTTTATAATCTATAGGTGCTTTAGAAAAGGCACTTTTAGTTTTAATAGTTGGTTTTATTTTAAAGTAAAACAGCAATGAAAACAGTGCAATGAAAGTCCATAATAAATCAATACATAAAATTTCAAATTGATGATTGATGTATGTTTTCCAAACCCAATTCCCAGTTATAACACCGTTACTAATTGGGATTAAAAATCCAAGAATAGTACCAAGCAATAAAGATGTTTTGTTGGTGTAGTAATTGTCTCTTTTAAATCTGTAAAAAGCAATAAATATTAGCCAAGTAATAAAGTAAAAATAGTAGATACTAGTTTGTTTGTCAGTATAATATCCGTTGGTGAGTTTTACAAATAAAAAAGCTAACGCAGTAACGGGTAACATAGATAAACAAATGGAAAGGTAAATATGTCCAACTTTTGCAGTATATAAACGTTGACGTATAGTCATACTTTTTTTGTTACGAGCCTCAATCCATATTAAAACGCCAGTAATAATGACAAAGCAAGTGATTAATGAAAGAATGAAATAGATGATTTTGATAAATGACCCTCCATAATCACCAAAATGTAAACGTGTTAATACACGTTGAGTATCTTCATTATAATTTAAATTATTTGGATTTTTCTCTACTTCTATTTTATCAGTATAAGGGTCAAAAATTAATCTTCCTATTCCAACAAAACGATTACTCTCCTTTAATTCACCAATTATGGTATATTTCATATTTACACCACCATAATTTTTTATAAACGCTTGCGTAAGGTGAAAATCTTCCCAATGATCAGCTGTTTTTTGAACAAAAGAATTAAAACTAGGCATCTCTTCATTTGATGTTGAAACCCATTCATAGTTTTTACGTTCAGGACGTAAGTCTTCTAATAACTTATCTTGATTACCATTGTATAAAAAATTAGCAGGAAGTAATACTAAAATGCTTAACCCAAAATAGGTTCCAGTAACAGCGAAAATAAATTGAAAGGGTAAACCTATAATTCCAAGTGCTGTATGAGCATCAGTCCAAACCTTTTTTAAAATTGCTTTAGGATTAAAAGAATAAAATTTAGGAATAATTTTTTTCCAATGTACAATGACACCTGTTACAATAGCAAATAAAAAAAATAAGGAAACAAAACCGGCTAAATAAATACCTATAACAGGAAACTGTTGAAAAAAGTGAAGACGATATAGAAATTCTCCAAGGCTATATTGTTCAATATAAGATTTGGTTTCTTTTGATTTAATATCTACATAAAAGTAATTAGGAACCTTTCCTTTAGCAGAAGCTAATGTGTCTTTACTTGCAGTCATATTAACAAAAATATGATCGCTTTTTTCTCCAAAATTAATATGTAAATCTCTTCCTGTTAATTCGTAATTTTTATCTAACGAAGATAAAATATCATTGTAATTTATATTTTTTCGTTCAGTATGACTAATCGATTTTCCTTCTTCCCAGAGTTGAATCTCTTCTTTAAATAAAGCAAAAGCACCTGCAAAGAATATTATATATAAAGCAACACTAATTACAATTCCACTAATAGTGTGCGTGTTAAAAAAAACATTGTAGTTTCGATTGCTCATTATAAAAAGGGATTGTTTTGGTTACCAAAATAATATGCTATGTATAACAGCAAGGAAATGATTAAGTATAAAGCCCAAGCTTTCCATCCATTTTTAAATAGAAACGGAATAATTAAGCAAGTGCACCATACTATAAACGTACTAAAGATTGAAGTAACCATTATTTCTTTTGAATATGGTAACCATAGTGCTAAAACCATATGCAATAATGCACTGATTATATAACCACCTAAAACTCCTGCTGATACTTTAGCGAATTGTTGTGAAGGTGATTTTGTTAAATATTTAGTGTTTGCAGGCATGTTTATGATGTTAAAAACTCTATAGTTATACTTATTATAAAAAGAAGAATGAGAAATTTATAATTTGCTTCCTTAATAGGGTTAAAAAGTATGAGTATACTTAGAGTTAATAATAAAAGAGTTAAGTTTATTAATATACCAGTAGTTATTCCATATGTTACTGCAGAAGTAGTAAAAGAAAGTAGGACTACTATAAGGCCAATAATTTTAACTTTTAAGGCATTGTTTTTTATCAACTTCTCTAATAAATTATTATGCAAAATTGCTTCCTTAGAAGTGTTTAATAACATAAAAACACTCATAAAATTTAATAATAGTATAACTGTATTCATCTTTAAGTTATTTATGTAATTATTTAAAAAGGCATAACTCAAAGTTCAAAAACAATGAGTTATGCTCGCATTTAATAAATGACAATTCAAATTATAATAGACACAATTTATGTGAAAATTATTATTAAAATTTATATGTTAAAGTTCCTAAAAATGCTCTAGGTGCTTGCGGAGTTACCGTACTCCAACCTTTATAATATTCTTTGTCAGTTAAATTGTTTGCTTTTACACTTATTCTAAATTTATCATGCTCATAGTAAAGAGAAGCATTAAAAATGGTGTATGCTGGAAGAATAAAATCACCAGCTATAGGGTAACCAACCATAGTGTTATAATCACTAGCACCATTAACACCGAAACCTAAACCAAAGTTTTTAGCAATTCCTTCTAAGAATTTATAATCAGCCCAAAAGTTGTATGATGTTTCTGGACCAGCTTCAGCTAAACGTTTTCCAATTAAATCTGGCCTAGAAACTGATTTTGTTACTTTAGCATCATTATAGCTAAATCCACCACGGAGGTTTAAGCCCTCTATAGGATTAGCATTTAGTTCTAACTCAAAACCTTTACTATTAACAGTTCCGTCTTGTTGCTTGCTAGCACCGAATCCCATTATTTTATCTTTTACAGTAATATCATAGTAGCTAAGAGAAGCTTCTAATTTATTATTGAATAAGTTTGTTTTTACACCAAACTCTAATTGGTTAGCTTGTTCTAAATCGTATGATTGTAATTTTGTTCCAGCAGCAGGGTTAGCTACATCAATAGGTACTATTTCTGGGTTTACGTATGAGAAGCCGTTTTGATAATTAGCAAATACTGATAATTGATTCAGTATAGGTTGGTAAACAATTCCAAACTTAGGTGAAAAAGTAGATTTTGAATATGCTTTTTGATCATCAGTAGCATCATTTGCATCACCATCATATTTGAATCTATCATAACGAACTCCCGCCATAACAGATAATTCTGGTAAAATATTTACTACGTCTGAAATATATCCACTAAGAACATCTTGATTAATATCAGTATTTGATCTTGGAACATTTGCTAAAACAGCACTAAGGCTAGCTTGATTTGTAGGCAAATTTGCGAAACCAAAAGCTGCTGGTACTGGAATTAATTGACCTTGTGGTGTTGTAACATTAATTCCTCTGAAACCAGAACTATTATCCATAATTTGAGATTTTAAATAATCAACACCAATTACAACTCTGTTTCTAATAGTTCCTAATTTAAAATCACCAGTAAAGTTTTGTTGTAATGCTAATGTATTAGTTTCTGCATCTGTTTGTTGAGCATATAAACCGAATAAATTTGCGCGAAGATTATATAAATAAGTGTAATGTCCTTTGGATTTAGCATTACCACCAGCAATAATTGTTTGTGATGACCAATTATCAGAAACTTTATAAGCAATCTCTCCTCTGAAATTTTGAGTTGGGTTTTTAATAGAAATATCATTACTAGTTAATGATTTGTTTCTGTCGTAATTTAGTTCACCTAAATTTTTAAAAGTTAACGCAGCTCCTCTATTTAAAAATAAAAAAGCTTGGTTAGTTTGATCAGTAGATGAAAGCTCATAGTTAAAGTTTAATGTTAACCTATTATTTACTTTATAAGAAATGGCAGGAGCTAAAAATAAAGATTTTCTAAATCCAGCATCTTGAAAACTATCTTCAGTTTGATATCCAGCATTAAATCGTAATGAAATATCCTCGTTATCTTCAAGGTTCGTGTTAAAATCAACTGTTAACTTTTTAAACCCAAAAGAACCTCCACCAACAGTAATGTTTCCTCCAGTTCCTTTGTAGGGTTTTTTAGTTACAATATTAATTAAACCACCATAAGAAGTCACAGTACTTCCAAACAAAGTAGCAGATGGTCCTTTAACAACTTCAATTCTTTCAACATTATCAGGATTAATAAATCCATTTGTTATTCCTGGTACTCCATTTACTAGTTGAGGTTGAATTGAAAAACCACGAATTGCATAATAACCTGCACCATCACCACTTCTACCAGTTGATGACCATAATTTTTCTACACCCGTAGTGTTTTTTAGCGCCTCTTCAAAACTAATAACTGATTGAGAAATTAATAATTGATTGGTAACAGTACTGTAAACTTGAGCGTTTTCAATATTTTTTAAAGGTAATTTTGCTACATAAGCTGATTTTTTTCTCGAAAATTTATTTTTTCTATTTGTGTCTACAATTACTTCATTAAGTAATTCATTTCCTTCATAAATTGTAATTGTTAATTTTTTTGAATTCCCATCGGTTACTAAAGTCTTAGTTTTAAATCCGATATAAGAAATGACAAGTGTTTTTTCACCTCTATTGTTAGTGTTTAATTTAAAATTACCATCAATGTCTGTTTGAGTTCCATTTTTAGTTCCTTTAATTATTACGTTAACACCTATTAAAGGTTCGTTATTGTTGTCTACTACTGTTCCGCTGATAGATCCCCCTTGCGCTACAGAATTAGCCATTACTAAAAATAGCATAATGGCGGTTATTACTCCTTTCATTGTATTTATTTAGATTTAATAAAATTTAATTCAGCAAAAATATTTCATTAAAATGTAACAGCAAAACTTATTTAGATTAAATTTAAATAAAAAAAACTAATGTTTTGAAGTTTCGATATTTAATAGATAGAATATTCTGTATATTTGTAAGAAGAATTATAAATTATGATGGCTTGTAGTCCTTTTGAAGACTTGCTTATACTTCTAAAGTTTCTCATAAAGAGAAATCCCGAATAATAAAGTTTAAAGACAATAAAAATTTAAGTATTAATCTTTAAACTAAAATAAATATGCCTTTTTATCATAAATTAGGAAAAATTCCACCAAAGCGTCATACTCAATTTCGTAAGGAAGATGGAAGTTTGTATTACGAACAATTATTTGGAACTATTGGTTTTGACGGAATGTCTACTAATAGTTATCATGAACATAGACCAACAATGGTCAAAGAAATTCGTAAACAGTATTCAGTTGCGCCAAAAATAGCAAAAGCTAATAATATACAATCTTATCGTTTCAGAGGGTTTCAAGTTCCTCCTGAAAATGATTATCTAGAAAGTAGAAAAGTTGTATTAACAAATTCAGATTGTAATATAATTTTATCAGCTCCGAAAGAGTCTACTAAAGATTACTTTTATAAAAATACAGACGCTGATGAAGTAATTTTTATTCATAAAGGAACAGGGAAACTTCGTACTATGTTAGGAAACATAGAGTTCAAATACGGAGATTACTTAGTGATCCCTAGAGGGATTATTTATAAACTAGATTTTGATGATGAAAATAATAGATTATTCATTGTAGAATCATATTCACCTGTATATACACCAAAACGTTACAGAAACTGGTTTGGCCAATTACTAGAGCATTCCCCTTTTTGTGAAAGAGATTTAAGAAGGCCGGAAGAATTAGAAACGTATAATGAGTTAGGTGATTTTTTAATTAAAGTAAAAAAACAAGGAGAAATTATAGAAATGGTATATGCATCTCATCCTTTTGATGTAGTAGGTTATGATGGTTATAATTTTCCATATGCGTTCTCTATACATGACTTTGAACCAATTACTGGTAGAATTCATCAACCACCACCAGTTCATCAAACTTTTGAAACTAATGCATTTGTAATTTGTAGTTTTGTGCCACGTTTATATGATTATCATCCAAAAGCAATTCCTGCACCGTATAATCATAGTAATATAGATTCAGATGAAGTTTTATATTATGTAGATGGTGATTTTATGAGTAGAAATGATATTGATCAAGGCCATATTTCTTTACATCCAGCGGGAATTCCTCATGGTCCACACCCAGGAGCAGCTGAAAGAAGTATTGGTCATACTGAAACTGAAGAATTAGCTGTAATGGTTGATACATTTAAACCATTACAAGTTACTGAAGAGGCAATGAAAATTGCAGATGAAGATTATTACAAATCTTGGTTAGAATAATTAGTTCAGTATTAGTGATTGAGTATAAGGTAAATAAAACTATTTCTTTTTAACATAGGTTATAGTTTAATAAATAAAAAATTAAAGACTTTTAATTCCCAGTTAAGAGTTTCTTTCTGTCAAAGAAAGGTTAGGATGGGGTTTTATTATGAGTAAAAAAGAAGTAAAATCAGTAAACTACGGTTTAGAAAAAATATTTGAAGGAGCACAAGATTTCCTTCCATTGTTAGGAACAGATTATGTAGAGTTTTATGTTGGTAATGCAAAACAAGCAGCACACTTTTATAAAACGGCATTCGGTTTTCAATCATTAGCCTACAAAGGTTTAGAAACAGGTTCTACTGATTCAGTAAGCTATGTATTAGTTCAAGATAAAATACGTTTAGTTTTAACAACTCCTTTAAACAGTAAATCACCTATTAATGATCATATTGTGAAGCATGGTGATGGTGTAAAAATAGTAGCTCTTTGGGTAGATGATGCAAGAAGCGCATATGAAGAAACAACCAAGCGTGGGGCGAAATCTTATATGGAGCCAACTGTTGAAACAGATGAGCATGGTGAAGTTGTTAGAGCTGGAATTTATACTTATGGAGAAACGGTTCATATGTTTGTTGAGCGTAAAAATTATAAAGGTACGTTTATGCCAGGATTCAAAAAGTGGGAATCTGACTATAACCCAACGCCAGTAGGATTAAAATATATTGATCATATGGTTGGAAATGTAGGGTGGAACCAAATGGATGTTTGGGTTAAATGGTATGAAGAAGTAATGGGGTTTGAAAACTTTTTGTCTTTTGATGACAAGCAAATTCATACTGAATACTCAGCTTTAATGAGTAAAGTGATGTCTAATGGAAACGGACGTATTAAGTTTCCTATTAATGAACCAGCTAAAGCAGCGAAAAGATCTCAAATTGAAGAATATTTAGACTTCTATGAAGGAGCAGGAGTACAACATATTGCAGTAGCTACTGATGATATAATCTCTACTGTAAGTCAATTAAAAGCAAGAGGAGTTGAGTTTTTACCACCACCACCACAAGCATATTATGATGATATTCCTAATAGATTAGGAGAGCATAGAGATATGATGAAAGAAGATATTGGTGAGTTACAAAAGCTATCAATAATGATTGATGCTGATGAAGAAGGATATTTATTACAAATTTTTACAAAACCAGTTGAAGATAGACCTACGTTGTTTTTTGAAATAATTCAAAGAATGGGAGCAAGAGGTTTTGGAGCAGGTAATTTTAAAGCGTTGTTTGAATCTATAGAAAGAGAACAAGCAAAAAGAGGAACGCTCTAAACCTAAATCTTAAGATTAACAGAACCAAGAAAAAGATAAAACTCTAAATTCTTGGTTCTCTTTTTTATAAAAAAATGAATCAGATTTTTAAAAATATTAAATCACCTTTCTCATAAAATTTATTTTAATCAGAATATAAAATAAATTTTAATTAAAAAATAGATAAATGAGTAAAGACGATATATTAAAAGCATTAGAAGAGAAGTATGAAAAATTAGGTGTACCTTTAAATACTATTTTAGAAGGATTGTTGCATAGTACACCTATTACATACTGGGATTATATCCAAACTGATGCTTTGTTAGGTTTACAAATTCCTAGAACAACAGAAAAAGATGAGATGGTTTTTATCATGTATCATCAAGTAAATGAACTGTTGTTTAAAATGATATTATGGGAAATTGATCAAATTTCACTTTCAAAAAAAGTAATAACAGCAGAAAAATTTTCAAAACACTTAATGAGGGTAAGCAGGTATTTTGATATGCTGTGCAGTTCATTTAGTGTAATGGGAGAAGGAATGGATGTTGATCAGTATTTAAAGTTTAGAAATACTTTGGCACCAGCTAGTGGGTTTCAAAGTGCGCAATATCGTAAAATAGAGTTTGCTTCAACAGAGTTAATTAACTTAATTGATGTTAGATATAGAGATACAATTGATCGAGATTCATCTTTTAAAAATGCGTTTGAGCATTTGTATTGGCAAGCGGCTGGTAAAAATCATCAAACAGGAGAGAAAACAATACTTATAAAGCTTTTCGAGAAAAAATATATGGGAGAGTTTATTGAGTTTATGGAAGATTACAATGACTGTAATTTGTCTAAAAAATTCAAAGAATTACCTGAGGATGTTCAAAAGAATGAAGAATTAGTAAAAGCTATGCGTCATTATGATTATACTGTAAATGTAAAATGGGTAATGGCACATTATAATGCTGCAGGAAAATATTTAGGTGGTGGAGAAAAAGATTTAGAAGCAACAGGAGGAAGTAATTGGCGCAAATATATGCATCCAAAATACCAACGTAGAATATTTTTTCCTTATTTATGGAGTGAAGAAGAATTGAAAAATTGGGGAACCTTTTAAAAAATAAAAAACCATTAATTTATTGAATTAATGGTTTTTTATTTTTGGAATGGTAATTGTCTATTAAATTTCATAAGTTTGAATATTATGAAAATAAATAAACTATTAATAGTATTGCTTTGTTTAGCAATAAATGTTTCATCTCAAGAAAGGCCTGTGGCTTTTAAAGGAGGAGAATGGTTGCGTTATAAAATGAGTTACAGTGGTTTTTTAAGAGCTGGAACTGCCGTGTTAGAATTAAAAGATGAAAAGTTAAAAAATAGAAATGTAATTCATGCAACAGGAAGAGGTTGGACTACTGGTATGATAAGTTGGTTTTTTGAAGTGAAAGATAAGTATGAAAGCTATTTTACAGCTGATGAGGTAAGGCCATATTTATTTAAAAGGGATATTAATGAAGGAGGTTTTAAGAAAAAAAGAAATGTGTCTTTTAACTATGAAAATAATACAGCTTATGTACAAGATTTTACAAAGCAAAAAGATAGTGTTATTTCAATAAAGAGTCCTCAAGATATGATATCTACTTTTTATTTTTTAAGAAGTTATGATACTCAGAAAATGAAAAAGGGAGAAGAGATTAATGTAGATATGTTTTTTGATGATAAAAGTTACCCTTTTAAACTTCGTTTTTTAGGTTATGAAACTTTAAAAACAAAATTCGGAAAGGTTAAAACTCAGAAATTCAGGCCTTTAGTTCAGGCTGGTAGGGTTTTTAAGGCACAAGAAAGTGTTACGGTTTGGATAACTGCAGATGATAATAAAGTGCCAATTAAAATGAAAGCATCACTAGCTGTTGGGTCGTTACGAGCAGAATTAGAAGCATACAGAGGATTGGCTAATCCTTTCGAAATAATAGTAGATTAACTTTAAGTTGTTTAAGTATTGTTAAAGTGTTAAATACAAATATAAATATTTGTATTTTTGCGAGAATAGGCAATTAAAAACAACCTCCTTGAGAAAAATCACCATTTTACTAGTGTTATTTACTTTTTTATTCTCTTGTAAAAAAGAAGAAAAAAGAGAGATAATTGAGACTAAGGTAATTGAAAAACCAAAACCAGTGCTCTTGTATGGGTTTAATTTAGATAATTATAATGTTGTACATGATACAATAAAAAATGGAGATAGTTTTGGACTTATTTTAGATAGACATCATGTAATGTATCCTAAAATAAATAAAATAGCCACTACAATTAAAGAAACTTTTGATGTAAGAAGAGTTAGATCTGGAAAACCATATACAATATTGACATCAAAAGATTCAATTAAAAAAGCTCAGGTATTTATTTATAAACATAATAAAGTCAATGCAACAATTATAAATTTTAAAGATTCTGTAATTTCTGCATATAAGCATAAAAAGAAAGTTAAAATTGTAGAAAAAGAAATAGCAGGAGAAATTTATTCTAATTTATCTGTTACTATGGATAGTTTAGGGTTAACACCTACATTGACTAACACAGTAGCAGATATCTATGCATGGACATTAGATTTTTATAGATTGCAAAAAGGTGATAAATTTAAACTTATTTATGAAGAGAAATTTATTAATGATACTGTTTTTGTTGGGTATGGAGAAGTAAAAGCTGGCTTGTTTAATCATAAAGGAGAAGATTTATATGCTTATAAGTTTGTAGCTGACTCTATAAAGAATATAGCTGAATTTTACGATGAAAAAGGAAATATGTTAAGGAGTACTTTTCTAAAATCACCTATAAAGTTTCAGTATAGAATATCTTCACGTTATAATTTAAGAAGAAAGATAGCTTTATATGGTAGAGTTAGAGCACACCGAGGAACTGATTTTGCTGCTCCTTATGGAACTCCAATAATGTCAACTGCGAGTGGAACAGTTGTGGAATCAGCTAGAAGAGGAGGTAATGGTAATTATGTTAAAGTGAAACATAATAGCACATATAGTACTCAGTATTTGCATATGAAAAGAAGAAAGGTGAGAGTCGGAGATTATGTGAAGCAAGGAGATATTATAGGTTTAGTAGGTATGACAGGTAATACCAGTGGACCTCATGTATGTTATCGTTTTTGGAAAAACGGTAGACAAGTAGATCCATTTCGTGAAAAATTACCTTCAGCTAAGCCATTAAAAGATAGCATTAAGCCAAGATATTTTAATTTTATAGAACCTTTAAAAAAACAATTAGATAGCATTCCTTTTTTTAAAAAAACTACAGCTATTTTTGTTGAAAAAGAAACATTAGCTACCAAGTAATTATGCCTTTAAAAAACATTAATCCTACAAAAACAGAAGCCTGGGCGAAATTAGAAAAGCACTATGGAGAAGCTAAAAATTATCAGCTTAGAAAGTTGTTTAAAGAAGATAAAAATAGAAAAGAAAACTTTTCTATAAATTTTGAAGAGTTACATGTAGATTTTTCTAAAAATCATATAACAAAAGAAACTTTAAGCAAACTTATTTCCTTGGCTGAGGAAATAGATTTGAAAGATGCCATAGAAAAATATTATACAGGTGATAAGATTAATGTGACAGAAGACAGGTCTGTTCTTCATACAGCATTAAGAAGTAATAGTAATGAACCTGTTTTTGTAGATGGTAAAGATGTAAAACCTCCTGTTCAAACCGCTTTAAGAAAAATTAAGGCTTTTAGTAATAAGGTTATTTCAGGAAAATGGAAAGGTTATACAGGTAAAGCTATAACAGATGTAGTTAACATAGGAGTAGGTGGTTCAGATTTAGGACCAAAAATGGTTGTTGAAGGGTTAAAGTTTTATAAAAATAAATTAAATACACATTTTGTTTCAAATGTTGATGGAGACCATGTTTTTGAAATACTAAAAAAATTAAATCCAGAAACTACATTATTTATAGTTGTATCAAAATCATTTAGTACAAAAGAAACGATAACTAATGCAAATACAATAAGAGATTGGTTTTTAAAGTCAGCAACAGTTTTTGATGTAGCAAAACATTTTGTAGCTGTTTCATCAAATATTAATGCGGTACTGAATTTTGGGATAGATAAGAAAAATGTTTTCCCAATGTGGAATTGGGTAGGTGGTCGTTTTTCATTATGGTCAGCTGTTGGGTTATCTATAAGTTTATCTGTTGGATTCGATAACTTTAAGCGTTTGTTAAATGGAGCAGAAAAAATGGATATTCATTTTAGAGAGACTGATTTTGATAAAAACATACCAGTAATTTTAGCATTATTAAGCCTGTGGTATAACAACTTTTTTCGTTGTGATACTGAAGGTGTTTTTGTGTATTCTCAATATTTAAATATATTACCTGAATATTTGCAACAAGCTGTTATGGAAAGTAACGGTAAAGGGGTAGATAGAAATGGTAATGAAGTTACTTATGAAACGGGTACTATAGTTTGGGGTGGAACAGGTACCAATATGCAACATGCATTTATGCAGTTATTGCATCAAGGAACTAAAATAGTTCCTGCTGACTTTATAGGTTTTGAAGAACCATTGAATGGATTAGCAGATCATCATAAAAAATTAATGGCAAACCTTTATGCTCAAACAGAAGCATTGTCTTTTGGTAAAACTAAAGAAGAAGTGCATTTAGAATTGAAAACTAAAGGAGAATTTGAAAAAGTTAACAAACTACTTCCGTATAAGGTGTTTAAAGGGAATAAACAATCCAACACAATTATATTTAAAAAGCTGACACCTGAGTCTTTAGGAATGTTAATTTCAATGTATGAACATAAAGTATTTACTCAAGGAGTTTTATGGAATATTTACTCTTATGATCAATTTGGTGTTGAATTGGGGAAGGAATTAACAGAAAAAATACTATATAGTTAAAATTTTATTAATTAGAATTGTTTCTAATCATTGAAAATAAGTGATTTATTTTAGGTTATCTGAAAAAATGTTAACGTTAAGTTAATATTGGTAAAGTTAAAAATCAGGAATTTTGCCAAGCATTTAATAACAAATTAGATTAGATAATGAAAAAAATTAAAAATGTATTACTTGTGGCTTTGTTTTTTATAACTGCTGCAGTTGTAGGACAAACCAAGATTACTGGTATTGTGGTTGACGAAATGGGTGAACCATTACCAGGAGCAAACGTTGTAGTTAAGGGGACTACTAACGGAATTGGAACTGATTTCAACGGTAAATTTACGTTGAACTCAAAATCTAATTCAGGAGTAGTTGAGGTTTCTTTTGTTGGTTACGACACTAAAAATGTATCTTTTACATCAGCTAAAACCAATTTAGGACAAATTCAATTACAACCATCTAATGTATTAGGGGAAGTAGTTATTACAGGAGTAATTGATATCGCTAAAGATAGACAAACTCCAGTTGCATCTTCTACTATTAGAGCTGAAGAAATTCAAGAGAAGTTAGGATCTCAAGAGTTTCCTGAAATTTTAAAATCTACACCTTCAGTTTATGCAACTAAACAAGGTGGTGGTTTTGGTGATTCTAGACTTTCTATTAGAGGTTTTGATCAAGAAAATGTTGCTGTTTTAATTAACGGTGTTCCAGTAAATGATATGGAAAATGGTAGAGTATACTGGTCTAACTGGATGGGGTTATCTGATGTTACTTCAGCTATGCAAGTACAAAGAGGTTTAGGTTCTTCTAAATTAGCTAATGCTTCTGTTGGAGGTACAGTTAATATTGTAACAAAAACTTCACAACAAAGAGAAGGTGGTAATGTAGGATTTAGTTATGGTAATGATAACTATATGAAATACAGAGCATCATATTCTACAGGGAAATTAGAAAGCGGTCTTTCTGCTTCTATTTTATTAAGTAGAACACAACAAGATGGTTACGTTGATGGTACAAAAGCTGTTGGGCATAACTATTTTATTGGATTAGGGTATGCAGTAAATGATGATCACCAATTAGAATTTACTTTTACAGGAGCTCCACAATGGCACAACCAAAGAAGTTATGCTGAATCTATTTCTACTTACCAAAAATATGGAGTAGGTGGAGAGCCAAATATTAAATACAACGCAGCTTGGGGATATTTAAATGGAGAAGAGTTTTCATTTAGAAGAAACTTTTACCACAAGCCTGTTATGTCATTAAACCATGACTGGACAATTTCTGATGCTTCAAAATTATCAACTGTAGTTTATGCTTCATGGGGACGTGGAGGAGGAACAGGTCCTATTGGAGATGTAAATAACATCAGAGACTTTGATTCAAGATTAAGAGATTCTAATGGTATTGTTCGTTTTGATGATATCGCTAAGTGGAATGCTGGAGGAAGTGTTCCTGATTTCGGAGCAGATAGAACTAGTACTATCAGTGATAGAAGTAACGGTTTAACAAGAAGAGCTTCTATGAATTCTCATAACTGGTATGGAGCAGTTGTTAACTTCCATAATGATGCAAATGAAAACTTAAGTTGGGATTTAGGTATTGACGTAAGAACTTATAAAGGAATTCACTATAGAGTTGTAAACAACTTATTAGGAGCTACTGGTTATGTTGATAGCAGAGATAGAAATAACCCAAATAGAAATATTACTGATTTCGTTGAAGCTTCTCCAAGCTTTAACCCTTGGCAAAATATTTCTGATCAACAAAAAATTGAATATTACAATGATGGTAATGTACGTTGGTTAGGTGCTTTTGGACAAGTTGAATACAAAAATGATAAAATATCTACTTACTTACAAGGGGGTATTTCTCAACAAGGTTTCCAAAGAGTTGATTACTTTAACTTAGGAGCTCATAACGGTACTGAACAAGCATCTTCTTTTAAAAATTTAATTGGAGGTAATATTAAAGGGGGACTTAACTGGAACATTAATGAAGCACATAACGTATTCTTTAATGCTGGTTTTATTTCTAAACAACCTTTCTTTAACTCAGTATACACAAGTTTTACTAACAATGATATTAATCCATTCTTAACTAATGAAAAAATCATAAATTATGAAGTTGGTTATGGATTTAGTCATGAAAACTATGCTGTTAAATTAAATGCATATAGAACTTCATGGAAAGATAGATTTTTAAGAGGAAGAGGTTCAGTTAGAGGTAACTTTGTACAAATTAACGGAGTTGAGCAAGTTCACTCTGGAATTGAATTAGAAACTCTTGCTAAGTTTGGTAAACTGAAAATTGAAGGTATGATATCTTTAGGTGACTTTGAGTACAAAGGTGAAGCTATTGGTACTGAGTACGATCAAAACAACGATTTAGTACAAGATAACATTACTTTTTACTTAGATGGAGCTAAAGCTGGTAATCAAGCACAAACAACAGCTAGAGTTGGTTTTACATATGAAGCTACTGAGTCTTTAAAATTTGATATTGATCAATTTTATGCTTCTAGGTTATATGCTAGTATATCTCCAGCTGCTTTTTCTAGTAAAACTACAGCAGCGTTAGGATCTTTACAGCTTCCTGGTCACTCATTAATAAATGCAGGTGTATCATATAAATTAAAGCTTAATGATAAAATGAAATTAAAATTCCGTTTTAACGTTAACAACTTAACTAATGAAGTTTATATTTCTGATTCAGCAACTAATATTCATGCTACATCTGGTTCAACTACTTATAGAGGAATTGATGTAAGAAATAGAGTATACTTTGGTTTCGGAAGAACATGGAATACTTCTGTTAGATTTGAATTTTAATAGTATTTAACTACTAATTAAATATAATTTAAAACCACCTCATATGAGGTGGTTTTTATATATATATAAATTTAGTAAATTTGTGCCCAATTAAAATTTAACAAAAGATGGTTAAGAGTAATAATTCATTTGGGTTTTTTATAGTGTTATTTTGCATTTTAATTAGCACTACAGAAACTTTTTCAAAAGATAATTCCCCAATTACTTCTATAGAGAAAACATCTAAATTTAAGCCACAAAATGATGTGATTAAATATACATTAACTGATGACGATTATTCATTAGTAGGCAATGGTTTTAGTAATTTTGATATAAGAGAAGGGTACGATGAGGAAACTGTAATGGTTAGGTTAGCAAAAATCAGTAAGATTCTATTAAATAATTTTCCTAACTACAAAAAAGGACAAAAACTTGCTGTTTCTTATAATGTATGGAAGCCAGGAGATGATGTTTTTGTTATGAATGTTGAGTTTAATGGAACGAAGTATGTTTTACAAAAAAAATAAACTTTAATAGGTAGTTTATAAAAAAAGCTAGATATTTTTATATATCTAGCTTTTTTGTTTTTTTAGTATTCCTAAGAGAGTTACTATTTAATAAGCTCTTTTGTCATTACCTTCATAAAAGTTGATGAAAGCTTGGTTTACTACTCTATGACCTCCATCAGTAGGATAATCACCAGTAAAGTACCAATCTCCTAAGTTTTCAGGACATGCTTTGTGTAGCTTGCTTACTGGCTGGTATATCACTTCAACATTTGATTTAATTTCAGGAGTTTTAAGCATTTCAGCTATTTTAGCAGAAATTTGTTGATCTGTAAAAGGAGCATAAACTTCTTTTACATAATTAACAATATCTTTATCATGATTATTCTGCTGCTCTATACACTTCTGATATACATCATATACTATATGATATTGATTTGTTTCTTTAAGTAGCTCTAAAGCGGCTTTAAATGCTATAAAATCACCTATTCTTGCCATGTCAATACCATAACAATCAGGATAACGAATTTGTGGAGCTGAAGATACAATTACAATTTTCTTAGGTTGTAATCTGTCTAATATTTTAATAATACTTTTCTTTAAAGTTGTTCCACGAACAATACTATCGTCAATGATAACTAAATTGTCAGTAGGCTTTACAACTCCATAAGTAACATCATAAACATGGGCAACTAAGTCATCTCTACTACTATCATCAGTAATAAATGTTCTTAATTTTGCATCTTTAATTGCTATTTTTTCAAATCGCGGACGAGTTGATAAAATTTCAATAACTCTTTCTTTAGATAATTTCCCACCACCGGCTAAAATAGCGTCAGTTTTTTGTTGATTTAATACATCTTCAGCTGCTTCCATCATTCCAAAGAATGAGGTTTCGGCTGTGTTAGGAATATAAGAGAATACAGAATTTTCTATATCACTATTAATAGATTTTAAAACTTCAGGAAAAACAAATTTCCCTAAATTTTTACGCTCTTCATATATACTAGCATCACTACCTCTAGAAAAATAGATACGTTCAAAAGAACAAGCTTTCTTAGGTCTTTGTTCTAGAATAGGAGCCATTGTAGTTTTTCCGTTTTTCTTAATAATTAAAGCGTGACCTCTATCAATTTCTTTAATTTTATCAATGTCAACATTGAAAACAGTTTGTATAACTGGACGTTCAGAAGCTACAACCACCACTTCATCATCTTGATAATAAAAAGCGGGTCTTATAGCAGCTGGGTCTCTTAAAACAAATGCATCACCATGTCCTAATAAACCAGCCATTGCATAACCTCCATCCCAATTTCTTGATGAACGTTTTAAAATACGTTGTATATCTAGATGTTCTTCAATAAAAGGAGAAGCATCCTTTTTATTTAAACCAACATCTTTAGCTTTTAAATATGTATCAGAAACTTCATCTTCTAAAAAGTGTCCAATTTTTTCCATTACAGTAACTGTATCGGCAGATTCTTTTGGGTGTTGTCCTAAATCAATCAATTCTTTCATTAATTGTTTAGAGTTAGTCATGTTAAAGTTACCAGCAACAATTAAACTTTGATGTCTCCAGTTACTTTGACGTAGAAAAGGGTGTACATTTTCTATGCTATTTCCTCCAAATGTACCGTAACGAACGTGACCTAAAAATAAATTTCCGATATATGGCATATTTTCCTCTTGCCATTGAACATCATCAATTTTATCAGGATTCTTTTCAAAAATACCATTGATTCGCTCATTAACTTGACCAAAAATATCTTGTATTGGTTGTGATTTATTTGAACGAACTCTACTAATATATCTTGTTCCAGGTTCTACATTGAATTTTATACTTGCCATCCCAGCACCGTCTTGACCACGATTGTGCTGTTTTTCCATAAGCAGGTACATTTTGTTAACTCCATAAAATGCGGTACCGTATTTTTCCTTGTAGTATTCTAAAGGTTTTAATAACCTTACCATAGCAATTCCACATTCATGTTTTAAAGCGTCGCTCATTTATAAAAGTGTTTATTAGTTGTGTTTTTTAGTGTTGTTGTGTATAAAAAAATCCGCAGTTTATCTGCGGACTTGTATGTTATGATAATTCTATGTCAAATTGTGTTAGCTCTTTAAACGCTTGTAAGCGTTCTTGAACTTCATCTTTCGTAAGTTCTTCCATTCGTTGAGTTCCAAACTTTTCAACACAAAAAGAAGCTAAGTTTGAACCATAAATAATGGCGTTTTTCATATTCTCAAAAGAAATGTCCTCAGTTTTTGCTAAAAATCCACAAAAACCACCAGCAAAAGTATCACCAGCACCAGTTGGGTCAAAAACTTCAGCTAAAGGTAATGCAGGAGCAAAAAACATTTTACCTTCATTAAATAATAAAGCTCCATGCTCTCCTTTCTTTATTACTACATATTTAGGCCCCATTTCATGAATTTTCTTTGCAGCATTTACTAAAGAATATTCACCACTCAATTGTCTAGCCTCTTCGTCATTAATAGTAATTACATCAACACGCTTTAATACTTCATGTAAATCATTTAAAGCAATGTCCATCCAGAAATTCATAGTATCTAAAACTACTAACTTAGGTCTTTCATTCATTTGATCTAATACAGAAGCTTGAGTTAATGGATGTAAGTTTCCTAACATCACAATTTCTGAATCTTTAAATACTTTAGGAACTACTGGTTTAAAATGTTCTAAAACATTTAATTCAGTAATAAGAGTATCACGAGAGTTCATGTCATTGTGATATTTACCACTCCAAAAAAACGTTTTACCATCTTTAACAATTTCTATTCCATCAGTATTAATTCCTTTGTTCTTCATCATATCTAAATATGATTCTGGGAAATCACCACCAACAACAGAAACTACACCAGTTTCAACGCCAAATTGAGCAGCAGCCAAACTTACAAATGTTCCTGATCCTCCTAAAATTTTATCTGTTTTACCAAAAGGTGTTTCAATAGCATCAAAAGCTACAGTACCAACCGCTAATAATTTACTCATAAGTTTAATTTAACCTTTCCAAAAGGAAAGAACTTTTTACTGTTTTAAGTCAGGTTTTATAACAATACCTAACAAAAATTAATAATTATGTTCACTTTATTTTTTATAAGCATAAAAATGCCTTTTTTGTCGTAATTTTGCACTTTTAATACAAAACCAGTCTTAGACTGTGCAAAAATAGTTTTAAAAAATGACTATCAAAGAAATACAAGAAGAAATTATTGATGAGTTCTTAATGTTTGATGACTGGATGGAACGTTATGAATACATTATTGAATTAGGCAAATCATTACCTTTAATAGATGATACTTATAAATTAGATGAGAATTTAATAAAAGGATGTCAATCTAAAGTATGGTTACATTCTAATTTAGAAGGAGATATTGTTACATTTACTGCCGATAGTGATGCTATTTTAACCAAAGGTATAGTGGCTTTATTGTTAAGAGTTTTTTCAAATCAAACACCTAAAGCTATTTTAGAAGCGGATACTGGTTTTATTGATGAAATTGGGTTGAAAGAACATTTAAGTCCAACAAGAGCAAATGGGTTAGTGTCTATGGTCAAGCAAATAAAAATGTATGCGATAGCTCAGCAAACTAAATTGACAAATTAAAATATTAATTATGACTGAAGAGAATTTAGAAGATTTAGGAGATAAAATAGTACGTGTTATAAAAACAATTTTTGATCCAGAAATACCTGTAGATATTTATGAATTAGGATTGATTTATGATGTTTTTATATCTGAGGAAAATGATGCGAAAATTTTAATGACCTTAACATCTCCTAATTGTCCAGTAGCTGAAACTTTACCAGTAGAGGTAGAAGAAAAAGTGAAAACATTAAAAGAGATTAATAATTGCGAAGTAGAAATTACTTTTGACCCTACTTGGACGCAAGATATGATGAGTGAAGAAGCAAAATTAGAGTTAGGTCTTTTATAAGTTTAAAAATGGCTGAAGAAATTATAAATAGAGTAGCAAGTAGTAAATTAATTACTATTGACTTAGAAGATTATTATCCAAATGGTACTAGAGTAGTTTTTGATATTAAAGATTGGCTTTTTCAAGAGTTAATTTTAAAAGAAAAAGACTTTAGACAGGATGTTAAAAATCATGATTGGTCTCAATATGAAAATTCGTTTGTTGCTTTAACTTGCAGCTCAGATGCTATAATACCTTCTTGGGCATACTTGTTATTAACTACGGAATTGTCACTGTATGCAAAAAAAGTAGTAATTGGTAATTTAGAGCTACTTGAAACTGTTTTATACCAAGGAATAATTAATGAACTTGATATTAATAGTTTTAAAGATAAGCCTGTAATAATTAAAGGATGTGCTAATAAACCTATACCTCCTTCTGCATATACTTTGCTAATTGAAAAAATTCAACCTATAGCAAAAACTATTATGTTTGGTGAAGCATGTTCAACAGTACCTTTATTTAAAAGAAAATAATTAATCTTATTTGTAAAGTATTTGTAAAATGAAGAAAATTCTTTTTACGCTATTAATTAGTTGTTCATTAATTAGTTTTTCTCAAGAAAAAAAAGACAGTATCCCTAAAAAATGGGAAGTTACAGGTAAGCTTGTTTTTTTGTTTAATCAATCTACATTTTCTAATTGGGTTGCTGGTGGTAGTAATACTATTGCTGGAAATATTGCCATAAATTATGATTTTAATTACAACAAAAATAATTGGCGTTGGGATAATAAGATTACTTCAATTTATGGGTTAAGTTATGTAGATGGGCAAGGGGTTAGAAAAACAGGAGACCGATTTGAATACAACTCTTTATTAGGGTTAAAAGCAGATAAATATTGGTTTTTTTCCTTTTTAAGTAATTTTAGAACTCAATATACACGAGGATACGATTATAAAAAAACACCAAAGTTACCTATTTCAGATTTTTTATCACCAGCTTATTGGAGTTTTGGGCCTGGTATGTTGTGGAAAAAATCTGACAATCAAAGAATAAATATAGCGCCAGCTACTGCAAGATTTACATTTGTTTCTGATGAGTTTTCTGGAAAATATGGTGTGGCTCAAGGTGATAATTCAAGTTTTAGTTTAGGGTTTAACTTGTCTGCATATTTTAAGTTTGATGTTATGAAGGATGTTCAAATGGAGAATATTTTAACTGTGTATTCTGATTATTTAAATAGCCCTCAAAATATTGATATTGACTATCAAATGCGATTTTTTATCAAGATAAATGAGTATCTTTCTATGAATTTAGGTTTTCATGCCATCATAGATGATAATGCCTCTAGTAAAATACAGTTCAAACAGGTATTTGGTTTAGGGCTAAATTATATTTTCCATAAAAGGTGACTTTTGTAAAAATTAGGTTGTCTTAAACAAAAGTAAAGGCGTACTTTTGCGCCCCTAAAATTTAAATTATTTTAAAATGATGAAAAAAATAGTAGCTATCGCAATGTTATTTGGAACGTTAGTAGTTAACGCCCAAGAAAAAAAAGAAGAGCCAAAAGAAGGATGGAAAAGAGGAGGAAACATTTCTTTTTTATTCAATCAATCTGCATTTAATAATTGGTTAGCTGGAGGTGTTAATAATATTTCAGGAACATTAGGGATAAATTACGATTTCAATTATGCTAAAGGAGATTGGACTTGGGATAATAAAATTATTGCTTCTTATGGTTTAACAAAAATAAAAAATGAAGGTGCTAAAAAAACAGATGATCGTTTTGAGTTTAACTCTTTAGCAGGTAAAAAAGCTTCTGGAAATTGGTATTATTCTGCTTTTTTTAATTTTAAAACACAAATGTCTTCAACATATAATGAAGGTGTTCAACAATCTCATTTTTTCTCTCCTGCTTACTTTCAGTTTGGTCCAGGTATGTTATGGAAAAAATCGGAAAATTTAAAAGTTAATTTTGCACCAGCAACTTCAAAATTAATTATTGTTGATAATCAATTTACTGCTGGTTTACCTGCTGGAGCAAGTTATTTTGGTGTTAAACCAGGCGAAACTACTAGATATGAACTTGGAGCTGCAATAAATGGGTATTATAAAATAAATATTATGGAAAATGTATCTGTTGAAAATATCTTAAATTTATATAGTAATTATTTAGATGAAGCTCAAAATGTAGATATTGATTATACAGTTAATGTTGTTATGAAAATTAATAAATACTTATCAGCTAATTTAGCACTACAAGCAATTTATGATGATAATGCGTATGAAGGTTTTCAAACAAGAGAAATTTTTGGTTTAGGAGTAAACTATAATTTCTAAGATAATAATAAAAATATTTTATATAAAGACTGTCTTTTTAGGCAGTCTTTTTTTGTTTGAATTTGGTTATATGAAATTATGATCTTGTAAGCAAAATTGTTTTTGGCACAAAATTTGAAAATGTTTAAGCATAACCATAATAATTAGTGCTTATGAAACGTATAAAATTACTTTTACTATTAATAATAACAGGAACTACATTAACCTCTTGTGTTGTTACAAATGATGAATTTATAGATGATGCTGTTTCATTAAATGAACTTATTTCTAGTTACGATTTATGGTATATAGATTATCATAAAACTCAAGGTTCAGGAGGTGTTCCTTTTATATCCAAAGCTTTTACGGTATCATTTTTAAGTGGTAGAATGTATGCAAATAATAATATAGTAGATATAGGAAAAACAGGAAATGGTCTTGGGATCTCTGTTGGACGATATGGTGTTTTTAATAATGTTCTTGAAACTAGTCATAGTTTAGATGGAAATTATGATTTTGAAGTAGTTCAATTATCTGATAATGAAATAAGAATTGATTATTTATCTCAAAATGTTAGTTATTATTTAGTTGGATACCAGGTTAATAACTTTGATTATGATAAATTGTTTTACGAGAATATAGAATATTTTTTACAAGAATACATAGCTTGGGAAAGAACTGATGCTAAAGGAGGAACCTCAAATGTGTTTGATAAAGAGCATTTTTTACAGTTCACACCAGAAAATGACGTGACTTTTTATTCATCTCATGATGTGTTTGGCACAAATATTGATAATATAAAGTGGGATTTCATTGGAGGCTATGAAGTAGCTGATGTTAGAGGATATAATGATCTAAAAGTTTTAACACTTAATTATGATAGTGGAGATACTGAGAAATTCGAATTAAGCGTTATAAATGATGAAACGGTATCATTATACCATTTACGATCTGAAACAACGTATACATTTTCTGGAAGAGGATTTGTACAATATTTAAAAGGAGATAAAAAAAGAGGTGCGAAACAAGCTGTAAGGAACAGTGGAAGAAAACGTACTAAGATAAAGAGACAAACCGTTCAAAGAAAGGTTTTAAAATAAAGTTTGGTTAGTTGATTTTTGGTTGGTTATTTTTAATAACCAATTGAAATAAACCGCTCCGAGAGGAGCGGTTTTTTATTTTTTATAACATCTTGTTTACATAAAAAAAATTACCTTTATAGAAATTACACTTAAAATGAGAAAAACTGCTTTTATAACAGGTGCTACATCAGGAATAGGAAAAGCGACAGCTATGTTTTTTGCTAAAAACAATATTAACTTGGTAATTTGCGGAAGGCGTGTTGAAAAGTTAAAAACTCTAGAAAAAGAGCTTTTAAAATATACTAAAGTACATACATTACAATTTGATGTTCGTTTTAAAGATCAAGTAGAAAAAGCAATCAATAGTTTGCCAGATGACTTTAAAAAAATAGATGTTCTTATTAATAATGCAGGAAACGCTCATGGATTAAGTTCTATTCAAGAAGGAAGTATTGATGATTGGGATGCTATGATTGATGGTAATGTAAAAGGACTATTATATGTTTCAAAATCAATAATTCCTCAAATGGTTGAGAGAAATGATGGTTTTATTGTAAATATAGGCTCTATTGCAGGAAAAGAAGTGTATCCTAATGGTAACGTTTATTGTGCGTCTAAGTTTGCTGTAAATGCTTTAAATAAAGGAATGCGTTTAGATTTAAATAAACATAATATTCGTGTTTGTGCAATACATCCAGGTTTAGTTGAAACAGAGTTTTCAGATGTACGATTTAAAGGAGATACAAATAAAGCTAAAACTGTTTATCAGGGATATAAAGCATTACAAGCAGAAGATATTGCTGATATTATTCATTTTGTGATAACAAGGCCTTATCATGTAAATATTGAAGATTTAATAGTGTATCCTACTGCGCAAGCAAGCGCTACAGTTTTAAATAAAAATTAATAAAAAGTGATTAACAAACGGCTTTTAATTAAGAATTTACTTTCTAAAAATGATGAAAATAGCTTTTATGATAAGAAGCAACAGTTGTCATTAAATTCAAGAGAAGGAAAGGCTAAATTTATAAAGCATGTTTGTGCACTGTCTAACTCTAATCCTGATAATAATTCATATATAGTTATTGGGGTAGAAGATGAGAAGAATAAAATTATTGGAGTTGATTTTTTTGATGATAGCAAAATCCAAAATTTGGTAAATGCATATTTAAATAATCCTCCTAAGATTGAGTATGAAAATGTACCATTTCCTAGATTACCTCGCTATAAAGTAGTAGGATTAGTTACTATATACCCTAATAATGAAATGTCATCGTTAAAAAAAACAGCTTGGAAGTATCCAAAAGGAGCGGTTTTTTATAGAAGAGGAAGTAATTCAATACCAGTTGAAGGTTTTTTTGAAGTAAAAAATACAAATCAACCTATTGTTGAGGCTATTGAAAAAAATGCTAGGAATAATATAGAGTTAACATTGAATGGGGTTTTTGATTTTTTTAAAAAACATAAAAAAGAATACAATCCTCAATATAAGGTGTTTAAAGAGCAATTTGTGTTGTGCTGGGCAGGAAAAGAAACTTTAATAAATAAAGAGGTTTATTTTTCACGAGTAGACATAGAGTTAGTTAATGAACAAGTACGATTATTCTTTTCTGATTTAGATGATGTTCAAATTTCTTTCAATGAGAATTCGTTTATTATAACTGAATATATTTTGTTAGGTATAGATACTAGTGAAAAAAGATATCCATTAGAGAAAACAATTATTCATTTTAAAGATAATGGAATACACGATATAGCTTCAGAGTTTTTGTTTGAACCCCCTCAATTTGATAAAAAAATATTGCACCATATTTACAATACTAATAATAGTATAGTTTCAAAAATTGAAAAAGAAATTTCTTTAACTTTAACTGAGCAGGTAGATGTTTTAAAGCTTCCTACAACTTATTTAATTTGTTATTTGAATGGTTTTTTAGAGGCATCAAAACAATTAAAGAAAGCAAAAAACTATATTCGAGATTTGGAGGATAAAACAACTTATGTAAAGTATAAAGAAGCATTACGTGTATTACGTAAAGTAAAGTATAGTTAAAAAGACGTTAGTGTTTATTTACCAACGCCTTTTTTGAAAAACTAGTTATTAGGTTGGTTACTCATTTCAAAAATTATTTCACCACCATTAGTTATATCATGATGCGAAAGCAAAAAGGATTCTAGTTTTTTACCATTAACCAAAACATTTTTTACAAATACATTTTCTTTACTTTGGTTTTTTACTGTGATTTTTAATGTTTTTCCATTTTCTAAATGAATTGTAGCGTTCTTAATGTTAGGGCTACCAATGGCATAATAAGGAGATCCAGGAGTTACGGGGTAAAACCCTAGGCTACTAAATATATACCAAGCACTCATTTGACCCGCATCATCATTCCCACATAACCCTTCTACAGAGGACGCATACATACTGTCCATAATCATACGAACACGTTTTTGAGTTTTTTCTGGATGCCCTGTCCAATTATATAAGTATGGAATATGATGCCCAGGTTCATTACCATGTACATAATTACCTATAATTCCATCACGAGTTATGTCTTCATGATTAGCTATGTATTTATCATCAATTTCTGTGGTAAATAATTCATCTAATTGTTTACTAAACTTTTCTTTTCCTCCCATCATTTTAATCATTTCATCTATATTTTGTGGTACATATAAGCCATAGTTCCACGCGTTTCCTTCAATAAATCCTTGTCCATGAGTGTCCATTGGATCAAAATTTTCTCTAAAAGAACCATTAGTTAATCTTGGTCTCATAAAACCAATGGAAGAATCATACACATTTTTATAGTACTCTGATCTTGATAAGTATTCTTTTTCAATACTAATATCTCCAGTTTTTTTAGCTACTTGAGCAATACACCAATCATTATAAGCATACTCTAATGTTTTTGAGACTGAAGAATGGCTTTTGTCATCTGGAACATATTTGTATTTCATGTATTCACCAATGCCGTCAAAATATTTTACAGTTGCCGTATTAGTTGAAGCTTTTAAAGCATGATTTTTGTTAAAATCCCCTACGTTTTTAACCATAGCATCTGCAATTACTGAAGTAGCATGATATCCAATCATACACCAATTTTCATTAGCATAATGGCTCCAAATAGGTAGCATTTTATGTACACTTTGATCATGATGGGCTAGCATTGATTTTATCATGTCGTTATTTCTCTTAGGTTGTGTAATGTTGTATAAAGGATGTAATGCCCTATAAGTATCCCAAAGAGAAAAAATAGTGTAATTGGTAAAACCATCAGAAGTATAAATGTTTTGATCTAATCCACGATATTTTCCGTCTACATCTTCATATAAAATAGGTGACAAGTTGGTATGATATAAAGCAGTATAAAATGTAGTTTTATCATTTTCGGTTAATGTTTCTACTTCAATTTTTTGTAGTTCTTTGTTCCAATTAGCTTTAGTTTTTTCTCTGACTTTGTTAAAATCCCAATGTGGTATTTCAGTTTTTAAATTATTTAAAGCTCCATTAGTACTTACTGGAGACAAAGCAAACTTTATATTTATTTTTTCACCCTCTTCAGTATTGAAATTAAAATAGGCTCTAATATCTTTTCCGGCCATTTCAGGAAAGTTTTTATTTTGTTTAAACCTTCTATAAAAGCCATCATAAGTTTCTTTATTGTATTTCTTATGACCATAACTTTTAAATGGCTTAGAAAACTGCATAGCAAAGAAAACTTTTTTAGTTCTTGCCCATCCTTTAGTTTGCCTGTATCCAGTTACTAACGTATCATTTTCTACACGAATAAATGTCCATACATTTTTATTATTGTGATGATATACATTATAAACTAAATCTAAAATAATATGTGAATCTTCTGATTTTGGAAAAGTATATTGATGAAAACCAACACGTTCGCTAGCTGTTAATTCAGCTTTTATGCCATAGCTATCCAGATTTACACTATAGTAACCAGGTGATGCTTTTTCTTTAGTGTGAGAAAATGTAGAATAAAAACCTTTAGAATTGTCTGCCTTTTTTAAAGGATCTAGTACTAAACTACCTGTAGTAGGCATTACTAAAAAATCACCCAAATCTGCATGACCTGTTCCACTAAAGTTAGTGTGAGCAAAACCAATAATGGTTGAATCTTTATATTGATATCCTGCACAATATTCATACGTTTCTTTATTGTATGAACCATCTTTATTGAACATTACTTCAAAGTTAGTTTGAGGGCTTAGTTGAACCATTCCAAAAGGAGCAGTTGCTCCAGGAAATACATGTCCCATTTTACTGGTTCCTATAGTAGGATTCACATATTTTGTAAAATCTATATTTGATTTACTCTCAACAATATTATCTGTTGATTTTTTTTGACAACTTATTCCTAAAAGAAATAAGCTTAAAAGAAAAGGGAATTTAATTGAAGGTTTCATAATTTTTAATAAAAAGGTGTTTGTAGTGCTAAAAAAGCAAAAAAACATCTAAAAACCTCCTTAAAAATATTTTTATATCAATAATTATCGAATTCAAACAAAATAATTCTTTTTGTTAATTAATAAACAAAAAAAGAAAAACCTCGAATTAATCAAGGTTTTATTGTTTTAATAGAACGTATTTTTATTATTTACCACCATCAAGTTTGTCTTGCCAGTCTTTTAGTTCTTTCCATTTACCTTCATAAGCAAGTTGAGCTTGTTTAGGCCAAGTTCCAGGTTTGTGTATTTTATATCTATCTCCTCCACTCTTTAGTACTTCTTGACATTTTTCTATTGAAGTTTCCCCTAAGGACTTCCATGTTTTAATTCCGAAATTATGAAAAAGACCTTCAATTTTGGGACCTATTCCTTCAACCACTTTTAAATCATCTTGTTTTATTTTTTTACCAAAAGCAGCTTTTGCATCAGTAGCATTAAAAGGTATATTATTGTTTGCGTTACTTGTAAGTGAAGAAGCAATATTTGTTTTAGCAGTTTCTAAACTAGTTTCTAAATTTTTAGCGTTTTTAGTACAAAGATCTAAATCTGCTTGTAATGTAGATTTTGCTTTTGAACAAGCAGCTAAGTCAGCCTCTAATCTTGCAATTTTATCATTAAGGGTATCGTTGTTGTTATTTTTACTAGTACCTAATAAATATCCTAGAAAAGCACAAATGGCACCAACTAATAATGGAATTAACCAACATGGTATATGGATTGCTAATAAAGTCATGTTTTTAATTTTTTATGATTATTTTAATTAATAGTTATTTCAATTCTTCTGTTTTTTGCTCTACCTTCTTCAGTTGTGTTATCTGAAATAGGAGTATTTTGACCTTCAGAAGCAACAGTTATATTTTGAGATAAAATCCCATTTTTAATTAAATATGTTTTTATAAAGTTAGCTCTATCCAAACCTAACTTCATGTTCCCATCTTTATTTCCTGTATTATCTGTATGGCCAGTAACTTGAATTATGACACCTAATTTATCTACACATTTTGAGATATCAGCAAATTTTTGACGCTGTTCTGGAGTTAAATTAATACTTGCTTGCCCTGTTTTAAAGTATATAAACAATGGGCTTTCTTTAATAGTTTCACAAGCTTTTTTTAGAGTTTCATCACTTTTTAAAGCCTCATCAGTTCTTGTAAAAATATCAAACTTTAAAGGGCCATATAAAATGTTGTTTTTATTAGCGACTAAATCATTATTTAACTCTCCGTAGGTATTAATTAGTTTTGACGAAATATTTTGAGAAACCATATAATTTTTAACAGAGTTAGCTCGAGCTAACCCTAAGTTAGGAAATGCTGAGTTGTTGTTTTCATCATTCATATAATACCCCGTAATATTAAGGCGTTTGTTTTCATCTGAGTTTAAATATTCTCTAATCATTGAAATCCCATTATTTAATGAAGTAGATACAGAGTCACGAATGGAAAAACCGGAGGTGTTAAAATTGAAATTTTCATTGATTTCATAGGCTAAATTCCCACGAGTATCTTTAATACTAAAAGGTAGTGAAGTTGGGTGCTTAGTTTTAGGTTTACTTACTTCTTCATTACTTGTTTTTTGGTTTTTTTGTTTAGAACTATCGCAACTTTCAGCATAGCAAACAGTACAACACATATACCAATATAAAATTGATCCAATAATAATGGTTAGCAGAATACCTAATAAATAAATTGATTTTTTACTCATTAATTTATGGTTTAAATTATTGATTGTTAAATTATTAAAAATTAATTGAAAAATAAAATTTTGTTTTTCACGAAATTTTAAGACTTACTGCTAAATAAATGTTAAGGTGTATAAATTAATGAAACACTTTTATAAAAACATAGTCTTATAGGAAACATAACTTAACAATCAATCTCATGAAAAAATTATTATTTACAGCATTAATCGTTCTTGTATCTGCTAACACAATTAAAGCATCTAACACAATAGAAGCACCTATAAAAACTTCTGTTGAATATGTAAAACTTAGTACGTTTTGCGAAATGATAAAACAAGGAAATTATGAAAGTGTAAAAGCTTTTATAAATAATGGAACAAACATCAATAGAAAGTCTATGGGACTAACTCCTGTAATGTTTGCAGCCAGGTATAATAAAGTAAAAATACTTAAGCTTTTAATAAGTAACGGAGCTAAGTTAAAAACAAAATCAAATAAAGGATATACTGCTTTACAGTATGCAAAAATGTCTAAGGCAAATGAGGCTTACGAAGTTTTAAAAGGAGCCTTAGAGAAAAACTAAAAATAGCATATAATTATTTGAATGAAGACTGTCTATAAAGGACAGTCTTTTTTTATTTAATTTAGCAAAAAAATTAAAAACATGACTTTATTAATAATCTACGCAACTTTATCTATTCTCTTTTCATTTCTATGTTCAATTTTAGAAGCTGTTCTGTTAAGTGTAACACCAACTTTTGTTAATGTAAAAAAGAAAGAAGGAAAAGCGTTTGCGAAAGGTTTAGAAACTTTGAAAAAGGATGTAGATAAGCCATTAATAGCAATTTTAACTGTAAACACTATTGCCCATACTGTAGGTGCTATTATGGTTGGTGCTGAGGCAAAAAAAGCTTTTAGTGACGATGGAAATGGAGTTTTTATTGTATCTGCAATAATGACAATATTAATACTTGTTGCCTCAGAAATTATACCTAAAACTATTGGAGCTACTTATTGGAAGTCTTTAGCAGGTTTTTCTACTAAGGCTTTAAATATATTAATATTTGTATGTAAGTATACAGGACTTATTTGGGTTTTACAGTTATTTACAAAAATGTTTGGTAAAGGAGCTCATGGTGAAAGTGTTTTAAGTAGAGAAGATTTTACTGCTATGACTGATATAGCTGAACAAGAAGGTGTTTTTCATGAAAATGAAAGTAATGTGATACGTAATATGTTAGGATTTAAAGAAGTACAAGCAAAACATATCATGACACCACGTACAGTTTTAAAATCAGCTGATGAAAATCAAACAATACAGTCGTTTTTTGACGAACATAAAGCATTACGTTTTTCTAGAATACCAGTTTATTCTGAAAATCCAGATACTATTACTGGGTATTTTTTAAAAGATCAATTGTTACTTTCTCTAATTAATAATAAAGGAAATGAGCCTTTAAAAAGTATTAAAAGAGATATTATTATTGCAGATAGAGAGCTTTCTATTCCTAACTTATTTGATAAATTAATTGAACAAAGAGAACATTTAGCGTTGGTTGTTGATGAATTTGGAACAGTAAGCGGATTAGTTACTCAAGAAGATGTAATTGAAACCTTGCTAGGATTTGAAATTATGGATGAGAGTGATAATGTTGCAGATTTACAAAGTTTTGCTAGAAAAAACTGGGAACAAAGAGCTAAACGCTTAGGGATCGTTAGTGAGGATGAGGAAGAAAAAAAAGAATAAGTTGTTTTCTGTTTTATAAAATATTAAAAGCGAATAAATTATTTATTCGCTTTTTTAAATTATAAGGACTAGTTTTTAAGTTGACTTTTGATTATAGTTATTACAATTATAAAAATCAAACAGAAGACCAAAGTAATAGGTATAGTATAACAAATGCATCTTTATTTTATCAAAAAGAAGATAGCCCTTGGAATTTTAAAATTACTGCTCAAAATTTAACAGATGAAACATTTAAACAGAGCAATAGTTTTTCAGACTATCTAATTTCTTGATACTAGAACATATATAATGCCTAGAATTATATTATTTGGTATAGGATATAAGTTATAATTTAATTCCAAAAAGAACTCTATTTTCTTTTTGCCCATTAAAGTTAGAACGTACAAAATCTACACGAAGAAAGCGCCATTTTCCGAAGCCAATATTATCTAACCCTAATGAGAATTCTGAATACGGCTTGTTTCCACCAGTAAATAAACCTTTAGCTCCTGCTACTAAATGAAAGTTTAATTGATTTAAAAGTGGTACTTTACTTAATAGTGCGCCTTTAAAGTTTTGTTCAGCATGTAGTTCACCATGTTTATCATTTGTGCTTAATTGGTAATAAGGTAACGCTAAAAAGCCGTTTAAATAATTACTATTCGGAGCTATTAATAGGCGATTTCCATTAAAGTGGGCATAATCCATAAAAGGTATATCTTTTTTGTCTAAAAATAGTCCTCCCTTAATTTTATATTTAAATCTTCCCCAATTTCCAAGTCCAATGTTTTGATATAATTGTGAATAAATAACATCTGAATTCCAGTTACTATTTCCAGAACCAAAGTTCTTTTTATATCCAATGTATAATGAAGGGTATTTTTTGTTACCAATGTTTATTTTTCTATTTGGATACGACCAGTACTTTTGACCAAATTGTATTGATGCCCCTAGATTAAATGACCACATTTGATGAGGTGTAAAAGAACTATTAAAGTTTGAGGGCTGAATAGGGTTATTAGAAGTGTATGCTATGTCTTTTTTTGGAAACATTACATAGTCTGTTGTATTGAATAAAGGCTTTCTGTCAGCAAATTCTATGCTTGAATATAAACGTAATCCATTAATCACTTCTTGAGAAAAAGATACTTTTGCAAAAGATTTTTCATAAATTTTCATGTAGTTTCTTTCAAACATGGTAGAACTTATGGTGTTCCAAAATTTAGAAATTGGATTTTTAGCATCAAATTGACTTGTAGTTATTCCTCCAGAAATATTTAAAATAGGTCGAGAAGTATTGTTCCATTTATATGAGAAATATCCTGTTGGCCTAGCTTTTTTATCAGATAGTCCATAATTAACAGCAACACCTGTGCTAAACCCTTTTCCTGTTTTGTTTAAGCGTTTATTAAAGTTCAAACTTAAACCTGAGTTCCATCCTTGAACAGTATTAAAATTTAAGTTTTCTATAGGTGAAGAAAAATTAACAGACCATTTCTTATATGAGTTATCATAGCTATACCCTGTAAGAATGTTAAGAGGTTTGAATTTGTTTCTTTTACGATCAATAGAGTCTAAGTATTTTTTAGATTTTCGTATTACTTTAATACTATCTTTTAACTTGTAATCAGAAACTTCTTCATTAGTTAAGGCAACAGGTCTTATAGTATTCCAGTAGGTGGTATCTTTTTTAGTTGCATTTTCGGCAAAAGATAATACTTCATTTGTAAATGTATTCTCAGTAAAGTTTGGTGTGAAATTGTAGTTTGAGTATGCCGCTGAAAAACGACCATTAAAGTTAATACCAAACATACCAGCATTAAAATCTATAGTTTGTGTAACCAAAGTCCAGGCTTTTATAGCAGGTACATAATTGTAGTTTTGTTTAATATGTAAACTTTTAACCATGGGTACACCTACTTGAGAACCAGAAACATTAACATCGGCACCATATATTGACCAATCGTCTTCTACAATGTATATAAAACCATTAAAAACAGGATCGTTTTTTCTTTTTGGAAGTAATTCAATTTTGTTAACGAGCTTACCATTTTTATTGTAAAAAACACCAGTTAATTTATATTTGTAATATCCAAAAGCACCATCTGCTATTGGAGAAACCATTTGTTTTCCAGCTAAATCAAATGAGTTTTCATAAAAATCGAAGTTTACTTCATCTGCTTGGTTAAAGCTTATACCGTTATCTTGACCAGAAACTTTAGAAGCAACGATGTGTTCTTTAAATTTCTTTGGTTTTTTTTGATATGTTATTTTTGAAATAGTTTCTGAAAGGTACATAATACCACTACGGGTAGAATCTAACCCTCCGCCTAAATCACCAACTTCTTGACCTAGAATTTTTTTAGGAGCGTTTTTAATTTTAAACATTCCACGAGAATAAAAGTCTGAAGTGTATTTACCTAGCTTATTTGTATTCTTGTTTTTATTTGCAATGGTATTTCTAATAATTGCATTTGCTGGGTTTTCTTTTGAATTAATTTGAACTTCATCTAAAGAAACTTGTTCTTCCTGAAGTGAAACGTTAAGAATAAAAGGTAACTTGTTAATTGTTACATTTTTTTTAGCTGTTTTATATCCTAAAAATTGAAAAATAATAGTATAGTTTCCTGTTTTTTCAATGTTTAAATTATAATCACCATTGTTGTTTGAAGTAGTTCCAGTGATGCTGTTTTCTAAATAAACACTAACAAAAGGGAGTGATTTTCCTTTAGTGTCAGTAATTTTACCTTTCATTTGAGAAAAGCTAATAATAGAGGAAAGTAAAAAAATAAATGTAGTTATTTTCTTCATAGTTTTGGTTTAATATTAGTTTGGTAACAAACTTAACAGATATAAAATCAGTAATATGACTACAAAATGTTAAAGATGTTACAAAGAAATCTTAAAAACATAGACACACGTTTTTTATAAATGGTTGCCTGAATAATTTTTTTAGCTAAAAAGTTTAAGGTATAAAAAGTTCAGCATAGGTATTGATAAATAAAAAAGGTTTCCTAATCAATTTAGGAAACCTTATGTGTATTATTGCTAAAAGAAGCAGATAGTTATTTCTTTTTCTTTTCTTTCTTCTTTTTACCAAATAAACCTCCTAAAACATCTTTTACTTTATTAACGGTTGCATCTTTGGTACTTGTTGAGGTTTTAGTTGTATCCTTTTTAGATTTTCCTAGTAAATTTCCTAACGTGTTTTTAACTAAATTGTCTTTTTGTTGTTGAATTAATTTCTGACTTAATTTTGAAACAGAAGAAGATAAATCAGTAGTAACACTTGGAGATGTCATGTTTCCTGTAATCGTTGCAGTAACTGGTACCGTTATGTTTTGATCTTTAGCGCTTAGTTTTGATAATAAGCCAGATACCTCACTTCCTAAGTATTTAGCAGGAACATCTAAAGTAACGTTATAATTCATACTCTGATCAAAACCATGACTTCCTCCTATATTAATGCCAATATCTTTATATTTTAATTTAAAAGGAGCTACTGCTACTTTTCCTTGTTTAAACGATAAATGTGTTTTTATGTCTGATAAATCTAGTTTTGTTAAATCTATAAATGATAATTTATTATCTAATAAGCTTAAAGCTTTTGAATTTTCAGGGTTAATTTTAGTAGTTAAAAGTTGAGCTAAAGCTTTTCCAGAAACTGAAGTTAAGTTTGGGGTGAAATCTTTATTCAAACTACCGCTTAAATTAATGTCTGAATTTAATTTTCCATTCATAGCACCAGCAATTGGGCTTAATGATTTTAATAAATCCATACGAGTAAAAGATTGAGAAATATCAAATGATTTAACTCCTAATTTCATAGCAAAAGTAGGCTGCTTCTTCTGGGTATTTACTTCCCCATTTAATGCTATTTGTCCGTTAAAAATTCCTGCATTTACATTTTGTAAAATAGCTTTTTCATCCTTTAACCATAAAGTTCCTTTTACATTTTTTAAAGTTAAGTTGTCATAATGAACAGTTTTAGCATCTGCTAAAACTTTACAATCTAAGAAAGCTGGAATTTTTAGTGATTCTTCTGTTGAAATCTCTTTAGTTTCCGATTCTTCTTTTGAAGTATCATCGTTGGTAGGAGTATCTGTGTTTTTTTGCATGAAATCACTCACATAAAAATTGTTAGATTTCACATTAAAAGTACCTTGTAGTTTTTTGTTTGACAATAAAAACCCAAGAAGGTTATTAATTTTTCCAGTAGCATTCATGTCACTCTTTCCAGTTTTAGCATCAAACTTTGTTAGTGAAATAACTTTAGGATCAAAATTAATTTTGGTGTTCTTTATTTTAAGAGGGTTTACAATATCTTTTGAAGAAAAAACAAAATCGCTTACCTCAATAGTACCATCATTTTTAATACGCCTAACAATGTTCTTTTTAATAGCATCAACATCAAAGCTAGTGCGCAAATTTGCTTTTAATTTACCACTTAGTTCATTTTTTAAATCTACAGGGTAGGCTTTGTTAATATTGGCTAAATTTAAAGTTCCGTTTAAATTTGCTTTTACTAACGGATTTGTAGTTAAGTTGTATAAACTTCCTTTTCCAGAAAAAACATCTTCATCAATTTTAAAAGAAAGATTATCAATGGTTATAAAGGTGTTTTTAACCTTCCCAGTAGTGTTTTTTAATTGAGCGTTGATATTTATGTTGCGAACACTTTTAGGTAAGTCAGGGTATTTAAAAGAGGCGTTTTTAGCATTTACAGCTATATCCAGTTTTGGAATGTTCTTTTCATCAATGGTTCCAAATACTTTTCCGGCTACACTAAAGTTTCCTGTGGTTTTAACATCAGCGATGTTTTTAGCATAAACCTCTGGAATTAAGCCTAAAAAATTTTTAAAGTCAGATGATGGAGTTTTAAAATCAATATGTACTTCTTGGTTATTCTCATTTATTTGAACAAAACCATTAAAAACAAGAGCTAGGTTATTCAGCTTAGCTTCATTTTTTAAAAATGAAAACTTCTTATTTACTAAATCCATTCCAAGAATAGCATCTAAAGATATCTTTTGATTTTTGGCATAGTAAACATTGTCCATTCCAAATGAAATGGTAGATGTTGTTTTGGTAGTTAATTCTGAGTTTGATTGAGAAAAATCACCATAACCACTATGATTAAAGTCGTTCAATAAAAGAGACATTTTTCCTTTTTTATCGTTGTATTTAATAGTGGTGTTACTAATACTATAACCGTCAATTGATAATCCAAAAGTAGACGGTTCACTTTCTTTTGAAGCTTCTTCGTTAACTGTAACTTCAGTAGAAGGTTTAGCAATATCATAATTTGCTTTTCCTTTTTCATTAACCATTACGCTTACCAAAGCATTGTCAATAGTAAAAGATTTTATGTTTAATTGGTCAGAAGAAGCTTTAAAAAGTTCAGTAAGTTTTAGTTTTAAAACAACGTCTTTCGCATACAGTAAAGTATCTCCATCAAAAGGCTTATGATTTATTACTGAAACATTAGAAAGTGTAACAGATGCATTTGGGAAATTCCTTAGTAAACTTAAGTTACCATCAGAAAAATCAACCTTAGCATTTACGTTGTTGTTTACAGTTTCTTTAACCAAACCAAGAATCTTATCTTGAAATAATAAAGGAATGCTTACTAATAAAATGAAAATGACTAAAACAAAGCCAATCAATATTTTATAAACTTTTTTCATAGAGGAAATATTTTAAAGTATATATTACTAACGGGCAAAGTTCAGTATTTATTTGTTAACATATCGCTAAGAAAACTATAAAAATAAAAGTTTTGGTAATTTTGCTTTTGAAAACGAACTATAAATGAGTAAAAAAGAGCAATATTCTAATTTTATAAAAGCCCAAGCTAAGAAATTAGGGTTTTTAGAATGTGGTATTGCAAAAGCTGAGTTTTTAGAAAAAGAAGCACCTCGTTTAGAAGCGTGGTTAAAAAATGACTTTCATGGTGAAATGAAGTACATGGAAAACCATTTTGATAAGCGATTAGATCCAACATTGTTAGTAGAGGGCGCAAAATCTGTAATATCATTAACGTATAATTACTTTCCGGAGGAAGTTCAATCAAAAGATAGCTATAAGATTTCTAAATATGCTTATGGGCAAGATTATCATCAAATTATAAAAGGTAAGTTAAAAGCATTATTACAGCTTATACATGATGAAATAGGGGAGGTGTCTGGGCGTTGTTTTGTAGATTCTGCTCCTGTTTTAGAACGTGCTTGGGCAGAAAAAGCAGGTTTGGGTTGGAATGGGAAGCATTCATTATTAATACAGAAACAGCAAGGGTCTTTTTTCTTTTTAGCCGAATTAATTATTGATTTAGAATTGGTGTATGATCATCCATTTACTACTGATCATTGTGGATCATGTACTCGTTGTATTGATGCATGCCCAACAGAAGCTATTTTACCAAATAATACGGTTGATGGTAGTAAGTGTATTTCATATTTAACAATTGAACTTAAAGATTCCATTCCTTCAACTTTCAAAGAAAAAATGGAAAACTGGATGTTTGGATGTGATATTTGTCAGGATGTTTGCCCATGGAATCGTTTTTCTAAACCACATGCTGAACCTTTGTTTTCATCTCAAGAAAATTTATTAGAAATAACTAAGCGAGATTGGCAAGAGTTAACGCAAGAAACATTTAGTAAAGTATTTAAAAAATCGGCAGTAAAACGAACCAAATTTATTGGTTTGCAACGTACTATTTCTTTTTTGAAGGGTGATTAAATAAATAGGGAATTTATTTATTTTTTTAATTCAAAATTTTCAGTATTGATATATCCATTACTACTTTTTGAATGTAATTCTAATATTTTACTATTCTTTTTTTTGAAAATTGAATCACCTATTTGTAAATCATGTCTTTTTCTTATATTAAACCTTGCTAGATAATACTTCTCACCTTTAACAAAAATTGATGGGATTTTTTTTGAATCATAGATTATATCATTAATTACTCCTATAATTTCTATTTTCTTATTTTTTGAAAGACTTATATTACTATTATAAACTGAGAAAAAAATCATAATTAAAATACTTACTAAAAGAAAAATTAAGTTGTTTTTTTTCATTACTAATTGTTTATTCTTTTTTCAAAAATCAATTCACTTACAGAGTGGTCTTCGTCAGAATATTTAACTTTAAATTTATCCCCTAATTTGACCAAGTCTACTTTTATTGTTAAATCTTGGTTTTCTTCATAAGAAGAACCGTTTATTGAGTATCTATATCTTATACGATAGCCTCTTTTTGGTATTCTATATTTTTTAATAATAGTACCAATAGTATATAAATGACTTTTCTCTAATTGTCTTTTTTCTTCTGAACTAAGATAATAACCAAATGAAGCTAATCCTATACAAATCATAAGAATAAAATAGATGTCTTTTTTGCTGTTTTTAGTTTTCATTATTTTCTTGTTTCAGTGAAGTGAATAAGATTATTTGTATTTAATTAAATTTTAAGATATAACTTATTTGTTTAGCTAAAATACAAAATCCCTTTTCTTATTATCTATTACTTACACATTCGTTACCGTTAGTATTTACAATGACCCGTCCTGAAATAAGGCTACATAATTTTATACATTATGTATAGAAATGACAAAGTCATTAGACGTTACAGTGAACCATTTAAATTAAAAATAGCAAATAAAAACCCAAGCATAGTAAAAATTGATTTGAATACAAAAGTTAAATGTCATGAATAAAATAGACTAAGTAATTATTATCAAATTGTTAAGTTTTTGTTCGTGTTTATTTGAAAAATAAAGTAAGTAAGCTTGGTTATAGATTTATAAAAAAGCCGTTTAGATAGAAACGGCTTTTTGTTTTTAGCAAACTAATATTTAAATAGTTTTATTCTTTTCTATAAAAAATCACCAAAGAAAAACCAATTAAGGCTTTTTTTAATTTTGTTTTCTTTGTTGTCTTTTTCTAGGATTTTGGTGTCTCTTATTTCACTTTGAAATAAATCGATAACAAATTCATCGTAAGTTTTTTTAGTTTCCTCTTTTAAAAAAGCATCAAAGTATAACTCACTTGCTTTTTCTCCTTTTATTTTTTCTATTTCTAGAAGTGTTTTATATAAAGGCTCAATTTTTTCAATAACACCATTTGGTACAGCTTTTCTTCGTCCGGTATAACCAGTAATTTCACCTTGCTCATTTTTATCAACTGTAAAATCGGTAATCACCCAATAGTATCTACCGGTTCTTGTTAAGTTTTTAACAATAGCATGGAAATTTTCACCTTTTTTTAAAGCGTTCCATAAAACTTTAAATGCCACTTTAGGCATATCAGGATGACGAATAATATTATGGGGCTCACCAATTAATTCAATTTTATTGTATTCAGAAGCTTCTTCAAAAGCATCATTCATGTATAAAATTGTACCATGAATGTCCGTTTTGCTTATGATTGTCTGGGTTTTATCCCATTTTACTTCTTCGTTTATAATCTTGATTGGTTTGGGGGATATCTTTGTCATTTAATACTTTATTTAGTCTAAACAAAAATAATTAAAACAAATAAAACAGTAACCTTAATTTTAAATAAAAGTTACTGTTTTTTATTTTTAAAATAGGGGTGGTTTGCTAAAGGAAATCACCAAAGAAAAACCAATTTAAGCCTTTTTTAATTTTATCTTTATTAGCTGGAGTATCGTACTGTTCTTTTTTACTTTCCTCTTTAAATAAATCAACAACAAACTCGTTATAGTTCTTGCCTATTTCTTCTTTTAAATAACCTTCAAAATATAATTCACTGACCTTTTCGCCTTTTAATTTTTCAATATCAAGTAATGTTTTATATAGTGGCTCAATTTTTTTAATAACACCTTCTGGAACAGCTTTTCTTCGTCCTGTATAACCAGTAACTTCACCTTGTTCATTTTTATCAACTGTAAAATCAGTAATAACCCAATAATATCTTCCAGTTCTAGTTAAGTTTTTAACGATGGCATGAAAGTTTTCACCTTTTTTTAAAGCTTCCCATAAGACTTTAAATGCTACTTTAGGCATATCTGGGTGTCTAATTATGTTATGAGGTTCGCCAATTAATTCAATGGCACTATACTCACAAGCTTGTGTAAAAATATCATTAGCATATAAAATCGTTCCGTGTAAATCCGTTTTACTTACAATTGTTTGGGTCTTGTCCCATTTTACCTCTTCGTTAATAATTTGTTTTGGGGGAGTTTCCATAATTTAGTTTTTTTATTTTGGTTGCCGCAAAAATCTATTAATAAAGGATAATTAAATATGATTTTTATCAGTTTCTAAATTGTTTTTACAACAGAACAAAATGTATATTTGTCAGTTAATACAAACAACATTATTATGAGCGAATCTAGAAAACGACGAGAAGCTTTATTATATCATGCAAAACCAAAGCCAGGAAAAATCTCTGTAGTTCCTACTAAAAAGTATGCAACTCAACACGATTTGTCTTTGGCATATTCCCCAGGAGTTGCTGAGCCTTGTTTAGAAATAGCAAAAGATAAAGACAATGTATATAGATATACTGCTAAAGGTAATTTAGTAGCAGTAATATCAAACGGAACGGCGGTTTTAGGTTTAGGAGATATTGGTCCTGAGGCATCAAAGCCTGTGATGGAAGGAAAAGGATTACTATTTAAAATATTTGCAGATATTGATGTATTCGATATTGAAGTTGATGCAACTGATGTAAATAAATTTGTAGAAACTGTAAAAGCAATTGCACCTACTTTTGGAGGTATAAACCTTGAAGATATTAAGGCACCTGAAGCTTTTGAGATAGAAAGAAGGTTAAAAGAAGAATTAGATATTCCTGTAATGCACGATGATCAGCATGGTACAGCTATTATTTCTGCAGCGGCATTAAAAAATGCTTTAGAAATTAATGGTAAAGATATTTCTAAAGTTCTAATTGTAGTAAATGGAGCAGGAGCAGCTGCGATATCATGTACTCGTTTATATTTAGCTCTAGGAGCTAAAAGGGAAAATGTTATTATGTGTGATAGTAAAGGTGTAATAAGAAATGATAGAGATAATCTTACTTCACAAAAAGCAGAATTTGCAACACATAAGGATGTAAACACTTTAGAAGAAGCAATGCATAATGCAGATGTTTTTATAGGGTTATCTAAAGGTAATGTAGTTACACCAGAGATGTTATTATCAATGGCAAAAAATCCTATTGTGTTTGCTATGGCAAATCCTGATCCTGAAATTTCTTATGATGTGGCAGTTGCTACAAGAGAAGATATTATTATGGCAACAGGAAGATCTGATCATCCTAATCAGGTTAACAATGTTTTAGGGTTTCCTTTTATTTTTAGAGGTGCATTGGATGTAAGAGCATCAAAAATTAATGAAGAAATGAAAATGGCGGCTGTACATGCATTAGCAGATTTAGCTAAAAAATCAGTGCCAGAGCAAGTGAATATAGTGTATGATGAAATAAGTCTTTCTTTTGGAAAAGATTATATTATACCAAAGCCATTTGATCCAAGATTAATTTATGAAATCCCTCCAGCAATTGCGAAAGCAGCTATGGATTCAGGAGTAGCTAAAGAGCCTATTGAAGATTGGGGGAAGTATAGAGAAGAGTTAATGGATAGATCAGGTACAGGAAGTAAAGAAATAAGATTATTACATAACCGAGCTAAGAAAAATCCAAAAAGAGTTGTATTTACTGAAGCTGATCATTTAGATGTATTAAAAGCAGCTCAAAGAGTTTATGAAGAGAAAATTGGTATTCCAATTTTATTAGGTAGAAAAGAAGTCATTTTGGAATTAAAAGAAGAACTTGGCTTTACAGGTGATGTTCAAATTATCGATCCAAAAATAGATGAAGAAGAGGAAAGAAGAAATCGTTATGCTGATTTTTTCTGGGAAACACGTCAGCGAAAAGGGGTAACTCTATTTGAAGCTAAAAAATTAATGCGTGAGCGTAATTATTTTGCAGCTATGATGGTAAATAGTGGTGAAGCTGATGCTTTGATTACAGGATATTCTAGACCTTATTCATCAGTAGTAAAACCAATATTAGAACTAATAGAAAAGGATAAAGGAGTTACTAGAGTAGCAGCAACAAACCTAATGCTTACTAAGCAAGGACCAATGTTTTTAGCTGATACTACTATTAATATCAATCCAACGGCCAAAGATTTAGCAAAAATTACACAATTAACGTCTACTTTGGCAAAAATGTTTGGAATGAAGCCAAATGTAGCTATGTTAGGTTTTTCAAACTTTGGATCATCAAAGTCAGAAAGTTCTGCAAAAATTAGAGAAGCAGTTTCTTATATTCATAGAAATTACCCAAATGTTGTGGTTGATGGTGAGTTACAAGCTGATTTTGCATTAAACCCAGATTTGTTAGCAAAAGAATTTCCGTTTTCTAAATTAAATGGAAAAAGAGTTAATGTATTGATATTTCCAAACTTAGATGCCGCTAATATTACGTATAAGTTAATGAAGCAGGTAGACGGAGTTGAATCTGTTGGGCCAATTTTGTTAGGTATGAGCAAGCCAGTTCATATATTACAATTAGGAGCTAGTGTTGATGAAATGGTTAATATGGCAGCAGTTGCTGTAGTTGATGCACAAAATAAATCATTAAAAAAAACAATGTAAAAGAGGGGGAAAAACCTTGAAAATGAGTGTTTTTAAAAACAAATATTTTTTCTACTTTAGACAACGCAAAAAATTAATGAATGATAACACAAATTAGAGGAAGACTTGTAGAGAAAAATCCAACCTATGTGGTAGTAGATTGTAATGGAGTTGGATATTTATTACATATCTCTTTAAATACATTTTCTTTATTACCAGAAAATGAGAACATCGTGTTATATACGCATTTATCAATTAGAGAAGATGCACATACTTTGTTTGGATTTATTAATAAAACAGAAAGAGAAATTTTTAGATTATTAGTTTCAGTATCTGGGGTTGGACCTAGTACAGCAAGGACTATGCTTTCCTCTATGACATCTGAAGAAATTCAACAAGCAATAGCTTCTGAAGATGTAAAGTTAATTCAATCAGTTAAAGGTATTGGTGTTAAAACAGCACAAAGAGTTATTGTTGATTTGAAAGATAAAATTCTAAAAACCTTTGATTTAGATGAAGTTTCATTAAAACAAAACAATACAAATAAAGAAGAAGCGTTATCTGCTTTAGAGGTATTAGGATTTGCTCGGAAACAAGCAGATAAAGTAGTTAATAATATATTAAAAGTAACACCTGAAGCTACTGTAGAAGAGCTTATAAAGCAGGCGTTAAAAAACTTATAATAGAGTTGGGAAAGACATTTATGAATAAATTATTTACAACACTTACTTTGCTAGTAAGTGTTGTTTCGTTTTCACAAAGTATTACGAATAATAATAAACAAGGAGTAAAAAAAGATACAGTTATACCACTTAAGTATAATTTTAATTTTAGTCAAAAAGGAAAACTTTTTTTAAATAATCCCTCACAGTTTCAAGTCAGATACGATAAAGCTATAAATAAGTTTGTAATAGTTGAAAAAATTGGAGATTATTATATAGGGACTCCAGTTTTTATGACTCCAAGAGAATATGAAAAGTATCGTTTAAAAAACGATATGAAAGACTATTTTAAAGAAAAAGTTGATGCAACTAATTCAAGAAAAAAAGGAAATAATAAAGCTAGAAAAAACTTGTTACCAAAATATTATGTGAACTCAAAGTTTTTTGAATCTGTTTTTGGAGGAAATGAAGTTGAGGTTATTCCTAGAGGACAAGTAAATATTAAATTAGGAGGTGTTTATCAAAATAATGAAAATCCACAAATATCAATAGATAATCAAAGTAGTTTTACTTTTGATTTTGACCAACAAATAAGTGCAAGTTTACAAGCCAAAGTAGGAAAACGATTAAAAGTTACTGCTAATTATGATACGCAATCTACTTTTGATTTCCAAAATCTTATAAAATTAGAATACACACCAACTGAAGACGATATTATTCAAGGTATTGATGCAGGTAACATAAGTATGCCTATTAAAAATTCATTAATAAACGGTGCTCAGGCTTTATTTGGGGTAAAGGCAGAATTACAATTTGGAAAAACTCGTGTTACAGCTGCATTTTCTCAACAAAATTCGCAATCAAAAACAGTTGTAGCCGAAGGTGGAGCTACGATTGAAGAGTTTGAATTAAGAGCTTCTGATTATGATAATGATCGTCACTTCTTTTTATCACAATATTTTAGAGAAAACTATAAGGATGCACTAAAACAATATCCTTTAATAAATAGTTCAATAAATATAACCAGAGTAGAAGTTTGGGTTACCAATAGAACACAAAGTGTTACTGACTTTAGAAGTATTGTTGCACTTGCTGATATAGGAGAGTCTAAAGATGAAAATAAGGTGAAAACTCAAGTAACTAATAATCCAAACTTAGTTACTGTTAACGGAAAAGTAATACCTTATAATGAAGTAAACGAATTTGGAGGGTTGTTAACAAATACTAGTGGTCTTAGAGATATCGCAACAATGAATAGTACTTTAGATGGAGTTGTTGCTCCTCAAAAAGCTACTCAAGGTACAGATTTTTCATATTTGCAAAATGCACGTAAACTTCAGGCTAATGAATATAAGTTACATCCACAATTAGGTTTTATATCATTAAATAGAAGATTAAATGATGGAGAGGTTTTAGCTGTAGCCTATGAATATACTGTAGTTGGAGCATCTAATAATGAAACGGTTTTTAAAGTAGGGGAGTTTTCAAATGATGGAGTTGTTGCCCCAGCAAATTTAGTAGTAAAATTACTTAGAAGTGAAATATTAACTACGGTTAGAAAAAATTCTGTTACTAATTTAGATGAGTCATTTCCTACATGGAGATTAATGATGAAAAATGTATATGCGATAGGCGCATATCCTTTACAGCAACAAGGTTTTCGTTTTGATTTATTATATCGTGATGATCAAACTGGAACTTTACAAAATACATTACAAAATGCCAGTAGTTCCAGTATAAAAGAAACCCCTTTAATGCAAGTTTTACATATTGATAGATTAGATCAAAGTCAGTATGAAGTAGCAGGAGGTGATGGTTTTTTTGATTTTATAGAAGGAGCAACTGTAAATTCACAAAAAGGATATATTATATTTCCAGATCCTGAACCATTTGGAGAAAATTCATATTTAGATTCAAAATTAGTTGGAGCCGATAAAAGTAAATATCTATTTAAAGATTTATACTTGACAACTAAAATTCAAGCAAAAAATGAATTTCAAAATAAGGATAAATACTTTTTAAAAGGATACTTTAAATCAGAATCAAGTAGAGGAATATCATTAGGAGCATTTAATATACCGAGGGGTTCAGTAAAAGTTACAGCTGGAGGAAGACAATTAGTTGAAGGTATTGATTATGTGGTAGATTATCAATTAGGGAGAGTGCAAGTTTTAGACCCTGGATTAGAAGCTTCAGGAACACCTATTAATGCTACTGTAGAAAACAATACTTTTTTTAATCAACAAAGAAAAACATTTATCGGAATAGATGTTGAACATCGATTTGCAGAGAACTTTACTATAGGTGGTACATTTTTAAATGTTAGTGAAAAGCCTATTACTCCAAAAGTTAATTTTGGAGGAGAACCAATTGATAACACAATGATTGGTTTCAATTTAGATTATTCATCTGAAGTACCTTATTTTACGAAACTAGCAAATAAATTACCATATGTAGAGACTGATGTTCCTTCAAAAATATCAGTAAGAGCTGATATGGCATATTTACTACCGGGATCACCTAGCGGTATTGATGTAAATGGAACAGCTACCTCATATTTAGATGATTTTGAAGCATCACAGATTCCTATTAATTTAAATTCTCCTCAACAGTGGTTTTTGGCAAGTACACCTGAATCACAAGGGTTAGAAGTTGAAGGAAAAGAAGTAAATAATTTAGTTTATAATAATAAAAGAGCTAAGATAGCTTGGTATAATGTCGATCAACTTTTTTATGGAAGTACTAATAGACCAGGTAATATCAATGAAAATGAATTGTCAAGAGATGAAGTTCGTCAAATTAGATATGAAGAATTATTCGATGTAGATTTAGATATTACACAACAAAATTTAGTAAGAACATTAGATTTAGCGTACTATCCTAATGAAAGAGGTCCTTATAATTTTAATACAAATACAACTGAAGTTGATATTGATGCAGGAAATGATAAGGTAACACTTAAAAAACCTGAAGAAAGTTGGGGTGGTATTATGCGTCCATTAACAACAAATAATTTTGAACAGGCAAATGTTGAGTATATTCAGTTTTGGTTAATGGATCCGTATGAAAACTATTCTATAACTGAATCCGAAGGATTACCAGTTGGTGCAAATCCTAAAGATGCAATTAACCATGGTAAGTTATTGATAAATTTAGGAAATATATCAGAAGATATTTTACGTGATGGTAGTAAGCAATATGAAAATGGATTACCAGAAACAGGTATTAAAACTAATGGTAGTAATGTTAGAGAATCAGTTTGGGGTTACACTCCAATTAATCCTTCCATCTTATATGCTTTTGCTTCAGATGACAATGCTAGAACAAATCAAGATGTTGGATTAGATGGGCTAAGTGATGCCGAAGAGAAAAGTGATTTTCACAGTATATCATCTTTTCCAGCTGAATACAAAGCTTTATCAGATCCGTCTGGAGATAATTTTCAGTTTTTTAGAGGTAGTGAGTTAGATGCTGTTAATGCATCTATTTTAACTCGTTATAAGAATTTTAATAATACTCAGGGTAACTCACCTACTTCAGGGCAGTCAACAGAAGCATATCCTACATCATCATCTACATATCCAGATACAGAAGATATTAATAAGGATCAAACGATGAATCCTGTTAATAGTTATTTTGAATATGAAATACCGTTAAATAAAACAGAGTTAGATAAAGGTGTTGGATTTAACAATATAGTTGATGTTAAAAATAGCACAGTTACTTTGTCAAATGGTCAATCAAGAACAACTAGATGGTACCAATTTAGAATACCAGTAAAAGGTGGTACACCAGTAAATGGAATTACTGATTTTAATAGTATTCGTTTTGTAAGAATGTTTGTTACACAGTTTAGAATACCAGTTGTATTACGTTTTGGAGAATTAGAATTGGTTCGTAGTGATTGGAGGAGATACACAAAAAATGTTCCTAACACTGAAATTAATAAATTTGAAATAGGAATTGTTAATATAGAGCAAAATAGTGATAAGTATGCTCTACCTCCTGGTATTGAAAGAGAACAGTTACAAGGAACGAATAGAGTTCAACGCCAAAATGAACAATCTGTTACTTTAAAAGTTTCTGATTTACCTGCTGATTCACTTAGAACTATCTATAAAAACATAAGTATAGATATGCGTAGATATAAAAATTTACGAATGTTTGTGCATGCTGAAGATCCTAATAGAATAGCAAAACAAGGAGAAAACACTGAAAGTGTAGCTATTATTCGTTTAGGAACAGATTTAAATGAAAATTATTATGAAATTGAAAAACCATTAATTTATTCTAGTACTACTGGAACACCTGAGTCAGATAAGGTATGGCCAGAGGAAAATAATTTAGATATTTTCTTAGAAGAGTTAGCTAATCTTAAACTGGAAAGGACTGGGTCTTTAACTGATGTATTTTCTGGAGTAAGTACAAATGGGTTAAAGATATCGGTAAAAGGTAATCCAACGTTAGCACAAATACGAACAGTAATGTTAGGTGTGAAGAATAATTCTGCTGTACCTAAAACAATTGAGGTTTGGTTTAATGAGTTGCGAGCTGTTGGTTTTGATAATAAAGGAGGATGGGCAGCTGTTTTAAATGCAGATGCTAATTTTGCTGATGTTGCAGATGTATCAATAGGCGGAAGAATGTCTACAATTGGTTTTGGAAATGTTGAAGATAGAGTACAGCAAAGAAGTATTGAAGAAGTAAAACAATATAATGTAGCAACAAATGTTCAGGTAGGAAAAATGATGCCCAAAAAATGGAACATGCAAATACCTATGAGTTATAGTTATGGAGAAGAGTTTAGAGATCCTAAATATGATCCGCAATTTCAAGATATAAAACTAGAAGATGCATTAGATAAAAACCCTAACAGTAAAAATTCTCAAGATTATACTAGAAGAAAAAGCATAAGTTTCATTAACGTTAAAAAGAATAGAAACCCTGAAAGTAAGAAGAAGCAGAAATTTTATGATGTAGAAAATTTTTCAGTTTCATATTCGTTTAATGAAGAGTTTCATAAAGATTACAATATTCAAAAATATGTCAATCAAAATGTGATGGCTGGAGCTAGTTATAATTTTAACTTTAAACCTTGGATAGTTGAGCCATTCAAAAAATCAAAAATGTTTAGTAATAGATATTTACGATTTATTAAAGATTTAAATATTAATCCTGTTCCTAAAAATATTGCAGTAAATTCAAGAATTAATAGAAATTATAGTGCACAACAATCAAGAAATTTAATAGAAGGGTTATCACCACAGCCAGAACTTAAACAACGTAATTTTGTTTTTGATTGGGATTATACTATTGGTTTTGATTTAACAAAGTCGTTAAAATTAAACTTCAATGCTACTAATAATTATATTTATGATAGTTTTGGTAGGGATGAAGACTTAGAAATATATGATAAGTTTTTTAGTATTGGACGTCCTAATAATTACCACCAAAAATTAAATGCAACATATAAGGTTCCTATTAATAAATTACCTTATTTAAGTTTTATATCTGCTGATTATGGATATACAGCAGATTTTGATTGGAAGGCGGCTTCACAAAGTTATGTAGATAAAGTTGGGAATATGATACAAAATGCCAACACACATAATTTAAACACTACAATAGATTTCGGACGATTCTATAAGGTATTAAAGCTAGATAAATTGCTAATTAGAGGAGCTAAGAAGGGACCAATTAAGAAAGGATCTTTAAAATTAGGAAGTAAACAAGTAGCTCAAAAAGCAAAACTAAAAAAGAATGCTGGTTTTGGAAAAAAAGCATTGAAAGGGTTATATGATGTTTTAACGTCAGTAAAGAGAGCTAAAATTAATTATAGCCAAAACAACGGAACTTTATTACAAGGATATAAACCAACTGTTGGTTTTCTTGGTAGAAATAATTTTGATGGTGGTCTTGCTCCTACTTTTGGGTTTGTATTTGGTAGCCAAACTGATATTTTAAGAACAGCGATTGATAATAATTGGATTATTAGAAGTATTCCTGGGCAAGAATATTATAATAAAAACTATGGTAGAACTAGTAACAGAAAATTAGATTATACCATTTCTGTAAAACCATTAAAAAGTTTAACAATCGATTTTAGAGGTAATAGAATTCAAACGAGTAATATTACCCAACAACTAGATGTAATTTCTGATGGAAATGGTGGTTTTGAACAAAATCCAAATATTAAATCTTTTGAAACAGGAAATTATAGTATCAGTCATTTTATGTTAGGTACAATGTTCACAAATAATGAAGTTTTGTATCAAAACTTTTTAAATTATAGAACAACAATTGCAAATAGATTAGCTACAACAGCTCAACCAGTCAATGGGTTTAAAGAAAGTGGACAACAAGCAATGTTACCAGCTTTTTTAGCAGCTTATTCTGGTAGTAGTCCAAATTCTGTAAGTACAGGAATCTTTAAAAACATTCCTATACCTAACTGGACGCTTCGTTATAACGGTTTAATGAAGTTTAAATGGTTTAAGAAAACATTCTCTTCGTTTACAGTGTCTCATGGATATAAATCGTCTTATACGATAGGTAATTATACTAATAACTTACAGTATGAAGGTCCAACATCAGTCAAAGTAAATACTTCTGGTAATTATCATCCAGAATTATTAATTTCGTCGGCAACTTTAATAGATGAATTTTCACCATTAATTAAGGTTGATTTTAGAATGAAAAATTCATTATCCTTTAAAGGTGAAATTAGAAGAGATAGAAGTTTAACACTAAATTTTAACAATAATACAATAACTGATATAAATGGAACAGAATATGTAATTGGATTTGGATATAAGATAAGAGATGTTAAATTTGTAACCAGATTTACGGGTAAAAAAGAAACATTAAAAGGAGACATCAACTTTAGAGCAGATATATCATTAAGAGACAATTTAACATTAATAAGAAGTGTTGATAAAGAGAACAATCAAGTAACAGGGGGAGAAAGGTTATTTGGAATAAAATTTTTAGCAGATTATAATTTAAGTAGAAATCTAACTGCATCTTTTTATTACAATCACCAAACATTTAATTATGCAGTTTCAACTACTTTCCCTAGACAATCAATCAATGCTGGTATTAATTTAGTATATAACTTAGGAAATTAAAAACAAACAAAAATATAAAACAACAATACAATGAACATTCCATCAGAATTAAAATACACTAAAGACCACGAATGGGTTAAAGTTGAAGGAGACGTAGTAACTATAGGAATTACGGATTTTGCACAAGGAGAGTTAGGAGACATCGTTTATGTAGATGTAGATTCTTTAGATGACACATTAGAAATAGAAGAAGTTTTTGGTTCAGTAGAAGCAGTAAAAACAGTTTCAGATTTATTTATGCCTTTATCTGGAGAGGTTACAGAATTCAATGAAGGTTTAGAAGATGAGCCTGAATTGGTGAATTCAGATCCTTATGGAAAAGGTTGGATGATTAAAATTAAAATATCAGATGAATCACAATTAGAAGGTTTATTAAGTGCTGATGCTTATCAAGAACTTATTCAAGGATAAGAAAAACAGAATCATAATAGCGATATTTATTACAATAAGTATCGCTATTCTTAGTTTAATAAAGCTAGGTAAACAACCAATCTCAATTAGCAATATTGATAAAATTGAACACTCAATTGCTTATTTCTTTCTTACTTTTTCTTGGTTGTTAGCTTTAGTTAAAACAAAATATCAAACCTATATTGTATCTATTTGTTGTTTGATTTACGGCATAATTATTGAGGTTTTACAAGCTACAATTACGGTATATAGAACTGGAGACTATTATGATGTAATAGCAAATTCAGTAGGAGTTCTTTTGGCATTTACATTATTTAGCGTCTTTTTTTATAAAAAAGATACTATTTGGTAAATTAGCTTGTATAAGTTGAAATAAATTAATTAAATTAGCGAACTATTAAAAAACAGAAAGGATGGAAATCAAAAAAAATCCAAAATCAAACTTAGAGAATTATAGTAAGTTGTTTATGCAACTAGGTTTGGTTTTAGCTTTATTTGTTACATATGTAGCAATTGAAAATAAAACATACGATAAAGAATACGGAGATTTAGGGATGGCTAATATGGCATCAGAAATTGAAGAAGAAACAATCGAAATTCAACCTGAAGCACCAAAGCCACCTCAAAATACACCACCACCACCAGCTCCTGAAAAGATTGAGATAGTAGAGGACGAAAAAGAAGTTGAGGAAACTGTAATCGAATCTACTGAAACTGATGAGTCTGAGGCTGTCGAAGTTGAAGAAATTGAAGAGGCTGAAGAAGAAGAAGAAGTTGTAGAAGATGTGCCATTTTCAATTATTGAAGATGTACCTGTATTTCCAGGATGTTCAGGAACTAAAGCTCAAAAGAAAGCATGTTTAAATAAAAAGATGCAAAGACACGTTCAACGTTATTTTGACGCTGAATTAGCTAATGAGTTAGGTTTAGCTCCAGGGAAAAAGAAAATTTATTTAGTTTTTAAAATAGGTAAAACTGGAAATATCGAACAAATTAATGCTAGAGCACCTCACCCAAGATTAAAGAAGGAGGCTATTCGTATAGCAAAAAAGTTACCTAAAATGTTACCTGGTAAACAAAGAGGAAGACCAGTAAGAGTTGGATATACATTGCCAATTACTTTTAATGTAGAATAGCATAGACACAATATACTTATAGATATAAAAAAGCAACTCATTTTCGAGTTGCTTTTTTTATTGGCATGTTTCTTGATTTTAACATAGCATTAACATTAAAACTTATAACTATGAAATTGCCAAAAAAAATGCCAAGAAAACAGTTAGAAAAATTTTCAACAATATTTATGCAATTAGGTCTAGTGTTCTCTTTGTCTATTGTATACTTTGCTTTAGAATATGAAACTAAAGAAAAAGAAAATATGCCTGTTACTTTTGGAGAAGAAATTCCTAAGAATTATTCAATTGACGAATTACCTAAAATATTTGTTAAGGAAGTAAAGAAGAGTGCTATTAAAACAGCACCAAAAAAGCAAGTAAAGCTTGACTTAACAAAAATTAAAAAGGTTGATAACGATGAGGTAATTAAAAATGTTATTGATTTACCTGTAACAGATAATGAGCCTATAATAGATGTAACAGATTTACCAGAGTCTGATGAGGATGAAATAATTAATAAAAATGATGACCCTGTAACTATGCGTAACTTACAAAATGCACCAATTTTTAGAGGCTGTGAAGGGTTAAGTGAGAAACAAGGTAGAAAGTGTTTGGAAAGAAAAATAAAACAGCATGTGCAAAGATACTTTAATTCAGAAATAGCGCAAGATTTAGGGATGAGGTCTGGTAAGTATAGAATATCAACACAATTTGTAATCAATAAAGAAGGAAATATTGTAGATTTAAAAATAAGAGCACCACATATAAAGTTAAAAAAGGAGGTTAAAAATTTAGTAAATAAAATTCCTAAGTTTACACCAGGTAAACAAAATAATGTTCCAGTAAAAGTAAGATATACACTGCCCATAACATTCATGGTAGAATAATTTTAAAAACTCAACTTTTTAAGTTGAGTTTTTTATTTTTGTAATATGGGTAAAATAAAAAGATTTTTTTCACATGAAACATCTATTATTGATGATGGATGTATTATAGGTGAAAGAACTAAAATTTGGCACTTTAGTCATATAATGCCTGACTGTATTATAGGAAACGATTGTAATATTGGCCAAAATGTAGTTGTATCTCCAAAAGTAGTTTTAGGAAATAATGTTAAAGTTCAAAACAATGTTTCTATATATACTGGAGTGTTTTGTGAAGATGATGTTTTTTTAGGACCTTCTATGGTTTTTACAAACGTAATAAATCCAAGAAGTGCAATAAAAAGACAAAATGAATTTCAAGTAACAAATGTTAAAAGAGGCGCTAGTATTGGAGCTAATGCAACAATTGTTTGTGGTAACACAATAGGAGAATATGCTTTTGTAGGAGCTGGAGCAGTAGTAACGAAAAATGTGCTACCCTATGCGTTAGTGGTAGGGAATCCATCTCAACAAATTGGTTGGGTTAGTGAATTTGGACATCGTTTAATTTTTGATAAAAATGGAATTGCTGAGTGCGTTGAGTCAGGTGACAAGTATATAAAAGATAATGGATTAGTTGATAAAATGAACTAGAAAATAGTCTTGATTATGAAATAGTTATTTTTTTGTAAAAAAAATTTTGTAAAAAATAAAAATATTTATATATTTGAGTTGTGGTTGAACAAACCACTTTCTTTTTCTTTTTCATAGCAATTTTTCCCACTCAATTTTTGAGTGGGTTTGTTTTTTATAAACACTTCATAAATCAAAAATCCGTATACAACTAAATATTCTAAGGTAATAAACCATAGATTCTCTTTCCATGGAGTATTGGCGTAAGCTTGATAACTTAAAATAACTACCAAACTCCAAATAATTGGAAAACGGTATTTTGTAAATACAGAAAGTATAATAAGAGTCGATAAGTACCATGGATGCATGGTTGTTGTTGTAAAATAATAGAAAGATAAACCAAATAACATGGAGGTTATTATTTGTTTCATTGAGTTGTTTTTCTTGTAAAAACTAATTAAGCTTAGAAAAACTATTGTTAAAGCTGGCATTATTTTACCGATAATAGCGATTTCATTATACCCTCTAAACAAATATCCTATTTCTCTAGCTAAGTAATAAATACTAGCATTAAATTCAAAATTTTTAAACCATAATCCTACAGATTTACTGTAGTTACTAATAAACGTAGAAGAAAAAAATGGAAGAAACAATAAACATATAGTTACAAAAATTACAAGATAGAATCCAATTAGTTTTTTTAAGCCTTTAAAAATTGTTTCCTCTTTTTTTATAAATAATTGATAAAATATAGGTAGAAATAGCAGAGGGATTAACTTAACAGATATTGAAACAGCAAATAAGACACCAGCTAGTACCCAATTTTTTTGATTCAACTTATATAAACCCCAAACTAAAAAGAATAACATTACAGGTTCAAAATGTAAATTACCTGTTAGTTCAATAATAACAAATGGATTTAATAGGTATAAAAAAATATTAGATGCTGGTAATTGTAGTTTTTCTAACAGTTTTTTACCATAAAATAAAATACCAATATCAGCTAGGATTATAATTAATCGCATAACAATGACTGACCCTATGATGCTATTATTAGCAATCAATGAAGCAATAAAGAAGCATAGCTGGTTAATAGGAGGGTAATTTGTATAATGGCTACCATTCATTGCTCCCATACCATTATATAATTCTACAGTCTGGTTAATGGGGTAGTTTCTTTGTTCAATAAATGTTTCAGGTAATGATAAATATGGATTATAACCTTCTAAAAGCATTCGTCCATCCCATATAAATCGATAAAAATCTTGAGATAAATTTGGATCTGAAAATAAAAAAATGAATCTAAATAAAATAGAAATATAAACTAAAAAACTAAAATCTGTAATTCTACTTCTGTATAAATAATAGGAGCAACTAAATAAACTAATCCATAAAAAAAGTAATTTATAAAAAGATGTTCTTTCTAATAAATAAGCAAATAAAAAATATAAGATTAGTGCAAAACCTGTTAAAATTATGTAATTATATTTTTTGTAATTCCACATTTATGCTTTAGAAAAAATTGATTTAAAAAACACATAACTGAAGCCAATAAATAGCATTAAGTGAAATGGAAATAAACCAAAATCACCACCCTGATCGCCAACTATAAAAGCGCTATACATACCAAAAGCAAAGTAAATAGCCAAAAGGCCTTCAATAATAACATTTGGTGAAATTTTTGCACGTATATATTTATTGTTTTTCCAATTGTCTTTAAGTGACTTAATATTGAATTTTGGTGTTCTTACAAATTCACTTTTTTTACCAAAATGACCTTCAAAAACAGCTATAGTATTATGTAAAGAAAATCCCATTGCAATAGAAAAGAATGAAAAGAATGCTCCGATATATTTTATAAAATTAAAAAATCCAGTTCCGTACGTTTTTTTGTACATATACCAGTAACATATAAAAAAAATAATAGTACTTACAACGAAAAAACTCATGACTAGAAAGTAAAGTCTTAAATGTCCATATTCGTTTTTTATATATAACATAGGAATACTTAAAACTGCAACCAAAAATATACAAGTAAACATTGAGCTATTTAATAAATGTAAAACTCCATGAACTTTAGTTTTAAAAGAAATGTTTTTACTCACAATGATCTTTTTTAACATCTTTTGAAAGTTTTCAGCTCCACCTTTATTCCATCTAAATTGTTGAGAACGAGCAGCACTGATAATAACTGGCAATTCAGCAGGAGTTTCAACATTTTCTAAATACTTAAATTTCCATTTTTTTAATTGAGCTCTATAACTCAAATCCAAATCTTCAGTTAAAGTATCTCCTTCCCAATTTCCAGCATCATAAATACATTCTTTACGCCATATACCAGCAGTACCATTAAAATTGATAAAATGCCCTTGACTATTTCTTCCAACTTGTTCTAGTGTAAAATGTGCATCTAAAGCAAATGCTTGAATTTTTGTTAAAGTAGAGTAGTTTCTATTTATGTGTCCCCAGCGAGTTTGTACAACTCCTATTTCTGGATTTTTAAAAAAAGGAACTGTGTTCTCTAGCCAACAAGGTTTTGGTAAAAAATCGGCATCAAAAATAGCAATGAATTCTCCTTTTGCAATTTTTAACCCTTCTTTTAAAGCTCCAGCCTTAAAGCCAGATCTATTTTCTCTTCTAATATGTTGAATGTCTAGTCCTGATTCTTGAAGTTTCTTAATATGTTTTTTTGTAGAAATTACTGATTCATCTGTAGAATCATCTAAAACTTGTATTTCTAATTTTTCATTAGGATATTTAATTTTTGCAATATTATCTAACAAACGTTCCATTACGTATAACTCATTATATACAGGAAGCTGTATAGTGATAAAAGGAATTTCATTAGGATTGCTTAAATCAAGTTTAGGAGAGTCATCTTGCTTTTTTCTAGCTTTTAAATAATTAAAGAGTAAGTTTAATTGTGCTAACGCATACATTAAAATAAGAATCAATGATACTGTATATAATGTAATTATTGTGTATTGTAAAACCATTATTTAAAACTGTATTTAAATATCCAACCTAAAATTTTAAAGCCAGCTAATATACTGCCTTTTACTGTTCCAGAAACCTTAGAAATACCAATACGATTACGATATTTCATAGGAACTTCAACATACGTTAATTTTTGTTTTAATGCTTTTAATTGCATTTCTACTGTCCATCCATATGTTTTGTCTTCCATATTTAAGTTTAGTAGTTTTTCATATTTTATAGCTCTAAACGGACCAAGATCAGTAAAGTTTGCACCAAAAAAAAGTTTCATTAAAAAGGTTGCTAACCAATTGCCGAATATTTGTTGTGGAGTCATAGAACCTTGTTCACGTAGTCGCTTTACTCGTGATCCTATTACAAAATCAATATTATCATTTATAATTGGTGCAATAACTTCTGTAAGTTGTTCAGGATAATCAGAGTAGTCCCCATCAAGAAAAACAACAACTCCAGGTTTTTTTGTTTGATTAGCAATGTACTCCATTCCTTTTAAACAAGCATATCCATATCCTTTTCGATTTTCTAGTAATACTGTTGCGCCAGCATTTTTAGCATTTATTTCAGTGTTGTCTGTTGAGTTATTACTCACAACAATAATTTCATCTACTACAGAAGGGATGTCTTTAATGACATTAGCTATTGAATCCTGTTCATTATATGCAGGAATAATAACTTTTATTAGTTGATTCATCTTTTATTTTAAATCCGTCAAATTATTTTCTTCTTTAAATGAAGAAAAATCCGTCCATTCATTTACTTTTTTACCATTTCTAAACCTCACAGCTTTTACTAGTTCCTTTTTTTTATAAACTAGGCAATACCCATGTTTTTTGTTGTTTTTAAGTTGGCATTTATGGTTTATAGTACCTTTTTTATCATAATATAACCACCATTTATTTTGTTTACCTCCTATAAAATGCCCTTCTTTTTCTTTTGATGAATTTTTACGGTAAAAGTACCAATACTTTACTGGAAAATTAGCTTTAAAGTGTCCTTGTTTTTTTAAAACACCATTTTTGTAATAAAACTTCCAAAAATCTACTTTTTTATTATTATTTAACCAGCCTTCTTCTTTTAAATTTCCATTATTATAGTAAACTTTAGAATATTTTTTTTGAGCATATAATATAGAAGTCAATGAAAAGAATATTATAAAAATGATAATTCTTTTTTTATATGACAGTAATGAAATACTCTTCCTTTTTTTAGAAGAATAAATAGCATGTAACCTTTTATTTCTCATTAACTAGTTTCATTAAATCAACATCATTACCTAATAAAACTTCTGTTGGGTTAATACGACCTTCTTCTGGACCATTTTCTAGTTTTAAAACACCTCTAGGACATACTGCTGAACAAATACCACAACCTACGCAACTTGCTCTAACAATATTTTCTCCTTTTTGGGCATATGATCGTACATCAATTCCTTGTTCACAATACGTAGAACAATTACCACAAGAAATACATTGACCTCCATTGGTAGTAATTCTAAAACGAGATTTAAAACGTTGTACCAGTCCCATGTATGCTGCTAAAGGGCAACCAAAACGACACCAAACTCTGTTTCCGAAAATTGGATAAAACCCAGTTCCAATTACACCAGCAAACCAAGCTCCAATTAAAAAACTATAAGTATCTTTAATCCATTGAGATTTTATGCCTAAAAATGATTGTGTACCAGTAAAATAACAGTGCAAAGTTACTATTGTCATAACTAAAGAAAATACTAAAACAGAATGAATTAACCAACGTTCAAGTTTCCAAGCATTCATATTTTTATTTGAATGTTGTCTATAAGGATCTCCTAAAGTTTCAGCTAAACCACCACAACCACAAACCCATGAACAGTACCATCTTTTTCCAAAGAAATATACCATTACAGGAACAATTACCAATGTAAGTAGTATTCCCCAAACTAAAATAAATATACCTATGGACCCGCTACTGGTTAAGCTATCTAAATTCCATTCAAAGAAAAAATCATAATCCAAAGGAAATGCATTTTTAAAATCATATCCAGGCATGTTAAGGCTAGTCATGATTTCAGGAATTAAAAAAGCAAATACAATTTGAAAAAATAAAACTGAAGTCGTTCTTATAATTTGATATTTATTATGTCTGTATTTTATATACATTCTTACAGCCATAACAAGCATAATAACACAATATAAGAAACCATATACAAACCATTGACTAGCTGGCCCACCATTAAGTGATTTACTAATCGGATCTAAAATATAAGTCCAATTAACCACATAATCTGGTAAGAAGTATAATAATAAATAGAATGATACAAGATATATAAGTACCAACCATGCTATCCAACCTTTATTAGTTGAAGAATCTAAGTAAATTCCGTTATTTTTAATTCCTTCATTTCCTAAAAGAATAAAATTAGGAAGTATAAATAAAAGTGCCCCTATAATACCTAATCCAAAAGTAAGTAGCCAAAGTAAGCCAGCATTATTTTTCATTAATCCTTTACCAGCTTTTTTTGCTAATTCATAACTTAAAGTATGTGGCTTTCCATATATTTTGAATTGATATTGTTCTCCTTTTTTTGCCCAGTTTTTTTCTGAATCATATTTTGAAATCAATTGATCATAATGATCATTAGAATTTTTATATGCATTTCTAACTCTACTAGAAAATTTAAAAATATTTAAATCTTCATTTGTAACAATAGCACTGCTAAGTTCTTTTTTTATGACTTCACTTTTATAACCTTTTTCGTTAATAAAAGAATTCAATTCCGATTCAGTTAAACTAAAAGAACCTGTAAAAATGGTTCCTGTAAAAATGGCTAGTCCTATTAAGAATAGTATTAATCCTATTTGTTTTATTGTTTTCATATTTTTAAGCTTTGCTAAAGATTCGTTTCCAGCTTTTCTTTTTTAGTTGAATGTTGGTGTTGTTTTCTTGATTGAATTTAGCTACAATTTCAGCTTCATGTAATTTGTAAAATTCAGGGTCGAAGTTAGCATCTGATAAATGTTCAAGAACGTATTCAATAGTTTGTTTTTCAGTTAAAACTCGATCAAAAAACTCATGTCTCATCCTAATTCCAAAGGTGTTAATACCAATAAATTCATTCGTTTTTTTGTTAAAATTTATATGAATACACTTCTTTCCACTTTCATGTTCCCAGTAAAAACGACTTTCATTTTTCTTAGGTTCAGCCCAAACCCAACCATAAGTTTGATATTCTATATCAATAAACTTGGCTGAATTAAACCAGTGTCCAGGTTTGTATTCTATGCGATTACCACAAATTGTTTGAGCAACAGTTTCTCCCATCATTCTTCCAGTATACCATACTGCTTCAATAGGACGTCTTTGCCCAATAGATTCATGTTGTTCGGCACAATCTCCAATAGCATATATATTTGAGATATTTGTTTCTAAAAAACGATTGACTTTTACTCCACGTCCAATTTCAATTTCAGAATCTTTTATAAAATCAACATTTGGAGAAACACCAGCAGTTAAACCAACAACATCACAAGAAATTTCTTCACCAGTTTCAGCAATAACAATAGAGGTGGCTTTGCCGTTTTGATCAGTTTTTATCTCTTTTAAATTAACACCTAAACGTAAATCTATATGATTATCAATAATTTCATTATTAATCATAGCAGATTCTTGTTTAGGTAAAACAGTATTCCAAAAACTAGTTTCACGAACAAGAAAAGTAACTGGAATGTTTCTGCTGTGAAGCATCTCTGCTAATTCAATACCAATTAACCCGCCACCTACAATAACTGCTCTTTTACATGTTGCATTATCAGGAGCATATTTTTCTAATTTCTCTAGGTCTTGTTTATGGTACATTCCCATTACTCCTTTAGCATCTTGTCCTGGCCAACCAAACTTATTAGGTTTAGAGCCCGTAGCTATAATTAAAGTATCGTAATTAACGGTTTCACCACCCTTAAGTTCAATTTCATTTTTTGATGAATGAACTTTAGAAACGAACCCTTTTTTTAAATTGATATTGTTTTTTTTCCAAAACCAAGGTTCATAAGGCTGTGTGTGTTCAAACTTCATATGTCCCATGTAAACATACATTAGGGCTGTTCTTGAAAAAAAGAAATCTGTTTCTGAAGAAATGATAGTGATCTGTTTGTCGGATAGTTTTCTAATATGTCTAGCAGCAGTGACACCAGAAATACCATTACCAATAATTACAACGTGTTCCATAAATAAGTTGATTTGCAAATTAGGTCGCACTTAAAGTTAAGAACTTAATTTGAGTATTAAATTTAGAATCAGTATAAATAAAAGGTTGATGTAAGTAGGTTTTATTTTTATCGACCTAAGCTTTAATTAAAATAATTTATAATGAGAAATAGCACTAAGTATTTATTTTTTGCTTTGGTATTAATAGGTTTTCAATCTTTTGCACAAGAAGAAGAGGAGAATACAAAAAGCAATATTCAAACGTATACACCATCAAGATTATTAGATAAAGGACAATGGGATATTAAGTTTTTTAATAACTTATATACAGAAACAAAAGGTAATTTTAATGGCGTTACAGCTGATAAACCTAGAGAAAATTACTTTACTTCTACAGTAGAAGCCTTTACTGGTATTTCTGATAATAATAGAATAAATGTTGGAGCTATAGTAGAGTTCCGATCAAATACAATTAGTGGTCGTCAAGCTTTATCTGTTTTTAGTTTAGAAGATACAAATACAGATAGAAAAGGTATCACGTCAATTGCACCAGCTATAAAGTTTCAGCCACTTGAAAGTGTAGGTAACTTCTCTATTCAGTCTGCAATACATATTCCTTTAGTAAGTGATGAGTCTGATGCAAATGGAGTGTTTTTAGATCAAACAGCATGGACATTTCAAAATAGATTTTTTTATGATTACACATTTGATAGTGGAAAATGGCAAGTGTTTACAGAGTTAAATACTGAATATAATTTTGGAGAAGAAAAAAGTTTTGCAAACAACACTTTTTTATTGGTTCCAGGAGCTTTTTTAAGTTATTTCCCATCGGATGAATCTACTGTATTAGCCTTTGTTCAACATGCTCAACGCTTCGGTGATTTTACACAAAATTATACAGCTTTAGGTTTTGGAGGAAAATATCAATTATCTAAAACACTTAATTTAGAAGCATTGTATAGTAAGTTTGTTAGAGGAGAAAATACTGGATTAGGTCAGAGTTTTAATATTGGACTTAGAGCTTTGTTTTAATGGAAAAAATGTAAATTGGAGCTATGAAAAATAAATGGCTCATTTTAATAAGTGTTGTTTTTTTATATTGGTCTTGTGATGGCCAAACAAAAAAAATAAATGGAATTAGTTTTGTTGCATCCCCAAACAAAATTAATCAAGATAATATTATACCCATAAAAAAGGTGTCAGCGAATTATGTTACGTTGATGCCTTTTGGTTTTATTAAAGATTTGAATTCTCCTAAGATTACTTTTAATTCTTCAAGACAATGGTTTGGTGAAACTGAAAAAGGAATAGAGCAATATTCAACTGAATTTAGAAAAAATGATATTAAAGTAATGTTGAAGCCTCAGTTATGGGTCTGGAGAGGAGAATATACAGGATTTATAAGAATGAATTCAGAAGAAAACTGGAAGATTTTAGAGGCATCTTACTCAGAATTTATTTTAACGTATGCAAAATTAGCTCAAAAAATAAATGCAGAAATACTATGTATTGGTACGGAGTTAGAAAAATTTGTTGAAAATCGACCAGATTATTGGAGTAAATTAATTCTTAAAATCAGAGAAGTTTACAAAGGAAAACTCACATATGCCGCTAACTGGGATGAATTTAAGAGGGTGCCATTTTGGGTTGATGTAGATTTTATAGGGATTGATGCTTATTTTCCTTTAAGTACCAAAAAATCACCAACAATTCAAGATTTTATTGATGGATGGCAATCGCATAAAAATCAAATAATTAAAGTTAGGGAAAAGGTAAATAAGCCTGTTTTATTTACAGAATTTGGATACAGAAGTGTTCATTATACAGGTAAAGAACCATGGAATTCAGATAGGGTAGAAGGTAATGTAGATTTAAAAAATCAGAGTAATGCCTTAGAAGCAATTTATCAACAGTTTTGGAAAGAGAATTGGTTTGCCGGTGGTTTTTTATGGAAGTGGTTTCATGATCATACTAAAGTAGGAGGGATCAAAAACAATAGATTTACTCCACAAAATAAACCTGCTGAATTGATAATAAAAAAGGCGTATGAACAATAAAATAATATATTTTTTTTTAGTGTTGTTACTTTTGTCGTGTTCAAAAAATGAAATTACAACAGATACTTTACAAACATATATAACTCAAAAAAGTCATTTAGCAAAGGATGAAGTTATTGCTTGTGCTGCAAGTGATAAAAACAATACGGATGTTTCTTATATTTTTTATTATCCAATATTGGGAGCAACCAATATTCAGTATTTTGAAACCGAGAGTGTAAATTCAGATAAAAATGATTTTACCTTATATAATAAGGTTTCACTTGAAAAAGAGGATGTGTTTAATGGGTATTTACAAAGATTTGTTCGTGAAAGTAAAAATGAAGTTTGGAGTATTGTAACCTATGAATCTAATAATAAGCTACATATTTCAAATCCAATAAGGCTAAAAAATAGTTCAAAGCCTACTGAATGGTCTACTAGTGTTTCAATAGATACAAGTACCCCTTTAATGCCAAAGTTTTCTTGGGGAGACGGAAAAGTAAAAGAAAATGCTATTTATTTTCAAGTAGTAACAAATTCAGATAATGATTTATTATCTGGAACCTATACTTACGATAAATGGTTTCAATATTATAAAACAGGTAATGTGGTTTTAAATGTAACTAGAGATAATCCGCCAATTTTAATAAAAAATAAAGAATACCATTTTACAATGATGGGAGTGAGTGAAGATAATTGGGTAAACTTGGTTATTCAAAAGCAATTTATAGGGAAATAATGAAAAAATTGTACGCAGTTTTAATTGTTTTATTGTTTTCATTTTCAACCTTTTCTCAAAAGAAAATAGTTGTTGATGTAAAAGTAAAAGGAATTAAAAAAACTAAAAAAGAAACAGTTTTAAAACTGTTAGATACTAAGAGAGGTAATTTATTAGATTCTTTACAAATAGAAAAAGATATTATTCGTTTAAAAAGGTTACCTGCTGTTTCTCATGCATATTTTCAAGTTTTTCATTCTCATGAAAATTACTACAATGTTTTTATACATATTGAAGAAAATTTTACAATAATTCCTGAAGTAAATTTATGGACAACAACGAATAAAAGATTAGCATATAAATTAGGATTGTATGATTATAATTTTTTAGGTAGAAATATGACTCTAGGTGCCTTTTATCAACAAAATGGGTTTGATTCTTATGGGGTAAATTTTAAAGCACCTACATTGTTTTCAAAGCATTTTGGGTTAGCTGTAAACCATCAGAATTGGAGCAGTGAAGAGCCTTTGTATTTTGATGATAAATCTGCAAACTATAAATATCAAAATATTTCTTATGAAATTTTAGCTCTGTGTCAAATAGATTTTAAGAATAACATCCAGTTTGGAATAAATTTTTTTAAAGAAAGGTATAATTACTTGAGCGGTCATACAGCAAGTAATGTACCTCAAAAACTGAATATTAATAAAAAATTACTTAAGCTAGTTTATACTTATGATGATTTGGACTATTATTATCATTACATAGATGGTTTTAAAAGCCAGTTTTATGGTCAGTATGTTACTAGTAAAAATGCATATCAAGATGATTTTTTAGTAGCATGGAATGATTTATTTTACTTTAAACGAATTGGTGAAAAAGGAAACTGGGCTAATCGTTTACGAGTAGGGCTGTCATCGAATTTAAAAAGCCCTTTCGCTCCATTTGCATTAGATAATAATGTTAATTTGAGAGGTGTAGGTATTTTAGTAGATCGAGGTACTGGAAGTATAGTTTGGAATACAGAGTATAGATATACTCTTTTTGAAAAGAAATGGTTTGTATTACAAGGAAATGCATTTACTGATTTTGGTTCTTGGAGAGAGCCAGGAGGAGACCTAAGTGATTTCTACCAAAGTGAAAATATTAGAGTTTACTCAGGTATAGGCTTGCGATTTATTAATAAAAAAATATTCAATGCAGTTTTTAGAATAGATTATGGATTCGGATTAACTAAAAACGCATCTAAAGGAATTGTTTTTGGGATAGGTCAGTATTTTTAATAAATTTTTTCACCTTTTAAAAGCCATTTACTCCATTCTTTATTAAAAGTATGTATTTTTTCAGTAGTATTTTGTTGTTTGTTTACTACTTGGTTGCCTTGGTTTTTCCACTCAAAAATGCCTCCATAAAGATTATAAATGTTTGTATAACCTATTTTTTTTAGTTTTTCAGCAATATCCTCTGATCTAATTCCCAATGAACAATAAACTATGATTTTCGTGTTTTTGTTAACGGGTAGTTTTTTTATAGTTTCTTTTATATTGAAATGATCATATCCAACACAGATAGCATTATTAATATGACTTACTTTATATTCTTTAGGCTCCCTAGAGTCAAGTAAAATAATTTGATCATTATTTTGAGTAGAGATAATAGATTGCTGTATTAATTTATTTAAATCGTTGCTTGTGATGTAAGGAATGTTTTCGGTATTAAACTTTTTTAACAATTCATTTAAGTTTTTCTGTGCATTAACAGAAAAAGCTAAAGAGAATAAAAAGATGTAAATTAAATTTTTCATTTTGAGTTGATATAAAACATAACTTTTTAAGTTACTGTGCCTTGACAGCTACTTCCAGCACCAGCTGTACATCCATAACAATGTTGATTTATAATAATATTTCTATCTTGAAGTAATTCTTCGTTATACTCTGAAATATGTTTTACTTTACTAGCTACTTTTAAATTCAACATTTGGTTAAAATCGCAGTCGTATAAATAACCTTCCCAGCTAATAGATAATGTATTGGTACACATTACATTTTCTACAGCCATTGGGTTATATGCTTCAACTAAAGCATGCATATAATCTTCATAATTTTCTGAAGCGATTAAATAATCTAAAAAACGACTTATAGGTAAATTAGTAATAGCAAATAAGCTATTAAAAGTTATAGAGAAATCATCAGATAAAGCTTTTTTAAAGTCTTTTTCCATCGAAGCTTGATCTCCAGGTAAAAAGGCCCCAGAAGGATTGTAAACAAGATCTAGTTTCAATCCTGTGTTTTCTATACCATAACCAACTGCATTTAACTCTTGTAAAGCCTTGATAGATTTATCAAAAACACCATCACCACGCTGTTTATCAGTTTTTCCACGAGTCCAATGTGGCATAGAGCTAACAACATGAACATTGTGTTTTTTGAAAAATTCAGGTAAATCGTAATACTTTTTATTGGCTCTTATAATTGTTAAGTTTGAACGAACAATAAAATCTTTAATTCCAGCCTTTGCAGCTTCTTCAACAAACCATCTAAAATTAGGATTCATTTCAGGAGCACCTCCAGTTAAATCTAATGTATGGGCGCCAGTAGTTTTAATGACTTTTAAGCATTGATGCATAGTTTCCTTTGTCATTATTTCTTTTCGATCAGGACCTGCATCAACATGACAATGAGCACACACCTGATTGCACATGTAGCCTAAATTAATTTGTAATACCTCTAACTTTTTAGGGCGAAGAGGAAATTGGTTTGTTTCTCTAATTTTTTTAGCAAAAGTTGGCAGTTCATCTTTAAAAATTCCATTTGATAAAATTTCTATTTGACGCTGTGTATTTGCTAAATCATTATTTCTTGCTAAAAGCGATTTTTTAGTCATACTTTAATATTGAGTAGGGGTGAACGTAGTTAAATATTATATAATAGCTATGTTCGAAGTAATTTTTTATAGAAATATTACATTTCTAATTTATTTACCTTATTCATCATTTGCACTCCATGCACTAAGGTAGCTCCACTTTTAATAGCAGCACCAACATGAATAGCCTCCATCATTTCTTCTTTGGTTACACCTCTTTGTAATCCATCTTTAGTATAAGCATCAATGCAATAAGGGCATTGTTCAGTATGAGCAACAGCTAAAGCAATCAAGCTTTTTTCACGTGCAGTTAAAGCTCCTTCTTCAAATACTTTTCCGTAATAATCAAAAAATTTAGTACCTAATTCTTCGTTCCACTCCGTTATTTTACCAAACTTTCTTAAGTCAGCTGGGTCGTAATATGTTTTAGACATTTGTTCAATTATTTTTTGGTTGAAAAGTAAAAATACAAATTGTTTTTGCAATTACTTTTGCTAGAGGCACTGCTATTTTCCATTTAAATTCCAATCATATTGTAAATGACTAATCTTGGCTTTGTTACTAATTTTAGTTTTTGAGTATTTGTTTAAAAAATCAATTAAGCTCCCATTTTTGGTAAAATCTCCTTCAAACCATTCAAAGATTTTAGATAAATGAATTTTCTTTTCAGATATTTTATTTCGCTTAGGGTCATTAATGAATTTTTTCATTAAATCTGTTGTTTTACTTTCGTAATTATCTTCAGTAAAGGCAAAGTTACCCAATTGAGGGCATGAGCCAGAAGCGCAATTCACTCCAACATGAATTTTTGGATCGTTAAATTGTTTACGTAATATTTTATGTTCAATATGATTTAAAGTATATGTTTTATTACCAACTTTAGCAAATTTTATATTCCAAGCATCTTTACCTTTCTTTTTAATTTTTAAAATACTTTTTAAAGGATAATTGTCTAAAATCAATTTAATAGTATAGGCATTATAAGCGTTTACCCAAAAAGCTTTGGTTTTATTAGCAGACCAATTTTTTTTAGGAGAAGTTTTAGCTAAATAATCTAGATAGGTTTGTAGTTTAGCTTCATCTTTTTTGAATGCTTTGTAATTCACATTTCCTTTACTATCAACATGTGTTTTTAATAATGAATTAAAAACAGCTGTTTGACTAAATGAATTTATAAAAAAAGAAAGACTAAGGATTAAAAATATTTTTCGCATTTTACATATTGTTTTAAACTGGTGATTTAGACGGGTAATTAATTAATACATTACAAAAAATATTCCAGAATCATAAAACAAAAAAACCTTAACAAATAAATGTTAAGGTTTTGTACTGAAGGCGGGACTTGAA
>NZ_QOCC01000019.1:0-163793 GCF_003318185.1 Tenacibaculum sp. E3R01 | reverse complement strand
ATTCCACCACTTCAGCATAATCTCTTTTAAAAGGTTAAGAGCGAAAGACGGGATTTGAACCCGCGACCCCCACCTTGGCAAGGTGATGCTCTACCCCTGAGCTACTTTCGCGTAGTCAAAAATTATTTTAAAGAACGTGCATTACTCTGAATGCGGGTGCAAATATAACACCCTTTTTTGAATTACAAAAAAAGTTTTTAATTTTTTTTAATTAATTTTAAAAAGTATGGTGGTTCTATAAGAAAGAAATATCTTTGCAGAAATTTTTAAATAACAAGGTGAGTACTGTTTCAACAATACAAGATAAAACATCTATAAAGGTATTATTTTCTGATTTTAAACAGATTACTAAAGTAGGACTGTCTGTAAGTGTAGTTTTTACTTCAATTACAGGATATCTATTAGGTGCTGATAAAATTAATTATACTACTATATTACTTTTAGCTATCGGAGGTTTTTTTATGGTAGGAGCTTCAAATGCTTTTAATCAAATAATAGAAAAGGATATAGATGCGTTAATGCAGCGAACTAAAAATCGTCCATTACCTTCCAAAAGAATGTCTGTAACTACAGCAATGGTTATTGCAATATTATTTACAATTGCTGGAATTGCAATTTTATATGCAATAAATCCTAAATGTGCTTTATTTGGAGCGGTATCTATTTTTTTATATACAAGTGCTTACACTCCATTAAAAGCAATTACTCCTTTAGCAGTTTTTGTTGGTGCTATTCCAGGAGCAATTCCATTCATGTTAGGTTGGGTTGCTGCAACGGGACAGTTTGGTGTCGAAGCAGGATTTTTATTTATGATTCAGTTTTTTTGGCAATTTCCTCATTTTTGGGCAATAGGTTGGTTGCAATTTGAAGAGTATAATAAAGCAGGCTTGCATATGTTGCCAATGGATAAAAAAGACAAAGGTGCAGTAGTACAGATAATTTTTTATACTTGTGTAATGATTTTAATGTCTATAGCTCCTGTATTAAAAGTAACAGGAAACTTTTATATATACCCACTTACTGCTGTTATAATTTTACTATTAGGTATCTTAATGTTGTTTTATGGTATTAAATTATATAAGTCAGAAGAGAATATTGATGCAAGAAAATTAATGTTGGCAAGTGTTTTTTATATTACAATTGTGCCAATAATATATGTAGTAGATAAATTTTTACATTAATGAGTGAACAAACACAAACATTACAAGAAGAATTAAAAACAGCTAAAAGAAAATCTGCAAAACCAATGTTGTGGATTTCCATGATAAGTATGGTTATGTTTTTTGCAGGGTTAACAAGTGCTTATGTTGTTAGTATGAATCGTGAAGATTGGGTTACTTTTGATTTGCCTCAAGCGTTTTATATAAGTACTATTTTAATCATTTTGAGTAGTATTACACTGTTTTTATCACATAAAACTCTTAAAAAAGATAATTTAAAAGCCTCTTTTATGCTTTTATTGGTAACATTTATACTTGGTTTAGGTTTTATTTGGTATCAATATGTAGGGTTTAATCAACTAAAAGAAGTAGGGTTATATTTTACTGGACCAGAAAGTACAGTTTCTACATCTTTTATTATAGGAATTACATTTATGCACGTATTGCACCTGTTAGCAGGGGTTGTCGTGTTATTAGTCGTTATTTATAATCATTTTAAAAAGAAGTATTCATCTACTGATATGCTTGGGTTTGAACTAGGTGCAATCTTTTGGCACTTTGTAGATGTTTTGTGGATTTATCTATTTTTCTTTTTCTATTTTATTAAATGATGAGAAATGCTTAATTTTGGCGCACTGTTTTAACAAAAATTAACTAAATAGTATTTATGGAAGCAAATATTGCTGTAAATTCTGACAAAAAAGAAACCTGGAGCGGAGGTGGCGAAAAGCCATTTGGAGCTAGTTATGGTAAAATGATGATGTGGTTTTTCATCGTGTCTGATGCATTAACCTTTACTGGGTTTTTAGCTGCGTACGGTTTAACACGTTTTAAATTTATTGACTCATGGCCAATTGCCGATGAAGTTTTTACACACTTTCCTGGGTTACATGGGGTACATGCACCAATGTATTATGTAGCTTTAATGACCTTTATCTTAATTATATCATCAGTAACGATGGTATTAGCAGTTGATGCTGGTCATCAAATGAAAAAGAAAAAGGTAGCTTGGTATATGTTTGCAACTATAATTTTTGGAATTATTTTTGTAGGATCGCAAGCTTGGGAATGGAAAAACTTTATTAACGGTTCTTATGGAGCTGTTAAAACTACTGACAACCATATTTTACAGTTTGTAAAAGATGGTCATCAAATAGCTTTAGCAGATTTTGTACATAATGACAGGAAAGACGGTAGGGTTCAGCATGCGAAAGAAAATGGATTATGGTTTGAAAAAGAGGGAACAATTTCTGAATATTCTGTAGCACAAGTTCAGGAAGCATTTAAGAATAATCCTTCTTTACTAATAAGAACAGAAAAGATTAATCTTGAAACAAAGCAAAAAATCGTATTATCTAGAGAAGAAAGTTTAGCTCAATTAGCCAAAGCTAGTATGGTGGTTGAAGGAGCTAATTTGCATGTAAATGAATATGGGAATCCTATTTTTGCAGATTTCTTTTTCTTTATTACAGGTTTTCATGGTTTTCACGTAGTTTCAGGTATATTAATAAACATTATTATTTTCTTTAATGTCGTATTAGGTACTTATGAAAGAAGAGGACATTATGAAATGGTTGAAAAAGTAGGTTTATATTGGCACTTTGTAGATTTAGTATGGGTATTTGTTTTCACATTCTTCTACTTAGTATAATTTTAAAGTATTAAAAAAATGGCAGGTCACGCACACGAATCAAATACAAAAAGAATTTGGATTGTTTTAGCAATCTTAACTATAGTAACAACAGTAGAAGTAGCTTTTGGTATTATTAAGCCAGATGCTTTACATTTACATGGTATAGGAACTAGTTGGTTAAACTGGATGTTTATCATTTTAACAATTGTAAAAGCATACTATATAGCATGGGCATTTATGCACTTAGAAGGTGAGAAAACATGGTTTAGACGATCTATAGTTTGGACAGCTACCTTTTTAATATGCTACCTTATAGCGTTAATATTAATTGAAGGAGGCTATTTATACGATACATTAGCACCATTAGTAAAATGGTAATTTTATAAAATTAAAAAAGAGGTGGTGTTTAACCACCTTTTTTTATCTCTAAAAAGAACGAACTGTTATGAGTAAAAAACAAAAGTTTATAGTATTGTTTGCACTTTTTATAGTGCCTTTATTATTTTATATATTCTTGTCACTTGGTATTAATAACTTTGCTAAACTACCAGTTTTAACAAAAAATGTAACAGATATATCTGCTATTACTAAAAAAGCTACATTTGATAGGAAAATATCAATAGTTACTTTTTTAGGTAGTGATATTCAATTAGCAAAAGGTGAGTTATTTAATTTAACTGAGAAAATATACAAACCATTTTATGGGTTTAAAGATTTTCAAATGATTGTTGTTGCTTTAAAAGGTACAGAACAAAAGGTTGAAAAACTTAAAAAAGAAATTGGAGCTTTTACAAATATGATAAAATGGAATTTTATTTTTGCCGATGAGGTTGAAATAAAGGTATTGTATGAAAGTTTTAATACGAATCAATCATTAGATTCTAATGTGCATACATCTAAAGCATTTATTATAGATAAAGATATCAGTTTAAGAGGAAGAGATGATGATAAAGATGCAGCAGGAGGAAAGTTATTTGGTTATAATATGAAATCTGTTAGTGAGTTAAATAATAAAATGAAAGATGATGTTAAAGTTGTTTTAGCTGAGTATCGTTTAGCTCTCAAAAAAAATAATGCCGATAGAGAAATTTAATAATTAAAAAATGAAAAAAAAGGATTATTCATATATAGGGATTTCGTTTATTATATTACTTTTTGGAATTTATGCGGTTCCAAAGATTGTAAAACATTTTCAAACTGCAGATTTGCATAAATTTAATAAAGTTCCATCTTTTGAATTTGTAAATCAAGAAAAGAAAACCATCACAAATGATGATTTCAAAGGAAAGGTTTATGTAGTAGAATTTTTCTTTGCTACTTGTCCTACCATTTGTCCAATTATGAATAGAAGAATGGTTGATATACAAAATGAATTTATGGGGAATCCTAATTTTGGAATTGCTTCATTTACTATTACTCCAGAAATTGACACTCCTAGAAAATTAAAAGATTATGCTGCAATACATGGAATAAATCATAAAAATTGGCATTTACTAACAGGTAAAGATGAGAGTGTTGTGTATGATTTATCTAACGAAGGATTTAAATTATTTGTAGGTAAAGGGGAAGATAGTCATGGTGGTTTTGAACACTCAGGGTTATTTGCTTTAGTTGATAAAGATGGAAATATTCGTTCAAGATACGATGAGCATGGAAATCCAATTATGTATTATCGAGCTTTAGATGAACACGGTTTTTCAAATCAAATACAAGAATTAAAACAAGATATTAAATTATTATTAAATGAGTAAGGTTAATAATTTAGAAGAAAAAAAATATAAAAGGTTAATTACAATAGTATCTGTGGTAATTCCTTTGGCAGTAGCAGCTTTATTTGGAATAAAAATTCCTAATGTAGAACCTTTGTCATTCTTACCCCCTATATATGCAAGTATTAATGGAATTACGGCTGTTTTACTAGTTGCTTCTATAGTTGCTATAAAAAAAGGAAATAAAAAGTTGCACGAACAATTAAATACAACTGCAATCATTTGCTCTGCACTTTTCCTAGTAATGTATGTAGCTTATCACATGACATCTAATTCTACTAAGTTTGGAGGAGAAGGAGTTATTAAATACCTGTATTTTTTTATTTTAATAACGCACATATTATTATCGATTGTTATTATACCATTTGTATTAATAACATTTATGAGAGCTAGATTAGGTAATTTTCCTGAACATAAAAAAATTGCAAAAATTACATTTCCATTATGGTTATATGTTGCGATAACTGGAGTAATAGTGTATTTAATGATTTCACCTTATTATGTATAAAAAGATATTAATTTCATTCTTAGTAATTATTTTTACAGGAAAGAAGTCATTTTCACAATGTGCTATGTGTAAGGCTGTTGTTGAAGGTGGTGATGTAAGTATGGCTGAAGGTGTTAATAATGGTATTACCTATTTAATGGTGTTTCCTTATATCTTAGTTGGGGTATTATTCTATTTTATTTATAGACATAGAAAAAAAAATAAAAATTAACACTTCAATAAGATTATTTTCTTGTAACATATTTTAATTTTAGTCGTCATATACGAGGAAGCTTTAAAAAATACTGTTCATAATCAAACATGTTGTGTTCGTTTTTTTTAGTTTTTTTAATTAATTAAATTATAGGTATTTGTTATTCAGGTATTTATTGTTTCTTAATTAATTGGAATACCAATTGAATATAACTAATTGAACATAAAAAATAAACGTCTTGAAAACTAAAATTGTATTATTAATTACTTTATTATCAGCATTGGGAGGTTATTCTCAAAAGAAATGGACACTTAAAGAGTGTGTTAATTATGCATTAGAAAACAACATCACAATTAAGCAAAATAAATTAAATGTAAAACTTGCTGAAAAAGATGTTGACATAGCTAAAGGAAATTTTTTACCAGATTTAAATGGATCTTCAAGAGGAAATTTTTCATCAGGACTTTCTCAAGATAGAAATGGAATACTTCAGAATACTCAAAACTTTAACTCATCGTTTTCTTTATCAAGTGGAGGTACAATTTTTAATGGGTTTAGAAATATTAATTCTAAAAAACAAGCTGTACTTGGGGTTAAAGGAAATGAATTAGATTTAGCTAAAATTGAAAATGACATTTCATTAAATGTTGTAAATACATATTTAAATGTGTTATTTGCAAAAGAAAATTTGGCAGTAGCGGTTGTTCAAGCTGAAATTAGTAAAAAACAAATAGCAAGGGCAAAGGCTCAATTTGATGCAGGTGCAATTCCTAAAGGTGATTTGTTAAATGTACAATCAACGGCATCAAATGATGCGCAAAACGTTGTTTTACAAGAAAACACATTGAATTTAGCATTGCTTAGACTTGCTCAGTTACTTCAAATATCATCAGATAACTTTGATGTTGAAAAAATTAATATTGACTCACCATCTCTTAGTTTATTATATAATTCTTCAAATGCAGTTTATGAAAAAGCATTGACTAATAGACCAGAAATTGAAAGAGCTAAATTAAATGTAGAAAATTCTTTAATAAGTTTACAATTAGCTAAAGGTGCGTACTTACCTACTTTAACTTATTCATTAGGTGTTAGTAGTTCATTTTTTCACCAGTTTAATAATTTAATCCGTCCTAATGATTACTTTTTAAGACAAATAAACGATAGAATTAGTTATAGCGCTGGTTTATCACTTAATATTCCAATATTTAATCGTTTTCAAACAAAAAATAGAGTAGCTAAATCTGTTATCAATAAAGAGATTTCAGAAATAGCATTAGAAAGTCAGAAGTTGCAATTACAACAAGAGATAGAAAAATCTTATTTAGATGCTAAAGCAGCAGCAAAAACATATGAAGCAGCTAATATATCTTTAGAAGCACAGAATGAAGCTTTTAAAAACGCACAAGTAAGTTACGATTATGGTTCTATGACACAGTTTGATTTTGATCAAGTAAGAAATAGATTAGTAAATGCCGAAGGAGCCATGATAAGAGCTAAATACGATTATGTATTTAAAACAAAAGTGTTAAAATTTTATTTTGGAGAATCAATTCTAGATTAATATCAGGGGATAATTTATTATTGATATAGAACCTTACCAATTTGGTAAGGTTTTTCATTATAATGTATCTTTGTTGAAAATATTTTTTTATCGTGTCAATAATCTTAAACATAGAAACAGCAACAAAAAATTGCTCAGTTAGTATAGCAAAAAATGGAGATGTTTTAGCAAGTAAAGAATTAAATAATGGAAATTATTCTCATGCTGAAAAATTACACCCCTTTATTCAAGATGTTTTAAATGAGGCTTCAATAAGTATAGATGAAATAGATGCTGTAGCAGTAAGTAAAGGCCCGGGGTCATATACTGGATTAAGAATTGGAGTTTCTGCTACTAAAGGTTTATGTTTTTCTTTTGATGTACCACTTATTGCAATAGATACATTAAAATCTCTTTCTATGAATGCTAATATAGATGAAGGCTTAATTGTACCCATGATTGATGCAAGAAGAATGGAAGTATATTCTGCTATTTATGATAAAAATTACAATCAAGTACGTGAAATAAGGGCTGAAATTATTGATGAAAATTCATTCGAAGAATTGTTAACAGACAATAAAGTTTATTTTTTAGGAGACGGTTCAGAAAAATGTAAAAATATCATAACTCATAGAAATGCAATTTTTATTGATGAAAAGTTCCCTTCAGCAAAAGAAATGGCACTATTGAGTTTTGAAAAGCATAAAAAAAACGACATCGAAGATGTCGCTTATTTTGAACCTTTTTATTTAAAAGATTTTGTTGCCATACCAGAAAAAAAGCGCTAATCTTTTTTCTGTATCTCAACAGCATGTGGATATGGTATCTCTATACCTGCTTTATCTAATGCGATTTTAACGTTTTCAGTAGTTTCAAAATATACATCCCAATAATCAGCTGTGTTAGCCCATGGGCGCACAGCAAAGTTAACTGAGCTATCAGCTAATTCAGATACATTTACCGTAGGAGCAGGATCTTTTAATGTTTTTGGATTTGAAATTAACACGTCCATTAAAATATCTTTTGTCTTTTTAATGTCTGCATCATAAGAAACACCAAAAGTTAAATCAACACGAAGTTTTCCCTCAGCTGTATAATTTATGATATTTCCGTTTGATAATGAACCGTTAGGTATAATAGCTAATTTATTACCTGGAGTATTAATGTGAGTTGTAAAAATTTGAATTTCTTTTACAACACCAACAATGCCTTGAGCTTCTATTAAGTCACCAACCTTAAATGGCCTAAAAATCATTATTAAGGCACCACCAGCAAAATTAGATAAAGATCCTTGTAAAGCTAAACCAATCGCTAAACCAGCCGCACCAATAATTGCTGCAAATGATGTTGTTGCTACTCCTAACTTTGAAATAACTGTAACAAAAAGTAAAGCTTTTAAAGCCCAACTAAATAAGTCGCCTAAAAATTTTTGAAGCGTTATGTCAACATCTTGCTTCTTCATTATTTTTTTACTCCCTTTTACAATTATTTTTATAGCAAAAAGTCCAACAATTAAGATTGCTAGTGCTGTTAAAAGTTTCGGAGTGTAGTTAATTAACAGTTCTTTAAATTTTTCAGTATACTGTTCCATTTTCTTTAATAAATTTAATAATTAAGTTTAAATAATATTTATTGAATAGTAGTAGTTAGGTAATATTCAAAATTTAGATAAATATGCTTAAAAGAGCAATTAAAGCTGGTATTGATTGTATAAAAAATATTTTTGATTTTTTAGTAGAATATGCTCCATAAACTCCAGCAATAAAAACACAAATTATAAAATAAATAGCGACGTCTGTTTTCTGAGAAACTATAGACCATATTAAACCACCAGCAAGAAAACCATTGTATAAACCTTGATTTGCTGCTAAAACTTTAGTTTCTTCTGCAAACTCTTTGTTTTTTAAACCGAAAGCCTTTATACCTTTAGGTTTTGTCCATAATACCATTTCTAGTATTACTATGTAAATATGAATTACGGCGATAAAGCCAACTAAGAAGAGTGATAAATAGTTCATTTTTAATTGTTTTTAATTTAAAATAGTTGCTTTTTTTATTTTCAGGAAGAAAACCTTGTAAGTACTGCTTATACAAACATACATAAAGCATTTGTTATTTTGTTACGTTTTTTAAAAATTGAGATATTACTTTGAGTTGTATTTCTATATAATATTTGTCAGAGAAATATTATGAGCTTACTTATTTATGAAGTCAAATAGCTAGATTAAATTCTTCGTAACAAAAAAATGCGACCTTGTAAATACAAAATCGCACCAATAGTAGTTAGTATTTATGTAGTTACTTTACTTCAAAAGTAACTTTTAAGTTTACTCTAAATTCACTTACTTCATCATCATTTACCACAACACTTTGAGATTGTACAAAAGCAGATTTAATGTTTTTAACAGATTTAGAAGCCTGTTTAATTGCTTTTCTTGTTGCTTCTTCCCAACTTTTGTCAGAGTTAGCTAAAATCTCAATAACTTTCATTACAGCCATAATAATTTTTTTTATGATTAATACTTACTTGTAAAAGTACAAAAAATAGGGAAAAAGACCTAATGTTAATTTAATGTTACGTAATTGTTGTTTAAGTGTAAAATTATATATATATTTGTAATGTTAGTGTTAATGATTAAAATGATAGACATGAAAAAAATAATTATTTTAGCTTGTATCTTAGCTGTTTCAGTATTACAAGCACAGGTAGGACCTAAGTTTGAGAAAGCAGGAGATTTAGTTAAAGCTACTTATTTTTATAAAGATGGAAAGGTTAAAGAACAAGGTTTTTTTAAAGATAAGAAATTAACTGGCACTTGGATTACTTTTAGTAAAGAAGGTAATAAAACTGCAATAGCTCACTATAAAGCTGGTAAAAAAGTTGGAAAGTGGTTTATGTGGCAAAAGGATGGATTAAAAGAGATTGATTATGAAAACAATGCAATAGCTAGTGTTCAGAATTGGAAAGATGATACTAAGATTGCAGTTAAATAGTACTTAATTTATTTCAAATAGATAAAAAATCCGAGTATATATGTACTCGGATTTTTATTTTCTACCAAAATCAGCTGGAATTTCTCCCCATACTTTCGTTTCCCATTTTAAAATAGTTACTTCTACAGGGTTTTTATGTAACCAACTTTCTGCTCGTTTTATTAACTCTAAAATATCTTTATTGGTATTATTAAATTGAACGTTTGTTTTACATTGTTTTTTTTTAACCCAACCAATAGCAATTTTTGAATCTGAATAAATAGGAATATTTTTTTTTTTTTTTTTTTTTAGTAAAGCTATTCCATGAACTAATGCTAAAAACTCACCAATATTATTTGTGCCGTTTTTAAAAGGCCCCATTTTAAAAATTTCTTTTTTATTATGTGTCAAAACACCTCTGTATTCCATTATACCTGGGTTTCCTGCACACGCAGCATCTACCGAAATACTTTCTAAAATAGGTGTTCCATATTTCTCTTTCTCACTGTTTGATAAAACTTTTTTCTTGGTGTTTAAACCTTTGTAGTCACTATAGCTTTTTTTAAATGCTATTTCAGCTTCTTTTTTATCTATAAAAGCTTTGTATTGGGCACCGTCGTATGAATGGATTTGCTTCTTACATTCTGACCAAGAAGAAAAAATCCCAGTTTTCTTGCCTTTCCAAACAACATAATATTTTTTTTTACCCATTTTTTAAAATTACGCTTTCAATTACCTTTGGGAAGTGCTCATATTCTAAAATATGAACTTTTTTTGCTATAGATTCAGGTGTATCTTTACTATTTAACTCTGTTTTTGCTTGAAAAATGATAGCTCCTTCATCATAATTTTCATTTACATAATGAATTGTGATACCAGTTTCAGAATCATTATTTTTTTTGACAGCTTCATGAACATTCATGCCATACATTCCTTTTCCACCATATTTAGGAAGTAAAGCAGGATGTATATTTATTATTTTATTAGGAAAAGCTTCTACAATTTTAGACGGTATTTTTCTTAAAAAACCTGCCAAAACAATAATGTCAGCTTCAACCTGTAAAAAATTAAGCACAGTGTCATCTTTTGTAAAGCTCTCTTTATCAAACAATGAAGCATCGATATCAAGCCGTTCACAACGTTCAAAAACTTTGGCATGTTCATTGTTAGAAAGCACATGAGTAACTACTGCATGTTTAGAAGTTTGAAAATATTTAATAATGTTTTCGGCGTTGGTACCAGATCCAGAAGCAAAAATTACGATACGTTTCATACTGATTAAGTTGTATTGTTACTGCAAAAAAAAGAATAATTATTAACAATGATGAGCTATATAATAAAAGATTCAAGTATTTTTTTTATTTTAGACATCACATTATTTGGACAAAAATTAGAATTAAAACTTAAGATTTGTATTTTTGCCCCGATTTTAAATTTTAAAACTTATAAAATTATGTCAGACATTGCATCAAGAGTAAAAGCAATTATCGTAGATAAATTAGGAGTAGACGATAACGAAGTAACTAACGAAGCAAGCTTCACAAACGATTTAGGAGCAGATTCATTAGATACTGTTGAGTTAATTATGGAATTCGAAAAAGAATTTGATATTCAAATTCCAGATGATCAAGCTGAGAACATCGGAACGGTAGGTCAAGCGGTTAGCTATATAGAAGACGCAAAAAAATAAGAATTATATGCAATTAAAGCGAGTTGTAGTAACTGGACTTGGCGCATTAACGCCAATAGGAAACAATAAAAATGAGTATTGGAATAGCTTAGTTAACGGAGTTAGCGGAGCAGCACCTATAACGTATTTTGATGCTGCCAAGTTCAAAACTCGTTTTGCATGTGAGTTAAAGAATTTTACGGTGACTGACTTCATGAATAGGAAAGATGCTCGTAAAATGGATAGATTTACACAATATGCTATGGTAGCTTCAGATGAAGCCATAGCTGATGCAAAGTTAAATCTAGATGACGTTAATAAGTTAAGAGTTGGCGTTATATGGGGAGCAGGAATAGGTGGTTTAGAAACTTTTCAGAACGAAGCATTCAATTATGCTAAAGGTGATGGAACCCCTAAATTCAATCCATTCTTTATCCCAAAAATGATTGCAGATATCGCTCCAGGAAATATATCTATTAAAAATGGATTTATGGGGCCTAATTATACAACAGTATCTGCATGTGCATCATCAGCTAATGCTATGATTGATGCGTTAAATTACATAAGACTTGGACATTGTGATGTTATTGTTACTGGTGGTAGTGAAGCCGCGGTAACTATTGCAGGAATGGGAGGTTTTAATGCAATGCATGCTTTATCAACAAGAAATGAAACTCCAGAATCTGCATCAAGACCTTTTGATGCTGAACGTGATGGTTTTGTTTTAGGGGAAGGAGCAGGTGCTATTATTTTAGAAGAATATGAGCATGCTAAAGCAAGAGGTGCTAAAATTTACGCTGAAGTTGTAGGTGGTGGTTTATCTTCTGATGCACATCATATGACAGCACCACATCCTGAAGGTATTGGTGTAATTGCTGTAATGAAAAATTGCCTTGAAAATGCAGGTTTAAAACCTGAAGATGTAGATCATATAAACACTCACGGTACTTCTACTCCGTTGGGTGATGTAGCTGAATTAAAGGCTATTTCTGAAGTATTTGGAGATCATGCTAAAAACATTAACATTAATTCAACAAAATCTATGACTGGTCACTTGTTAGGTGCTGCTGGTGCTATTGAAGCTATAGCTTCAATTTTAGCTATGGAGCATGGAGTTATTCCTCCTACAATTAACCATAATAATGTAGATGAGAATATTAATTCAGAGTTAAACTTAACTTTGAATAAGGCTCAAAAAAGAGATGTTAAAGTAGCAATGAGTAATACTTTTGGATTTGGAGGGCATAATGCTTGTGTTGTTTTCAAAAAACTAGATTAATCTCATATGAATTTTCTTCGTAGAATAGTTAAACCCCAGAATAAAGAGGATGAAGACTTTTACTACGAATTAAAAGAACTGCTTAATTTTAAACCTATAAAGTTATCGCATTATAAAAAAGCGTTTACTCATAGGTCTTTAAAAATGGTAGATAAGAAAGGTAATCCTATAAATTATGAGCGTCTTGAATTTTTAGGAGATGCTATTTTAGGTACAGTTATAGCTTCTTATTTATATAAGAAAGTACCTAAAGGTGATGAAGGTTATCTTACTCAAATGAGATCGAAAGTTGTTAGTAGAGAACATCTAAACACATTAGGTAAAGATTTAGACCTTATTAGATTCGTAAAAAGTAATATTGCTAATAATCAAGTTAGTAATAATATTCATGGAAATATTTTTGAAGCATTAATTGGTGCCATATACCTTGATAGAGGATATAATTACTGCGATCAATTCATCTATGAGCAGGTAATATTACCTTATGTAGATATTGAAAGGTTAGAAGGTAAAATATCTAGCTATAAGGGTTATATAATAGAATGGTGTCAAAAAAATAAAAAGAAATATAGTTTTGACTCATACGAAGATACAGGTAATCAAAGTAAAAAACATTTTAGTGTTAGGATAAGTATCGATGGAGTAATGGTTGCTAAAGGAAGGGCTACTTCAAAGAAAAAAGCTGAAGAAATTGCAGCTAAGAGAGTATATTATACCATGCAAGATAAAATGTAGAGTGCTTAACTTTTCAACGAAAAGCTTTTCGTTAATTTCACATTGTAATATAGATACATTTACTAACTTAGCAAAAAACTAATCGGTGTTTTATGCCTGTTTATGAGCTGGATTTTAATGACTTTGATACTAATGAGTATATATTAATTGGAATCCATACTACTTTAAATGATTATAAATTAGCATATCTTTTAAATGGTATTTTAAATAGCTTATTTAAAAAAGCGAATTATTGCCTAGATATTAAAAGTAAAAATGATGTGAAAACATCATTTTCTGTATATGAATATTTAAACTTAAAGTCAGATCATAATTGGTTTTTAATAAATAATGTAAGTAAACATAAAATAAAATCAGAAGAAATAGGACTGTTTACAGAAAATACTGTGACAAATTACCTTGTTCCTGAAAAGAAAAAAGTTGATTATTTTATAAAAATAGAGGGGGATTTTGAATGCACGTTTATAGAAAATGCTATAAACAAAATAAAGCAAATACCTCAAGTAATAACATCATATCAAATAGAAGTTGATACGTTAAAATCTAAAGATTTTTTAATTTTTTAGCATATGCCACATAACAAAAAAACCAAAATTGTAGCAACCTTAGGACCAGCAACAAATACTAAAGAAATTTTAGCAGAAATGGCTGAAAAGGGTGTGAATGTATTTAGAGTAAATTTTTCACATGCAGATTATGATACAGTAAAAGAGCGCATTAGACAAATTAGAGAAATTAATGAAGAAAGAGGGTATAATGTAGCCATATTAGCTGATTTACAAGGCCCAAAACTTCGTGTTGGTATAATGGAGGAAGGAGTAGAGGTAAAGGCAGGAGATGCTTTTACGTTTACAACTGAAGAATGTATAGGTACACAAGAAAAGGCTTATATGACATATCAACGTTTTCCTAAAGATGTTAAAGAAGGTGAACAAATTTTAGTGGATGATGGAAAATTGTTGTTCGAAGTAGTTTCAACAGATAAAAATAAAAGTGTAGAAACTAAAGTAATTGTTGGTGGACCTTTGAAATCTAAAAAAGGAGTTAATTTACCAAACACAAAAATATCTTTACCAGCTCTTACTGAAAAAGATAAAAAAGATGTTGTTTTTGCTTTAGATCAAGAAGTTGACTGGGTAGCACTTTCTTTTGTTAGAACACCTGAAGATTTAAGAATTTTACGCGATTTAATAAAGCAAAAATCTCGTTATAGAGTTCCTGTAATAGCTAAAATAGAAAAACCAGAAGCTGTTGAAAATATCGATGCTTTGATACCTTACTGTGACGGACTTATGGTTGCGCGTGGTGATTTAGGGGTTGAAGTTCCAATGCAAGATGTACCATTGATTCAAAAAAGCTTGGTAAGAAGAGCTAAGCAAGCAAGAATACCAGTTATTATTGCTACTCAGATGATGGAAACTATGATAGATAACTCTGTTCCTACAAGAGCAGAGGTTAATGATGTTGCAAATTCTATTATGGACGGTGCAGATGCAGTAATGCTTTCAGGAGAAACTTCTGTAGGAAAACACCCTATAAGAGTTATTCAAAAAATGAGTGAAATTATAAAAAGTGTTGAATTTTCTGATCTTATTGAAGTTCCACAAGCTCCACCACATATTAGAACAAATCGTTTTATTACAAAATCGGTATGTCATCATGCGGCTTTAATGGCTGATGATATAAAAGCTTCAGCAATAACTACATTAACAAATAGCGGGTATACTGCTTTTCAAATTTCTGCATGGAGACCAAAATCTCATGTGTTAGCGTTTTCATCTGAAAAAAGAATTTTAGGAAAGTTGAATCTTTTATGGGGTGTTAGGGCTTATCATTACGATAGAAATTTAAGTACTGATGATACCGTAGAAGATATTAATGAAATAGCTAAAGAGAAAGGATTTGTTAAAGCAGGTGACTTTATGATTAATTTATCATCTATGCCTGTAAAAGCAAAAGGAATGGTAAACACATTACGTGTTTCGCAAATTGATTAATAGAATATAGAATTTCATAGTACAAATACATAAAATGGCTTGATAAATCTAAATTTATCAAGCCATTTTATGTATTACAACTTTATTTTTTTAGAAGTAATAATAGCATCATTTGTAACAAAGGGCATTGGCATCATAGTTTCATTCCTGGGCTTTAAATTAAACTTAGGGTTTGATAGCAAATCATAGGAAACTTCGTTTAAAATAATAGCAGGTTTTGAATCTTTTTCTAATGTTAAAGAGATTGATAATTCTTTATCTGAGTTTGCCATTTGATATATTAAAAGTGTTCCTTTATTAGCCTCAAAAGACTTTCCTTGATTATATAAAACACCATTTATACAAAAGCTATAAATGGAAATAGGAGTTGTATTGTACAATTCATATTTATTAATTTTTCTTGAAGGAAATATGGTAAAACTTATTTCTCTTTTTTCATTTATAATAGTATCAATATCTATTTCAATTTTTGATATAGGGATATTCTTATTCTCAGTTTTCTTATAGTGCGTATAACGTGTGTTATATTTACTTTTTCCTTCAGATTCAGGAATGTTTCCTTCAGTATAGTCTAAATTGAAAACTTGGGATACATAACTATCAAACACAGTGTTATATGTAGCCCAATACGAAGTATTATTGTCTGAATTTTGGATAAAAACTAAACTATTAGGCTTCTTTTTATCAATTGAAAACCCATTATTAACTGTAGTAATAAAAAAAAGAGTAATAGCAGTAAGACCACTTAAAAATTGGAGTATACTTTTTTTCTTTGTTTGAATAAATATAGGAAGTAAGAAACCAAATACTAATGTTATTAATATTGAAGCAATAAATAGCATTTTTAAGCCTAAACCAACAGGGAATAATTGAACCATTGGTATAATTATATATATTGTAGGTATAGATATAATTGCAAAAAGAATTGTTTTAGATTCTTTACGAACATTCATAAAAACCAAAATACTTAGTATTAAAATAGAAGCATATACAGGAATAATTAAAAAGGCAGCACCTTGTAAGTTTTGAAATATGAAAATATTTATAATTAAGCCTACTACTATTGGAGCAATTAATAAATCTATAGCCTTTTCATTTTTAAAATAACTATATATTTTGAAAAGTATCCATAAAGTTAAAAAACTAAATGCTCCTATGTATTGATATCCATTATAGGTAAACCCATGTAGCATATCATTATATTGAGGGTTTATAAACACTAATAATTTCCATAATAAGAAGCTAGTTACACTAGAAATAATTAAAGCTAATAAAAAGGGTATAAAGCCTTTCAAAGTGCCCTTATACGTTATTTTTTTACGATTAACTCCAACAATAAATACACCAACGAAAAGTAAGCAAGCAAAAACAAGCATTGGAAGAACCCATGAAAAAGGATATGATAACATTTTGATTAAAGGAAAATTGACAAAAACAAAATCTTCATTACTATCTAAAAGTGTTAAATCAATATTTGAAAAATGATTAAGTGAACTTGTAAAATAATCTGCTTGATGTAAAAGACTTTCTTTGTTTAATCGTTCGTAAGAATCTTGCTCAGTATGATAATCAAAATGATCATCAATAAAAGCAAAGTTAAAACCATTGATATTTCCATTTTCTCTAAAAACAGTTAGATCAGTATCATTAGGTAATTTTTTATAAACACTATACATTAATGAGTTTGCAGCTGGGTAATTTGGATTTGATTTTATGAATTCAGATAAAAGATTCTTGTTTTTACCATTTGTTTCCATTAACATATAGCTAGAACCTCCACTACCTCTAGCTTCGAAATTCAATACTAATCCAATATCTTTGGACCAAGGATGATTTTCAACAAATGCTTGTGCTCCTAATAAACCTAGCTCTTCAGCATCAGAAAATAAAATAATAATATCATTCTTTACTTTCTCTTTTTTTGCTAAAAAAGCTCTAACTCCTTCTAATATTGTTACTACACCAGATCCAGCATCGCTTGCTCCAATTGATGAGTGGGGATTAGAATCATAGTGAGTTAATAATAATAAAGCTTTACCATTTTCTGAACCTTTAATCCTGGTTATTATATTTTCAGTAGTGGTACTAGCTTTCCACTTTTTATTTATAGCAGTTTGACTTTGAATTTCTGAACTTAAGCCAAGTTTTTTTAATTCATTTATAATATAATTCTGAACCTCTTTATGTTCATTACTTCCTGTATAATGTGGTCTCTTAGAAATGTTTTTTAAATGATATAATGCATTATCTAACGAAAACTTAGTTTTATCTGTGGTTACTTTTGATGACACTGTTGGAATACTATCATTAAAAGCCCAAAAAATAGTGAATGCTATTATTAAAATAGCCCAAAATTTATTTGTTGATCTCATAGAGGATTTTTATGTTATAAATTTAGTTAAATAATACCTTTTCTAGAAATAAACGTAAGTTATTAAAAATCAGTATATTTAGTAAATTTAAATAACTATTATGGGGATAATTAACTTTCAAGGGAAACGAACTAACGCTGAAAAAAAAGAAACTGAACCAATTTTGGTTTCTGATTATATGACAACTACAATTATTTCATTTAAAGAATCTGAGCCAATTGAGAACGTAATACAAACCTTAATTGAGAATAAAATATCTGGTGGTCCTGTTGTAAATGAAAACAATGAACTAATAGGAATTATTTCGGAGGGAGATTGTATGAAACAAATATCTGAAAGTAGGTATTATAATTTACCAATGGATAAAAATAATACTGTAGGTAAGGCAATGATTAAAGAAGTAGAAACAATTGATGGTAATATGAATGTTTTTGATGCAGTTAATAAATTTTTAGAGTCTAAACGTAGAAGGTTTCCTATTGTTGAAAATGGAAAATTGGTAGGACAAATAAGTCAGAAAGATATATTAAAAGCGGCGATGAAACTTAAAGGAAATACCTGGAAGTAACTAGGATGTTTTTGAAACTTTTTCTTTTGGTAAATCAGTAATAATTAATTTTTGTTTCTGATTACTGATAAGTGCTGCAATTTTTGAATAAGAATAACCAGGTATTGGTTTATCTAAATTTTTCCATTCAGCTATTCCAGCTACAGTTATTTCTTCGCCTAATTCAATGATAGCCTCTGTGTAACGTAATGTTTTATTAAAACCAAAGAGTCCAGTACTTTCAATATCATATTGTTTTAATATAGATTCAAACTTAGGAGAAGCGTCATTAAAGGTTCCAGAAGTTACTTTTTTGTCAACAACTAAATAGCTTTTATAGTTTTTTGGATTTTGTGTAGGGTTAATCATAATTAAATCGCTATCTTTTTCTATAAAAAATGATTGAATTTTTTCGTCATAAACTAAAGTTTCCCAACTAGAACCTTCATCATCTCCTTTGTCTTGCTCAATTTTTATAGTATAAAAAACACAATTTCTTTTGCTATATGGGGCAATAAGTGGTTCTTCTATAGCTTGGGCTTTACCAGTTGTTTTAGTTAATCGATTGGTCTGTATATTGCCAATTCTTGTAAAGGGTATTTTTTTTAGTGTTCTTATTATTATTTGTTTTTTACTGTAATAAATAAACAAGAAAACTATTATGGCAAATGAAAGAATTATTAAGATAATCATAGGTGAGCTTCCTAATAAAGGCATAAAGAATAATTTAAATTTATTAATAATAAGTTGAATTTGTAAAATACGGTTTTCAGTTATTCTTGTTTAACTAACAAAAACCATTCGTTTTCTAACTCTAAATAACCTTGATCATATACATAAAAATAAATACTTCCTTTTTTTGTAGTATATATAGAGGTGATAAATTTGAATTCAAAACCTTTATCAAATAATTTTCGTCTAGTTGTTTTTGTTTTTCCTGAAGTATTAAGTTCAGAAAGAATTTTATAGTTTTTTCGTAACCGGTTGTTGGTATTTCGAATTAGATTTTTACTTTCTTTATTTACTTTGTTGTTATATGCATTTCTACAATAATCAGAACAAAACTTTTTATCAATTCGTCCAATTACTTTTTCATTACACTCTAAACATTTTTTTGAACTCATTTTTAATTGTTTGAAAACAAATATATTAAAAATAATTAAATGATTACATTCATTTACAAACGAAAACAAATGTTTACTAACCTATTATGATTTGGTTTGTATTGCATCTTTGCAGAGTCAATTCAAATGAATGACAAAATCTTAACTGTTTAACGAAAAAAATAATAATATGAACGCACTAAAAAACAGAGTACAGTTAATTGGAAACTTAGGAAATGATCCAGAAATTATCACTTTAGAAAGTGGTAAAAAACTAGCTAAATTTTCAATAGCAACTAATGAAACGTACAAGAACTCTACAGGGGAAAAGGTAACTGACACACAATGGCACAATATTGTAGCTTGGAACAAAACAGCAGAAATCATTGAAAAATATTTAGAAAAAGGAAACGAAGTGGTTATTGAAGGGAAATTAACATCACGTTCTTTTGATGATAAAGAAGGTAATAAACGATATGTAACAGAGGTAGTTTGTAATGAATTATTAATGTTAGGAAACAAATAAGTGGGGAATTTGCTATTAAACCAAGTACAATAAAGGTACAAAATTGAAGTTTTTATAACTTCAAAACTGAAAAAGAAAAGAATAAAAGAGACTGTTTCAAAAGCTATGACAGTCTCTTTTTTGTGTTTTAGGCAAGTTATTTATTAAATACAGTTTTAAATTCATTAATAGAAATACTTAATATTGAATCAGCCAAGTTTTTCATTGAAACATAATGGTTTTTCATTGTTGGAGTAACATTTATATAATTGAAATTTTGATGCCTCCAAAAAGCAGTTGCAGTTGCTCCGTAAACTGTAAAAGCTTGTAGTGCTTCAATTTCTACTTCTTTTAACTTTATGTTTTGCTGGTATCCTTTAAGTAATTTTTTTGCTTTATGTAGGTTTATTGTTTCTTCTTGACAGCAAGTTCCAACAATCATCATTCCAATATCGAATACACGATAGTAGTAACAGGCTTCTTCAAAATCCATAATAGTACCAGTTTTTAGGTCATCACTAACAATAATATTACTATAAAAAATATCGCTATGTATCAGGGATTTTGGTAGTTCTGGATGCATGTGTTTTTTGATATAGGTTTTTACTTCTTTTAACCATTTATAAAAAGAAGATTCTGGTGCGTAAACCTGTACTTCATCAAAACGATCTATACTTCCATAGTTTAAAGTTTTTGGAACATAATTAGGCACTTTTATTTGATGTAGCTTAGCTAACTCTTCACTTAAATAAACTAGTAAATTATCAGGAAAATCCTGAATTATATCACCTTCAATAAATTCTTTTAGTATAATAGGTTTATTACTAAATGTTACAGTAAGTTTTCCTGTTTTTGTCTTTACTAATTTTGAAGTACTAAAATTATTACGTTCAAGATAGTTTAATAAAGAAGCTAATTCTTCCGCTTCTTGAGCTGACTTTTGTTCACAAACTGTTAATACAAAGGCATTATCAATTGTGTTTATTAAATAATTAGTATTCTCAGAACCACCACTTAATACTTTATAAGAAGTTACTTTATCAATATCATAATGAATTAAAATGGTTTGTATGCTTTCATCATTTAAAACTGTATACTGTGCCATATTACTTTCCTTTTGTTAAATCCCAATTTGTTTCCATTGCATGTATAAGAGCTTCTTCTAAATATTCATGATTGCACAAATGAACTTTTTCACAAAGGCGTTTTTCATTTTCTATACTTTGATGGGTAGCTGCTTTGGGTAGAACAGAAATGGATAGTGCCTTTTTTATTACCTCAGGAAATTTTGATGGATGTGCAGTAGCCAAACAAATCAATTTCTCATTACCTAAAACATTTTTTAAAACATCAGTAGCATTTAATGATACTGCCCCATGTGGATCTAATAAATAAGATTCAGCAGTGTAAATTTCATTAATTATATTTAGTGTTTCCTGGTCTGATGAACTGTTTGAAAGGAATCCTTTTTTATAGGTTTCAAAAATTTCTTTATCGAATGTTACATTTCCAGTAGTTTTAAACTCATCCATCCATTTTTTTATCCTTTCAGTATCTTTATCTATACAGAAATATAAATACCTCCAAAAATTAAACGGAATTAAAATATCTATTGCAGAAGAAGGTGTTTCAATGATTTCTTCTTTGGTAAATCTTCCTTCTGAAAATATACGATGTAAACAAGCATTTTTATTATTGGCAGCTACTAAATATTTTATAGGTAATCCCATTTTACGGGCTAGTCCACCAGCGCATAAATTACCAAATCCACCAGAAGGTACTGACATATTAACTTGTTCACCAACGGTATCAACAACTTGCAGATATCCATAAAAATAATGAACAGTTTGCATCATCACACGTCCCCAATTAATAGAGTTAACACTTGATAATTTTAGTTTTTCCTTAAATGGTTTATTAGCATATAGCTTACTTATTACTGCATCTAAATCATCACCACCATCAGGACAGTTTGATACACCAACAGGATGAACATTCGCTTGCTGTAAAGTGGTCATTTGACGTTCTTGTTCTTCAGTAATTAATCCTTTTGGGTATAACACCCAGGCATCTATATTTGATTTTCCCGCTGCAAAATATGCTGTGGCTGGACCGGTATCACCTGTGGTAGCTACAACAATAGTAAGGTGCTCTTTTTTTCGTTCTAAAAAAAAGTTAACCAAATTCACTAAAAAAGCCAACCCTACATCTTTAAATGAAATTGTTGGACCATGAAACAACTCCATAATATAGGTATCTTTTCTAGATTTTATTTTATATAATGGAATAATCTCTTTCTTTTCGAAAGGAGCATAGGCCGTTTGCAGTATGCCTTTTAATTCATTTTCGGAAATAATAGAGCGATCTATGAATAAAGAAAGGATTTCGAAAGCTAATTCTACATAACTTAAATCTTTCCATTCTTTTAATTGCTCTTCTGTAATTTCTGGCAATATTTCAGGAACATATAATCCTCCATCAACAGCAAAACCATCTAATATTGCTGTTTCAAAATCAACAGGTTTTCCACCTCCTTTATTACTAATAAATTGAAGCATTTTATTTATTTTTTAAGTAGCCGTTATACACCGCTTTAGTTATCATAATATCTTGTACAGCTACTCCAGTTAAATCAACAATTGTAATTTGATCTTCACTTGTTCGTTGTAATTTTAAATCTTGAACTGCAGTTCCTAATTCAATGACTGTATTTTCTGAAATTTTACCATCACTAACAGCTTTATAAATTTCTCCTCTACTTTTACTCTGTGGAATACTATCAGCAATAACAATGTCTGCCTTTTTTAGTAATTCACTTTCTAACTCTTGTTTATGTTCAGTATCTGAACCAACTGCAGTGATATGAGTACCTTTTTGAATATCTTCTGCTTTTAATAAAGCTATTTCAGAAGGTGTAGTAGTTACTATAAGGGTACAGTTTTTTGCGATTTCAGAAGGTGATTCTGCAATTTGAATATTAAAATCAGTACCAAGTTCTTGAACAAACTTTTTTACATTCTCTTTGTTTCTTCCCCAAACCCAAACAGAAGAACAAGGTGTATGTTTTTGAAGATATTGTAATTGTAATTTTGCTTGTATTCCAGTTCCAATAATTCCGATTGCTTTTATTTTTTTTGGAGCAAAATACCTTGCCGCTAAAGCACCTGCTGCTGCTGTACGAATATCAGTCAAATGCCCTTCATCTAATAAAATAGCTTTTGGAACTCCTGTTTTTTGATCGAATAATAACATTAATCCTTGACTAGAAGCAATTCCTAATTTTACATTATCATAAAATCCAGATGCAACTTTAATTACATAATAGTCATCATTTTTAATATATCCGTATTTGATATGTGCATCTCCTTTAGGTTTTTCAAATAATAATTCTCCAACAGGAGGAACTACTGTATTTCCATTACTATATTGAATGAATCCTTCTTCCATAGCAGCTATTATATCTATGTTTTTTAGTATGGATTTTATTTCTTCTAAATTAATAACAGTCGCCATAATTTTTGTTTATTTCAGTTAATAATTGTTTGTTTATTTTTTTTCCTGTTAAAACTACTACCACATTTTTATTGCGATATTTATCTCCATTTAATAATGCTGCAACTGGTAATGCAGCAGTAGGTTCTACTGTTGTTTCATGAAATTTATATAAAAAGGCTACTGCTTTTTTTATATCTTCTTCTTTAATTGTTTCAACATGAGAAAGGTGTTTTTTACAAATAATAAATGTTAAGGAGTTCTCTTCTATTCCTCCTGCAGCAGCATCAGCAATCGTACTATATTTACTTGGAGAAACAATTTTATTTATTTTTATAGATTGTTCCATTTCTGAAGCATTTATTGGTTGACTACCTACAATAGTTACATTTTTGTTTTCTGAAAAATAAGAACAAATTCCAGAAATAAGTCCACCACCACCAATAGGAACTATAACCGTATCTACTTCAGGAAATTGTTCTGCTATTTCAATAGCAATTGTTCCTTGCCCTTTTATAATTTCTGGATCATTATATGGGTGAATCAAAACTCCATCAATTTCTTTAGCATATTCTCTTGCTTTCCGCTCAGTTTCCATACTAGAATTTCCGTACAAAACGGTTTCAAAAGCATATTTAGAAATTCCTGTTAATTTTTCTTCTCTAATGTTTTTTGGTAAAAATAACTTCCCTTTAAATCCAAATTTATCTGAAGCATATCCAAATGCTGCTGCGTGATTTCCTGTTGAAGCTGCTACAAAGGTTTTGTTAAAGTCCTTTTTGTTAATACTCTTTAATTTCGTTAGCACACCTCGTATTTTAAATGAATCTGTTATCTGTAAATGTTCCATTTTTAAATACACATTCGCGCCAGAAATAGCACTCAATTTTGGAGAGTGTACTAAAGGTGTTTTTAAAATATCATCTTTAATATTTTTATAAGCGATCTCAATATCTTTTTTATGTACCACTTTGATGAATTATTTAGTTGGGAAATTTTGATCTATATTTTCAATGGCCTTTTGAATTAGTTTCACAACATTTTTATAAAACGTAGGATTTATATTTTCAAAATCATCTGTTGGTTTATGATAACTAGGATGATCTTCTTCACTAAAAGTGATGTTTGGAATTCCTTTTTTATGAAATGGACCATTATCTGATGAGAACATCCAATAATCTTTCGTTTTATCATTAGGATTATCATGTCCGTAAGACACTTTTAAAGAACTTGTTTTTGCTACTTTTTCAACCAAAGATTTAAATTGTTGATATGGATAAGTACCTACAACATAAATTTCGTTTTTTGGATTACGACTAATCATATCAAAATTAAAATTCAATTGAATATCTTCTAAAGGTATTGGTGGATTTTCAACAAAAAACTTAGAGCCATGTAATCCTAATTCTTCAGCATCAAAAGCTGCAAAAATGATAGAATGTTCTGGCTGATGACTTTTGAAGTGTTTTGCCAAAACTAATAATGCAGCAGTACCCGATGCATTATCATCAGCTCCATTATAAATAGTATCGTTAACAATACCTAAATGATCATAATGAGCACCAATAACAATATATTTGTTTGGATATTTTTTTCCTTTTATGTACCCAATGATGTTTGTCCCTTCTCGTTTCTTAGTCGTTTTTTTATTAATGAAGGTGAAAGGAGAATTATAGGTGTTGTTAAATTTCTTTAACCCAACATTTTCAAAGTAAGTAGTAATTAAATCTTGAGCTAGTTGATTGTTTCCTGTCCCTCTACCTTTAAATTCATTAGAAGAGAGTTTTTCTTGTAAACTCAGTAATTCTGATTTCGTATCTGTTGTAATATTATAATTAATAATTTCTTCTGAAGTCATCCAGTGAATACCATCAGCAGGAGCAGCTTTAAGAGTGTACCAATAGAAATCAGTAGGGATTTCCATTTCTTTATAGTAGTTTAAATACTTTTTATGTTCTTCATGCTCTTTAGGAAAATCTAAAGCAACTTTATCTCCACCTGACCAAGAATGAACTCCTAGCTTAGCTGTTGGATGTACTTGTCTTTTAGTTCCAGCTAAAAACATATCTGTTCCTCCAGAAGCTACCATTCCATTTTTTGGAAGATAGGTATTTATATTACGTTTTCTAATTTCTTGAGATGCTACCAAGTTAACTTCATCATCAATAGATCCACCAACATTAACCATAGTAATTGTTGTTACTTGCGGATTGTTATCTAATACTTTTTTTATATCAGTAAGTGTATTACTATATATAATTCCTTTCATGTAAAGAGTGTCTTTACTTGTTTGGTTTTCCTTAAAATAGAATTCGGCAACTTGTTCACCTTCCATTTTCATAAGCATTTTTTGTCCAAATGCAGAAACGTATAATACTTGAGGGAAAAGGAAAACTAGAATTACAGTTAAAACACCAATTGTTAATAGTCCAATGAGACTTTTTTTAATAATTTTTTTCATTTTATATGTTTTTAAAATTGGTGTAAAAAAAACTCCGTACACCAATTAGTTACTACTAATTAAGGTATACGGAGTTTCCGTAAGAAATAAAACCTATTTTCCCAATGTCTTCCTTATGATAGAAAATAAGTTTGTAACAAGAGTTACATGAATTCCTCTATTACAAATATATAAAAATTATAATAAGTTTTTTTAGTCACCTTCATTGTTTTCAGAATTAGAGTATCTGTTAATAGTGTTTTTTAGTTTATGAAGTATTTGGTTTCTTAGTTTTTCAGGTTTTAGTATTTCTATAGAATCTCCATATCCTAATAACAAACGTTCGAGTTCAAAATTAGTTTTCACAAATATGTTAAATATTACACCATCTTCTACACGTTTTATTAAACGTTGTGATTTATGAAGTGGCTTAGTAATTACGTATGGAGCATGTCTTTTTTCAATCCAAAATTGAATACGTTGTGGTCTTGAATTAGTAACGGTTGCTCCAACTACATCTTTATAAAAAATATCGCCATCAATTTGTAAATCGTTTAACTCTATATTTTCTTCAATAGCAATGTTAGAAATTCTATCTAATGCTAATGTTATATAATTATTTTTATGGGTAGCTAATAAAAACCATCTATTATTATATTCTTTTAATAACTGAGGATGTAGAACCATGTCACTAGCTTGTCGTGCTTTAAAGGATTGGTAAGTTATCTTTATTACATTTTTGTTTTTTATAGCATCGTATATAGGATCTATAAACTCTAAACCTTTTAACTGCTCATTTTTGTCTAAATGAATAATGGCTCTGTTACTTTTATTGGAAGAATAGACTGAATCTTCCAGTCGTTGTAAAACACCATCCATTTCTTTAAACAAAGAGAAGTCTTTAAACTGACGTAACATTTCTATGGCTTCATTCATAACCTTTACATCAGCATCAGTAACAGGAATGTTTTTTATGCTATAATCATCTTTAGAATATCTATAATACTTCCGTTGATATACTTCAATAGGAGCATTATATCCTAACTTATCACTGCGCATATGCTGAATGTCTAACTGAATAGTACGCTTACTTACGTATACATCTTTTCCTTCATATTCATACAATGCATCAGAACAGGCTTCAATTAAATTATCTAAAGTCCAAGTTCGCATGGTATTTCGTAAGCATTGATCAATAGTTTTATAGCGGATTAATGCATTTTTATTTGAAGCCATTTATAAAGCATTTAGTTCATTCGTAAGATTAAGTTTTGCTTGATTTTCGTATAAGCGTCTAAATTCATTAGTAGCATAAATAAAAGGTTTATTAATAAAATGTTGTAAAACTTTTTTACGACCTTTTTTATAAAGAAGATTAGGAACAAGTTTATATTCGTTTCTAATTAATTTAGAATAGTTAGAATAAACTTCAGAAGATGTACCTAAAATAGCTAAATCAAAATCTATCATCCATTTTGCATCATTATCTAAAGCATCATGTGTTTTTGTGGCAATTATTTGTTGCTGAATACTCTTTCTGAAATCAGATGATAAATTAATCTTTGATAGTTGGTCTAAAGCAGTAAGAGCACTTTTTTCTTCATTATCTTTTTTCCAAATGTTATAGATTATATCATGATAAAAAATAGAAAAAGAAACTATATCAGCATTCTTTAATTCAACTTTATAGGTGTCAAAATAAGTAAATAGTTCTTCTAAATGAGAAAAATTATGATAAACTCTATGTTTTTCAGTGTAGTTGTTTTCAAGAGTATTCCATAGAGAATCTATTAAGTCTTTATTAGAAGTATAAGCTGAAACAAGGTTTTTAAAACGATTTTTTAAGTCCAAGGCTAATTTTTTTATAAAAATAACAAATAATTTTATCTACGCAAAAAGATTGCGTAATGGTATGTAATATTTGTGCCGGAATCATAAGAAAGTAAATAACTTTCAATAGTAATTGCTCCACAAAACAAGGAGTTTGTGGAGCTTAAAAAATTAAAATGATGGAAAATAAAACTAAAATTACAGGAAAAGAATTAATTGAAATGGGATTCAAATCAGGAAAATGGTTTCCAGAAGCGATGGAATATATAAACTCAAATGAGTTGTCAGAAAAAGAAACATTAGAATACTTAGAGCAATTTCGTTCAGGACCTGAAATTCCATTGTTAGAAAATCCAGCGAGTTTTAATATTAATATTAAGGCTGAAAATGAGTTAGAAGAAGAGAATGTACATAAAGTAATCACTTCGATGGAAGTATTAATGAAAACTCCAACGATTGTTGATGGATCAATAATGCCAGATGCTTGTCCTACTGGACCAGCAGGAACGATCCCTGTAGGTGGAGTAGTAGTAGCTAATAATGCCATTCATCCAGGAATGCATAGTGCTGATATTTGTTGTTCTGTTATGTTAACTGACTTTGGAAAAGCTGATCCGAAAGAAGTGTTAGATGCTGCACATAGTAGCACACATTTTGGACCAGGAGGTAGAGATAGAAATACGCAGTTCCGTTTTCCGATGGATTTATTAGCTGAAATAGAAGCAAACCCTTTTTTGAATACTCAAAAATGTATTTCTGCTGCAAGAAGCCATTTAGGAACACAAGGAGATGGAAATCACTTTCTATTTATTGGTACTTCTAAAAAAACAGGAAATACAATGATGGTAACACATCATGGAAGTAGAGGTTTTGGAGCGAATTTGTATGCAAGAGGGATGCAAGTTGCAGAACAATTTAGAAAAGAATTGTCTCCACAAACATTAAAACAAAATGCATGGATTCCGTTTGATACTGAAGAAGGAGAAAACTACTGGGAAGCATTACAAATTATAAGAAAGTGGACAAAGTTAAATCATGAAGTTTTACATGATGCAACTTTAGAAAAATTAGGAATTGAAAAAGAAAACAGGTATTGGAATGAACATAATTTTGTATTTAAAGAAGGCGATTTGTTTTACCATGCAAAGGGAGCAACTCCGTTAGATGCTAAGTTTATGCCAGATATTACAGGGCCACGTTTAATTCCATTAAACATGAGTGAACCAGTATTGATTGTGGAAGGAAAAACGACTAAAAGTAATTTAGGATTTGCACCGCATGGAGCTGGACGAAATGTTAGTAGAACACAGCATAGAAAGAGTAAAATAGGAACTTATGAAGAAATTTTTAAAGAAGAAACCAAAGGTATAGATGCTCGTTTTTTTTCTAATGAAATTGATATTACGGAATTACCTTCTGCTTATAAAAATGCAGAGAGTGTGCGTAACCAAATGGAAGAATTTGGTTTAGGTGAAGTTATTGATGAGGTGGTGCCTTATGGGGGTATTATGGCAGGAGACTGGCAAAAAAATGCACCTTGGAAGAATAAAAGAAGACAAAATAATAAGAGATGAGCTTTAAAGTACAAGTAGAAAAGCAATTAAATATTAAGACTTGGAATATTATACTCATCGATTCTTTAAACGAATGGTGGGAAGATGAACACTGGAAGATGCAATGGAAACATTCACAAGGGCTTGAAATTTATATTCAGTTTTTGATTGATCCAATGGATGCTTCAAAGATATGGGAAGTTATAGCAAAAAAAGAATTAAACAATAATGAGATTATTAGTTCACTAAGCATGAGTAAAAGAAAATTTGATATAAAACTTAAAGAGTTTATTTATCAAATAGAAGAATTTAGAAAAAATGGAAAAAAAACTTAAAAACATAGCAAGTGGATTATTAAACTCTTTTATAAGTAGAAATAACGATGTAAATGGATATTGGGGAATCGGTAAATTATATAGTTTAATGATACAAAATAACTGTTTTGAAATAAAAATTGATTTATTAGCAAAAACAATGATACCAGAAAATGCTAAGTTTACTCCTTTAATTACTCGTTTTAATAAAAAATTTAAAAATAAAATAGCTAAAATAGATTTATGTGTAAATGAAATTTCGAGTGTATATATTCTTCTACATAAAAAAGAAAAAATCGATAGTGATAATTATAAATTAACCCCTTTACTGTGTAGTATTAAAGTTAATTATAAAAAAAACATCGAATATCATCTAGAAGTAATGTGTAGAAAACATAATCCAAAGTTAGAAAGTAAATCTTGTAGAAATTATTCAATCTAATAAACAAATATGCAAATTAAAAAAGGAACACTGTATTAAGTTTTAATTAATAACTTAATACAAAATGAAATCGTACACAAACAAGAAGTATTACAATTTCAAAAGATATCATAAGAGAAAAAAACGTACAAAATCAGCTAAAATTTATTGGAAAAGTAATAGTTGGGAGTACAGAAGGTTCTTGAGACAACAATTCAGAACAAAATGTAAAACTGTTTTAAGAAAACAAGTTGAAGGCTATGAAATAGAATTTCCACTGTATAGAAAAACACTTTGGTGGGAATATTAAGATCTTATTTATAGTAAAATGGGGAAGCAGAGTTTGAGACTTTGCTTCTTCAATTTTTAATTAAAATACTATACACTTAATGTCAAAAAATAGAGGAAAAGAAGGAAGAGACGATTATTTATTTGGAAAAGTATTTATGCAACGAAAAATAAAAGAAGCGGTACTTGACATGTCTTTTTTATTAGAACGTGGTTATGGTGAATCTTCTTCCTGTGAATTAGTAGGAAATCGTTATAAGTTGAATAAAAGACAACAACAAGCAATAAAAGGAATGGCGGCAAGTGAAAATGCTGTTGTGCATCGAGAAAAGACTAAAATATCCGTTGAAAATTTAGAAGGAACTACATTAATTATTGACGGATTTAATCAGTTAATATTATTAGAAAGTATACTATCAGAAGCCTATGTGTTTAAAGGAAGAGATGGAGCGTATAGAGATCTATCGAATTTATATGGAACCTATAAAAGTGTACGTCAAACTGAAAAAGCCATTGAAGTTTTTGCTGAGTTCTTTAAAAAGTATAGCGTTTTAAAAGTTGTTTGGGTATTTGATGCTCCAGTTTCTAATAGTGGACGCATGAAAACAAAGTTAACGGAATATGCAAATGAAAAAGGGTATAATTGGGAAGTGATACAAGAGAACAATCCCGATAAATTCTTAGTAAACAGCAATTTTATTGGGGTAAGTTCTGATGCTTGGATTTTAGATAAAACAAAATCCTGGACTAATATTATTGATGTTTTAATTCCTGTAAATTATTCTTTTTTGATCACCTATTAGTAAAAAAAAATGGAAAAAGAAAATGTATTATATAAGTTAAAAGAAATACAAAGGTTGTTTTTGTGCGAAAACGAAGAACATTACCTATTGAAATGTAAGGATGAGCATATTGAAACGATAGCATCAAATATTGTGAATTATTTTTCTCAAGAATGTTTTCTCGAAAAATATGAGCAGCCCTACTTTGAAGAAGAAATAAAAATTGATAGAATCTTGGTCTTTAATAAATTTCAGTTTTTAATAGAAGAAAAGAATATACCTGAATTAATTCAAAAATTAGAGGAAGTAAAAATTAAAGATTTCCTTATAGTTTTAGGGCAAAGAATTACATCAGCAACAATTAAAGATGAAAAAGCAATTCCGCCAATAAACAAGGAAGTGTACAATGCAAGCTTTAAGTTTTATAATACACAGATTTCAAAAGCAGTGAGAGCTTTTGAAAAGCATTCAGAAAGAACCACAAATAGTTTTTGGGGAAAGGCTATTGGAAATCCTGCTGAAAAAGAAGAAAAAGTAAGAGATTTATTAGCTGGGATGTTAAAAAATAAAACATGGTGGAATGTTTATTATCATTACAAACATGAAATAGTATATGAGATAAGAATAGCGTCAGGACATGGAGCTCGTTGGAAAAAAGAAAATTTAGAATTTATTGGTTTTGTAGAGCCGTTTTTAAATTAAATTTTTAGCTTATTAAAATTTATTGCATCTTTGCATCAGTTCATTGACAGGTTCTTATATCATTTTATGAGATATGTAACACAATAATGCGTTACATAATTTATAAAATATAATAATATGAATTGGAAAATTCAAAAATTAACTAATGGTGAAACCATTATTTCTAAAGAACCAGGTAATTCTATGTTACCTCTTTTAAAATCTAAACAACCAGTAAAATTGAAACCTATTAATTGGGAACAATGTGAAGTTGGAGATATCGTTTATTGTAAAGTTCGTGGAAACTGCTTTACACATCTTGTAAAAGGTAAAAATGATAAAAGAGGGTTACAAATAGGTAACAATCATGGTAGAATTAACGGATGGACTAAAAATGTGTATGGAAAAGTAGTAGAAATACTTACAATGCCATAGGCATTCCTAGAAAAAACAAGATTACTAAGAGTTAAAATTCTCTTATATATTTTATAAATTAAAGAATAAAACATAAATTTAAACCTATGACAATACTAAAATTCACATATCAGGACGCAAATAAGCGACTTCGTGAGTTGTATTTTAGGTAGAAATTCACAGTATAAAAGCAAAAGCGTCCAAAATTAATTTTTGGACGCTTTTTTTTTATAAAAAATTTTAAAACCTGAAACCCACTTTGAATCGTGTAGTACAAAATGTACATAACAAAGTATCAGTTCATTAAATAATCTGCAAAGAGCGGACAGGATTTTCATTTCTTAAACTTAGGTGTAACTATCTGACAATTAGTAAAATAAGTATTAATTTTATTTGTGTAACTCAAAAATAGATTCTAAGTTTGCATCGCAATTATGCAACAAAACAATTATAAAACGAAGTAACATGTTCAAATACCAATTAAACATAAGTACACTAATAGAACCAGGTTCTTGTGTGCACATGCTTCGCGACTTTCTTCACACATAGATAAGAATTATCCTATATATGAAAAGTCCGAAGCCAAAAAGTTTCGGATTTTTTTATGCTCTTTTTCAAATAACATACGAGTTAATAATTATTTCCGATAGGTGATAAATAGTTAAATATATGTTCATTGAAACCAAAACACATCAAAGAACAAAGACAGAAAGCCATTCGAATTATAAGAAAGAGGCAAAGAGAGATTTATCAAAAAATTAAAGAATTAGGGTACATAAAATTAAAAGAACCTATACGACATGGTTGGTTTAAAGAAATTGTAATAACAGAAAATGTAGAACGCTATAAAAACAAGGCGGCTATTTTAGAGTTGTACGATTGTATAGAAAAAAGTTTTTGGGGTAGAACAAAAGAAAAAGCTGATAAACAGTGGTTTCATAAAATCTCAAAACACTTAATATATAAAGAATTTCCAACCATATCTAAAAAACAATTTAATCGATTAACATATAAGGCGCAAGCTATGTGTACGGTATTCTCTTTTAGAAACGAAAACAAAAAAATAAAAAAACGATTTTATATAAGAATTCCAAAAGGAGCTTATAAAATTAAATATACAAGAGCATATATAACACACTCTAAAAGAATTGATCCTCAACTTGAAAGTGAGTTAGATCTTTTAGAACAACAATTGTATAAAAGTGGTTATTATGAAATTTGGCAAGAGAGTTATTGGAAAAATTATTGGAGAACTCCTCAAGAACACAAGCAAAAATTTCAAGTAACTAAACAGTTGAATGCTCTTAAAAAGTATCCTTTACAGGATATTATAAATGACAACATATCATGGGAAATAAATTAAAAGGAAAGGACTTAATAAAATTAGGGTTTCCAAAAAATAATAGTATAAATATAGCCTTAGGGCAAATTAATAGATATCGTAAAAGAGAAAAGAAAGAACGCATTTTAGAGGAAGCAAAGCAAGTATTGTTAGCACCAGAAAAATATCAGGGAAATGCTATTTGGGGTAAAGTTGCAGAAGGTTTGGTAAAACCTGTTGAGGTACAAATGCACAAATTACGAAACACTAGGGTTCCATTTAGTATTTATGGAGAAAATGAAATTGACGATTTAGCAAAATACCAATTGTATGACGCTTTAAAATTACCAGTTGCTGTACAAGGAGCTTTAATGCCAGATGCGCATGCAGGATATGGTTTACCAATAGGTGGTGTATTGGCCACAGAAAATGCCGTGATTCCTTATGGAGTAGGAGTTGATATTGGTTGTAGAATGTGTTTAACAGTATATCCAGTAAAAGCATCTTATTTAAAAGGGAAAGTTCATCAGTTGGAAAATATATTGTCTGAGCATACTAAATTCGGAATGTATGAAACGCACAAAATGAAGCATGATCATGAAATATTTGAACGTACCGAGTTTCAAGATATACCGTTGTTAAAGCGGTTAAAAATTAAAGCATATAATCAACTAGGAACCTCAGGTGGAGGAAATCATTTTGTAGAGTTTGGAGTGGTAACTATTACAGATGAAAATAATGAATTTTATTTGCCTATTGGAGAATATATAGGATTATTAACGCATAGTGGAAGTCGTGGATTGGGAGCAAACATTGCAAAACATTATACGTATTTAGCAACGAAACAATGTCCTTTACCAAAAAATGTACAACATTTAGCGTGGTTAGATTTGAATACTCATGACGGACAAGAATATTGGTTAGCAATGAATTTAGCGGGTGATTATGCAAAAGCATGTCACGATAATATTCATAAACGAATTGGTAAATTACTAGGAGCAAAAGCAATTGCAAAAATTGAGAATCACCATAATTTTGCTTGGAAAGAAAAGGTGAATGGACAAGAATTAATTGTTCATAGAAAAGGAGCAACTCCCGCTAACAAAGGTGAGTTAGGTATCATTCCCGGTTCCATGACAGCTCCTGGGTACATAGTACGTGGCTTGGGAAATACTGAAAGTTTAAATTCTGCTTCTCATGGAGCTGGTAGAAAACATTCTCGAAGAAAGTGTAAAGAGAAATTTACAAAAAGCGATATCAAACACCAATTAAAAATGAATGGAGTAAGTCTTATTGGAGGTGGAGTAGATGAAGCACCAATGGCATATAAAAACATTAAAAAAGTAATGGCAAATCAACAAGAACTGGTTGAAGTGTTAGGAACCTTTACGCCGAAAATTGTAAGAATGGATAAATAGCATTCTTTGAGCGTTACCTTAAGGTCGCGCTTTACGCTATATCTTTTTATAGCTGTCATTGCGAAGTTTACTGTTTTGTAAACTGTGGCAATCTTATAATTAATAAACAGATTGCTTCGTCCCTCGCAATGGCGCTAATTTATGTAAGCTATAAAAAGGATGCCGCTTCAATCCCTAACGCAAGCATTGTAATAAAGGGATTAGTATAAATAATAAGAAATAATGGACACAAAAATAATACAAATAACAGCAGCTAAAGGCCCATCAGAATGTGCGTGGGTAGTTGCAAAAATTTTAAAAATATTTTTAAAAGAATTAATAGAAGCTAACATTGAATATACAGTGTTGCATAAAGTTAATGGAATTGAAAATGGAACAGTACAATCTGTAACTGTTGAGTTAAAAGGAAAACTACTTTCTGATTTTTTAAAAAACTGGTTAGGATCTATTCAATGGATTGGAACTTCAACTTTTAGAAAATATCATAAACGTAAAAACTGGTTTATTGGTTGTTATGAATTGAATCAACATAAAGAAAAAACAATTAACGAAAACGATATTCAATTTCAAGCAATTCGAAGTTCAGGAGCTGGTGGGCAACATGTAAACAAGGTAAGTTCTGCTGTTAGAGCAAAACATATACCAACAGGAGTTCAAGTATTGGTCTCTGATGGTCGTTCACAACATCAAAATAAGAAGACTGCAATACAACGATTAAAAGAAAAAATAGCAGATCATAATATCGGTCAGTTAAAAGAATCGGTAAAGAACGAATGGGAAAATCATTTAAGTTTAGAACGAGGAAATCCTACTAGAACATTTACAGGTTCAGATTTTAAACAACAAAAGAAATTGAAATCTTTTAAAACAAAACGGAATCAACTAAAAACTGATTTAAGAAAACAATTAGAATAACAATATAAAACGTCATTGCGATTGTAGCGAAGGGTAAAGAAGTAATCTCTCTATAGATTAACAAATTTAGATGATTCTTCAAAATGACAAACAAGAAAATAATATGGGAACATTAGCAAACAATTACATATTTAAAGCATTAGATGCTTATCCGTATGATTTAGAGGAAGCAATTGAAGCTTTAACATATGCTTTAGCATATGATGAAAAAAACACGATTGCCTTATGTTTAATGGGGAGAATTCATGCCGAAGCATTATACAATTATCACAAAGCAAAAGAATATTATGCAGAGGCTTTAGCTGAAAACATTCATGCATTTAATATTTATCCTAATTACATCAATGTGCTATTATGGAATGAAGATTTTGAAGAGGCAGAAAAGCTAATAGATTTTGCTTTGGGGGTAAAGGGATCAGATAAAGCGGTGTTGTATTTAAAAAAAGCAGTTTTATTTGAGACCAAAAAGAAATACAAAAAGGCGTTAAAAAGCGTTATTAAAGCTAGAGAGCACAGTTTTAATAGTGAATTTTCATATACTATTGATGAAGAAGAAAAGCGTATTAAGGGGAAATTGCCCAAAAAGAAGAAAGTAAAATCTAAGAAAAAAGATAAAAAATCTAAGAAAAAGAAGAAATGATTTAAAACTAAAAACCACATTATTTATTTTAATGTGGTTTTTTATTCGTGTTATTTTTGCATTTCATTTTCCCAAGCGAACTTTTTAAAAGGTTTATCTATAGGGGTGTTAGCAATATGATTAGTGTAATTACTAATTGTTTTTTGTGCTAAGCCTAAAATGATTTCTAAGACTTGCTGTTGACGATAGCCAGCATCAAAGAATGCTTTCAAATCTGCATCAGAAATTCTACCTCTATTTCTAACTATAGCTAAAGTTGTATTTCTTAGTATTTCTAATTTTTCATTGGCAATAGCAGTTTTGTTTCTTAACGCATCAGTTAAATTTTTATCAACTTTCATCATATGAGCTATTCCAGTATGTGCAGGAACACAATAATGACATCCGTGTTCTACATTTATGGTTTGCCAAACTACAGTTAGTTCCTCATTATTAAAAGAGGAGTTTGAAAATAATTCATGTAGTTTTTGATAGGCATCTAATGTTTCTGGTGAATCGGCTAATACGCCATGTAATCCGGGTACCATACCAAAAGCTTTTAATGATTTATTTAATAGTTTTATGCTTCCTTCAGGAGCTGTTTCAATGGTGTGAATTTTTAATGTACTCATAATTATTGGTTTTTAATTATAAAACTAAACGATCGTTTAGTTTTGTTGTAAAAAAAATGTCTAAATATTTTTAAATATCATTTCAATATAATCAGATATCTCTTTTTTATTGTTAACTCTTGTAGCAGCAGCTAACCCATGTTTTGCCAAGAGTAAAAAATTAGCTTCTTTCAAAATAATATCACTACTTTTTGATTCATCTTTTAATTTTTGAATAAATATCTCTTTTAATGAATTCATAAAAAAGTTAATTAACTTGTTTATTTCAGAATCAGTATTATTTGAAAATTCATTGTAAGTGTTAGTCATTAAACAACCTTTATGATTACCTTCTTGATAACAAACATCAACAGAATCATAAAAAAACGTTTTAATGTCGTTTATTCCATTATTCTCCTCTTTTAACTTAGTAAACATTTTGTTTGTTTTACGTTTGTATAACTCTATACTTTTAATAAAAACACCATGTTTATTACCAAAACTAGAGTAAATAGAAAATTTATTTATCCCCATTTCTTTTTCAAGCATTTGCATAGAAGTATTTTCATAACCGTTCCTCCAAAACAATCGCATTGCTTTGTCTATAACCTCTTCTTCTATATATTGCTTTTTTCTAGACATTAAGTTTTAATACATTACAAATCTAAACAATCGTTTAGAAACAAAAAAATGTTTATCATTTTTTATGAAATCTTATTTATTTTGGTGCTAAATTAGAGTTGGTTTGGTCTATCATAAACTAAAAAAGAGTAATATTGCAGTAATAATTAAGAAATGGAATTAAAATATATACATACTAAAGAGCAAATACAGCTTTGTTCATTTGATTTTCGCCCGAGTATTTGGCGAAAAGGATGTTATGTATGTAAAAATAAACAGTGATTTAATACTTTTAAATTAATCACAGAACAATACAAAGCGTCCAATTAACAATTGGACGCTTTTTTTATGAAAAAAAATAAAAATGTTTTAGTTAAGAAAATCAAATAATAAAAAGTAACAAACAATTGAGAGACAGACTATTGTGTGAAAGTTTATTATCCGTTAAATAACGGACAGGATTCCTAGTGGATAAGATCAAATTAAACACTTGTAGATCAGTGGTTTAAGTTTATTTTTTCCTTGTGTAATTAAAAAATGTGTTACATATTTGCAACATCAAAACAAGAGAAATTATTGTTTTGATATTGACTAGATATACTATTAAAAATAAAAATAAGAACATAAAATGAAACAGTATTCACAACATATAAAACAAAACTACTTCGAGTTTCGCTTACCGAGTAGCCTATGTATACTATGTGATGATCAGGAGTTCAATTTTAAAAAGGAGATATATTATGATGATATAAGCTAATTATACATTCATACATAATTGTAAAGCATCTCCGGTTAAGGAGATGCTTTTTTTATGGAATAAAACGACAAGGTGGCTGAATGGCAAAGGCAGCGGACTGCAACTCCGTTTTTTATGAGTTCGAATCTCATCCTTGTCTCTATGATTGAGGTAATCCAAACTTGTTTGAGAATTACGGAAATCCAATTCTAGATTAGATGAGAATACGAAGTAATCTCATCCTTGTCTCGATGATTGAAGTAATTGAAACTTGTTTGAGAATTGATCAAATAATAAAATGTGTCATTCCGATGAGGAACGAAGAAGGAATCTATTAAAAGATAGCTTCATTTCATTCGCAATGACTTAATAAAAGAAAGTGTGGAGTAATTAGACAACTTATTAGATTTGGATTCTATCACTTATATAAATAGTACTGTAGCACAATGGCTAGTGTGTCCGACTGTCTCTCGGAAAGTTGCGGGTTCAAATCCCGTCAGTACTGCAAAACTGGGAAGATAACGATTGGTTGTTTACCTGCTTTGGATGCAGGAGGCTGTAGGTTCGAGCCCTACTTCTCAGACAAAATTAAATGCGGGAATGGTGAAATTTGTAAACACGCTAGATTTAGAATCTAGTATCGAAAGATGTGAGAGTTCGAGTCTCTCTTCCCGTACTAATAAAGAATAAAGATTTATTTCTTTCTCTAGAAGAGAAACCTGTGATGTAATGGTTAGCATACAAGATTTTGATTCTTGTTGTATAGGTTCAAATCCTATCAGGTTTACAAAATTTGAATATTAATCAAAATAGTAATTATTAAAAAAGGGGGTATAGTTTAATTGGATAAAATTTTAGAGTACGATTCTAAAGATGCAAGTTCGAATCTTGCTATTCCTACAAAAAATCAAAAATATTTTAATTACGCAAAAAGACTACGTAGCTGTGTTAAATATTTGCATAGTAATTGAAAAAGAACGCCGTTAAAAGTGGGAGAATTGCAAAAGAAAAAAGATGATAGACCTCATCATAACATGGAGTATGATGAGGCAAATTAAAGAAGTTCATTAACATATTAAAATGAAAAGGTCATTACGAATGTAACGAAGTGAAATGAAGTAACCTGTTAAAGAACTTCTTCATTACTTCATTTTAATGACATTAAAATATCAAGTAAGTCTTGTTGCGTGTTTCTGTATAGCACCATTGTATACAATTTTACAGTTTTGTATTGAGTTTGTATGTGTAACTTGACTTGAAGGTTTGATTATTAGCCAAAAAATAATCTCCAAAATTCATGTGGGTTCGAATCCCACTCATATTTCATATATGATGGCGGAACGGTAGACGCGCTAGATTTCGGTTCTAGTGAATTCAGATACTTTCACTATCTGTTTTAGCACAGGTTCGATTCCTGTCAAGGCCACTAAAAAAAAGGCTTTGTAGCTCAGTTGGTTAGAGCACTACACTCATAATGTAGGTTTTTTAGGAAGCTCATCATCTTATAAAACTGATGAAAAAGTAAAAGTATTGAGTGTTTAATGAAGTTTTTAAATAAACACTTGTAAACGTACTTGAAAGAATAACTTTTAAATAAGTGAAGTATTCATATTTAGTAAGTCAATTATTGTTGAGTATAAACTGTAATCCATTTGTTAAATTAAAATATGGACTTTTTTAAAATTATTGTTTCCGTGTTTTTATAAGCATGAGTACTCAATACTTTTCATTAAAAAAGAACAAGTTTCTCCTTTATTGGAATGAATTGTTATAAAAGAAGTTGAATTAAAAACAAAAGAAAAAATGAAAAGAGTAAGAATTAATCAAGGAAATGTAGGCTTAGTTTTTAAAAATGGAGACTATCAAAAAGTAATTACTAGTGGCTTGCATTGGTTAGGTTTTAATCAATATGTAAATACATATGATTTAACTAAAGATTTTAATATTTCACTAGCATTAGAAGTTTTATTAAAAGATGAAGAGCTGGTTGCGATGTTAGAGGTTATTGAAGTAAAAGATAATGAGTTAGTTTTTGTATATGAAAATAATAATTTTAAGCGTGCTTTAGAAGCTGGGAGATATACATTTTGGAAAGGTTTAGTAAAAAGAACTTTTCAAACCATTGATATTAGTAAAATTTATATCACTGAAAATTTAGATAAAGCGTTGTTTAAAAATTATGCTGTAAATAAATACATAAGAGTATTTGAAGTAGCTGCGTATGAGAAAGCAGTGTTGTTAATAGATGATGTATATACTAAAACCATAACTGGTGGTGTATATAGATTTTGGAGAAATGATATTTCTATTAAAATAGCTAAAGTTGATACAAGACAATTGCAATTAGAGGTTTCTGGACAAGAATTGTTAACTAAGGATAAAGCGAATATTAGAATCAATTTTTATACACAGTATAAAATTATAGATATCGAAAAAGCATTGTTAGCAAATAAGGAGTTTGAAAAGCAATTGTATGTTTTAATGCAACTAGCTTTAAGGTCTTATGTAGGTAGATATACTTTAGATGAGTTATTAGAGAAAAAAGAAGATATTGGTGATGCTGTATTTGAGGAAGTTTCTAAAAACACAAAGGCTTTAGGAGTAACATTGATTTATTGTGGAATTAGAGATGTTATTTTACCAGGTGATATGAAAGAAATTATGAATCAAGTTCTAGTAGCGCAGAAAAAAGCGCAAGCTAATATTATTACAAGACGTGAAGAGACAGCTTCTACTAGAAGTTTATTAAACACTGCCAAATTAATGGAAGATAATGAGATGTTATACAAGTTGAAAGAAATGGAATATGTAGAAAAAATAGCAGATAAAATAGGAGAGATTACTGTTTCAGGAAATGGAAACATGGTAAAACAATTAAAAGAAATTTTTTCAGTAAATAAATAGCTCACAGATACCTGTGGGCTTTTATAGTTTCTTTTTTATTTAGGTAACGTAAAATAAAAGATGGTACCTTCATTAACTTTTGAGGTTAGCCAAATTTTCCCCTCACAAATATCTATTATTTTCTTTACTATGGAGAGTCCAACTCCTGTTGAATTTTCATTGTTTTCTAAAGTTTGAAAGATTTCAAATATTTTTTTGTGGTATTTATCTGAAATACCAATACCATTATCTTCAATACTAAATTGCCAATGAGATTGCTCCTCTTTACATTTCACATTTATGATACCAGTTTGCTTATCGTTATATTTTACAGCATTGCTTATTAAATTTTGGAATAATTGATATACTCTAAATTTTTCTACGTTTAATTTTGGTAATTTATTTAAAATGTTGACGGTAAAATTTTTTGGAACATAAATAGTATCAATAATATCCTTAACTAAGCCATTTAAATCAGTTTTTTGTTTTTTAGAGTTTACCTGATCAATACTTGTGTACTTTAAAATACCGTTGATTAAATATTCCATTTTGTCAACCTTTTTTAAAAGTAATTTCGTATTCTCATCTATGATTTTATTCGGATGAATAGTGTTTTCTTCTTTAATCCAATTTGCTAAAGCATTTATACTTCTTAAAGGCGATTTAAGGTCGTGTGATACTACATGTGCAAAATCTTTTAACTCTTTATTTCTTGAAGTTAAGTTTTTTAATAATGCTTTGTTCTTTTTATCAGTTTCAATTCGAAGCTGTAAATTAAGAGCATTTTTTAACTGAGAAGAAGCTAAATTAGCAATGGTTTCTAATGTTTTTAAATGATATGTTGTAAAATAATTTCTAGTTGAATGTTCAGAGTCTATAACACCAATAACTTCATTGTTTGCAATTATTGGAACAGAAATTTCGGATAAACGAATTTTATCATCTACAATGTATCTTTTATCTTTAGAGGTGTCGTTTATAATTTCTGATTTGCCTTCTTTTGCTACACTACCAACAATGCCTTCACCAATTGATATTTCTAATTGATTTGTTATGATGTTGTTAGCGTCAATTTTATTTTCAAAAGCAGCAATTTGTTCTAGCTTACCCGTTTTATAGTTTAATAAATAAATAACACAATCTTCAAAACCTAATAACTTTGCAGAAGTTGCTGTTATTTCCCATGCAATTTCGTGAATGTTTGTTTTTCCTAAAATAGAAGACATTAAACTATTTAAACCTAAAAGTAAAGACTGGTTTTGTAATTCTTCTGTAATGTCATCAATTAAGGCTACTTGATAGTTGTTTTTGTGAGTTGTTTTTATAACTGAGGTGTTTGTTTTTGCCCAAATTGTTTTTCCACTTTTTGAACGATAACATTTATTAGTGGAGGTATTACTAACTTCTTCATTGTCAATTTCTTTTTTTTCTATAATACTAGACATACTTAGTGTGGTTAATTCTTCTTCGGTATAACCTAATAATTTTTGAATAGCTTTATTTGATTTAATGATTTTATCTTCTTGAGTTAATACAATTCCTATAGAAGAATGTTCAACAATTGCATCTAATTGTTTTTTCTGTTCATCAAAAATATCTTGTTGTAGTTTTTGTTTGGTAATATCTCTAATAATTCCTTGAGCCAAAGTAGGGTTTCCTTTGTGGTCATATACAATATTACAGTTAATATCAACCCATTTAAGATTTTTATGTTTGTCATAAATTCTTGTTCTAAAATTTCTAAAAGTACCTTTTTCAATTAATTGATAAAAAGATTTCATGGCATATTCATAATCATCATGAAAAAGAGTATCCATTACATTAAATGATTCGATGTTATTATTCGCACCAAAAAAATCAATTGAAGCTTTGTTCATTTTAATAACATTACCAAAAAGATCCATTAAAATATATGGATCAATAATACTTTTAAATAAACTATTTATTTCAAGCTGTTTTTTGTTTACAATTGAAGATAGGTTTTGTCTAGTAGTTTCAAGTTCTTCGGTTTTGTAATCTAAATCTAAAGATATCTTTTTAATATCCTCTTGTGCTTTTTTAAGAGCAGCATCTTTCTGAGCAAGAGATTCTTCTAAAAATCGTATTTTATGATAATCCATTCTTCAGGTTTTTATAACAGTATATTACTAACTTTTAGAATCAAAATGCTTTCTTATAGTTAAGGGTTGTGAATAATGAAATTAAAAAAAAAGGTTGAGCTAGATAAGTTATATTGATGAAGAGAAGTTAACTTTCGTTCAAATGCATGTGTTTAATGATAAGAGAAAGTTTTAATTTAATTTTTATTAAATTAAATAGAAGAAAACTATTAATTAAATAGAATGGTAGGGGGTAAAAATAGAAAAAAGAACTATTTAGGCAGTGTAAAATAAAACACAGTACCTTCATTTATTTTTGAAGTAAGCCAAATTTTCCCTTCATAAATATCTACTATTTTCTTTACAATAGATAGTCCGACTCCTGTTGAATCTTCACTTTTTTCTAAAGTTTGAAAAATTTCAAATATTTTTTTATGGTATTTGTCAGAAATACCAATTCCGTTGTCTTGAACGCTAAATAACCAGGTTTCTTCTTCTTCTTTACAAGTAATGTTTATTATTCCTTCTTGCTTATCGTTATACTTTACAGCATTACTTATTAAATTTTGAAATAATTGATATATTCTAAACTTTTCAACTTCTAATTTAGGTAGCTTGTTTAAAATATTTATTTTAATGTTTTTAGGTATGTAAATAGTATCTATGATATCTTTTACTAGATTATGAAGGTCTGTTTTTTGTTTGGTAGATTTAACTTGATCTATACTAGCATATTTTAAAATACCATTGATTAAATGTTCCATTTTATCAATTTTCTTTAAAAGTAAATTAATATCGTCATCAATTACTTGATTGGTAGTTTTAGCATTTTCTTCTTTAATCCAGCTAGCTAAAGCATTCATACTCCTTAAAGGTGATTTAAGATCATGTGATACTACATGGGCAAAATCTTTTAATTCTTGGTTGCTTTTAGTTAAACTTTTTAGCAATGCTTTATTTTCAATATCTGCCTCAATTCGAAGTTGTAAATTAAGTGCGTTTTTTAATTGAGTAGCAGCTAAATTAGCTATGGTTTCTAATGTTTTTAAATGATAATCTGTATAAAAGTTTTTATTGGAGTGTTCAGAATCAATAACCCCAATGATTTCGTTGTTTGCAATAATAGGAACTGAAATTTCAGAAAGGCGTACTTTATCATCTACTAAATACCTTTTGTCTTTAGAGGTATCGCTAATAATTTCTGATTTACCAGTTTTGGCAACATAACCAGCAATTCCTTCTCCTATACTAATTTCTAGTTGGTTTTGTATAATTTTTCTTTTTTCAACTTTACCACCGTGTGCAGCAATTTGTTTTAATTTACCAGTTTTATAATCTAATAAGTAAATTACTAAATCTTCAAAATTTAAAAGTTCAGTTGTTCTTTCAGAGATTTCCCATGCAATGTCGTAAATATCAGTTTTTCCTAATATTGAAGACATTAAGCTGTTCAATGCTTTAAGGAGAGATTGATTTTGAAGTTCTTCAGTTATATCTTCAACCACAGCTACTTGATAACTGTTTTTTTCTCGTTTAGATTTTATAGTTGAAACATTTGTTTTTGCCCAAATTACAGTGCCATGTTTAGTTCTATAACGTTTGTTAATAGAAAAATGTTCTATTTCATTGTTATCAAGCTTTTTCATGTATAACTCAGATGTTTCTTTGTCTTCTTTTAAAGAAATATCACCAACAGATAAAGCTAAAAGTTCTTCTTCAGTATAATTTAGTAACTCTTGAAAAGCTCTATTGCTTTTTATAATTTCTCCTTTTTTTGTTAAAACAATACCTAATGAAGAATAATCGACAATAGCATTTAATTGATTTTTTTGTTCGTCAAAAACTTGTTGTTGGATTTTTTGTTGAGTAATATCTCTAATTATTCCTTGAGCGAAAGTTGGATTTCCTTCAGTATCATACACTACATTACAATTAATATCCACCCATTTTATTTCTTTTAGATTGTTGTAAATTCTTGCTTGAAAATTTCTAAAAATCCCAGTTTCTAAAAATTCTTGAAATGAATTCATAGCATATTCAATGTCTTCCTCATATAGGGTGTCCATTACATTGAAAGGATTCTTTTCATTATCAATTCCAAAAAAATCGATAGAAGCATCGTTCATTTTTAAAACATTACCATACAAATCCATTAAAATGTATGGATCAATAATTGTTTTAAACAAATTGTTTAACTCAATTTGTTTTTCATTAATAACTTTAGAAAGGGTTTGGTTAGTTTCTTCTAACTCTTGATTCTTATCATGTAAATCTAATGATCTTTGCTTCATTATTGCTTCAGCCTCTTTACGGGCTTTTCGTTCAAGTGCAAGAGATTCTTCTAATAACTGTATTTTCTTTTCATCCATTTTTTTGTAAATAAAATGGTACTATTAAACTATTATTTTTAATGTACACATGGGGGTTTTTAACTTAAGTACTAAATTTAATAAATTATTATATAATTTATCAATTTCATTACAGTTATTTTGAAGATTTTTAAATGATTAGATAAAAAAAGAGGAGCAAGTAAATCAAAAAGTAAGACAGGTTGCGTCTTACTTTTTGATTAAAAATATATTTATAGAATAAGATTTACAGTTTTACTAAAAATTCATGCTCAATTGAATACGTTTTCTTTGAATGTCTACTTCTAAAACTTTAACTTGAACATGTTGTTGTAAGTTAACATGCTCATTAATATCTTGTACAAAGGTATTTGATAGGTTTGATACGTGAACTAAACCACTTTCTTTAATGCCTATATCTACAAAGCAACCAAAATTTGTAATATTATTTACAATACCAGGTAAAATTTGCCCTGTTTTAAGGTCATTAATAGTTTTTATATATTCGTTAAAGCTAAAAGCTTTAGCTTTTTTTCTTGGATCTAATCCCGGTTTTTCTAACTCTTTAATAATATCTTGTAGTGTTGGTAACCCAAAAGAGTCAGTAACGTACTGTTGTAATTTTATTTGTTTTAATGCAGAAGTATTTCCTATTAATTCTGTTATATTATTTCCAGAATCTTTAGCTATTTTTTTAACCAAAGAATATTGTTCTGGGTGAACCGCTGAATCGTCTAAAACATTATCTCCATTTTTAATTCGTAAAAATCCAGCAGATTGTTCAAAAGCTTTCCCTCCTAAACGAGGTACCTTTTTTATAGCAGTTCTATTGCTAAATGCACCATTTTCATTTCTATAGTTTACAATGTTTTCTGCTAATTTGGTACCTATACCAGATACATAACTTAATAACGATGCACTTGCTGTGTTTATATTTACACCAACTTTATTAACACAATGTTGCACAATAGTGTCTAATGATTTGTTAAGTTTAGATTGGTCAACATCATGCTGATATTGTCCTACACCAATTGATTTTGCGTCAATTTTTACTAACTCAGCTAATGGGTCTGCTAATCTACGGCCAATAGAAATTGCCCCTCTAACAGTAACATCGTAATTAGGAAACTCATCACGAGCAATTTTTGAAGCAGAATAAATAGATGCACCAGCTTCACTTACTACAAAAACTTCTATGTTGTTTTTAAAATGAATTCGTTTTATTAATTGCTCACTTTCTCTTGAAGCTGTTCCATTTCCTATAGCTATAGCCTCTATTTTATAAGCATCTACTAGTGTACTAATTTTTTTTATAGCTTCGGTAGCTTTATTTTGAGGAGCGTGAGGGAAAATAGTTTCGTTGTGTAATAAATCACCTTGTTTATTTAAACAAACAATTTTACATCCAGTTCTAAAACCTGGGTCAATAGCTAAAATTCGTTTTTCACCTAAAGGGGAACCAAGTAAAAGTTGCTGTAAATTTTTAGCAAATACTTTTATAGCATTTTCATCAGCTTTTTCTTTTGCTATACTCATTGTTTCATTAGTAAGAGCAGGAAACAATAAACGTTTATAAGAGTCTGAGATTGCTAATTCTATTTGTTGAGCACACTCATTATGAGAACGAATTATTCGATCTTCTATTTTTTGAAGTGCTCGGTCGTTATCTATTTCAATTTTTATACGAATAAAGCCTTCTTTTTCTGCACGTAATATTGCTAATAAGCGATGAGACGGGATACGACTTAGGTTTTCTTCCCAAGAAAAATAATCTTTAAATTTTTGAGCACCGTCTTCGTCTTTTTTAGATTTAATTATTTTAGTTGAGATAATTGCAAAACGCTCTAGTTGGTAACGAATGTTATTTCTAATATCACTTCGTTCGTTTATCCATTCAGCAATAATATGGCGTGCTCCTTCTAAAGCATCTTCAGTGGTTTCAACTTCATTAGAAGTGTATTTTGATGCTGTGAATTCTAAATCATTCACACGTTGACTCATAATCATTTTAGCCAAAGGTTCTAATCCATTTTTACGAGCAGTTTCTGCTTTAGTTTTACGCTTTTTCTTATATGGTAGATAAATATCTTCAAGAGTGGTAAGACTCTCGGTGTTTTCAATTTTTAGCTTTAACTCATTTGTTAATACCTCTTGTTCTTCGAGAGCTTTTAGTATTGTAGTTTTTCTTTTCTCTAAAGTTTCATATTGTTCTTTTAATTGAACAATTTGACCTATTTCAACTTCATCTAAATTTCCTGTTTTTTCTTTTCTATATCTTGCTATAAATGGAATAGTGCAATCTTCATTTAATAGTTCAATAGTGTTTTGAATTGATTTTTCTGAAATTTCTGAACGAGAGGTAATATATTTTATCAAGAGTATAATTTTAAATTTTGATGGAGTCAAGCAAAAATAATGAAATAAAAAATAGGCAGATGTTATCTTAATAAATAATCTAATTGTTAGTTTTGAAATTATAAATAAAGAAAATGAAGAAAGAATATCCTTTAAATAAAAATATTAAAAATCATTTATTGTTAGGGATAATTTTGTGTCTTTGGGTTTTTGTTTTCTTGTTTTTTGCTGAGCCTTTTGATATTCATAAGTTTACAACTACTGAAAAGTTAATTTTTCTTCCTGTTTATGGGGTAATTCAAGGAATATGTTATTGTTTGCCTATTTTGTATCAAAACAAATTTAAAAATAGTGTTTGGCGTGTAAAAAATGAATTGATTTTTATTGTACTTATGATTGTTGTTGGCTTTGGAATTAACTTTTTGTTTTACAAAAATATTGTAGCATATAATGAACCTGATACTTATGAGTATTACCATTATTTTAAATGGATTTATGCTCCAGCTTTAGCTATAATTCTTCCTTTTATAATTATAGGAAGATATGTAATGGGTAAATTTTTTGAGAATGAAATTAAAACTGATAAGAAAAAGATAATCATTAAAGGAAAGGGAAAGTATGATCTTATTACTTTACATATGGATGAATTAGTTTTTATTCATTCATCTGATAATTATGTTGACGTTTTTTTCATTGAAAAAAATATTTTAAAGAAAAAAACACTTAGAGAAACACTATCTGGGTTAGAAAAATCATTTACGTTTTTAATGAAAACTCATCGTTCTTTTTTAATAAATCCCAATCATTTTAAACAATTTAAAATAGAAAATAAAAAACTTTATATTGATATAGGTTTCGGAAAAAAAATTCCTGTATCTAGAAATTTACAAACTTCAATAAAATCTAAATTACCAATTACCACAAATAAGTAGCGTTTCACCACACAGCTAGTAAAATCAAACATTTTTAAGGTTTTTGAAATTAATTTTGAAACTATAAATTAATTTTAAAACTTACTAGAATGATTAAAAAAGTGCTACTGTTTTTAATGTTTTTAACTTTACAATCTTGCCACATAGGAAGAATGATTCGGTATTATAAAGCAGATATTGATGATCACAAAATATTCCCTTATACTGAAGTGAATAAAGGAGAAGAAGTGTTTTATTTTAAAGATAGTACTAATTCTAAACTATCAGAAAAAATAAAGAACATAAAGGTTTTAGAAAATGAAAGAGAACATTTTATTGATGATTTTTTAGATAAAGAAACAGAAGCTACAGCTTTTTTAGTTATAAAAGATGATGCCATACTTTTTGAAAAGTATTACGAAGGATATAAAAGAGATTCAATATCTAATATCTTTTCGGTATCTAAATCTGTAACGTCTTTATTAGTAGGTATAGCTTTAGATGAAGGTCTAATTAATAATGTAAACGATCCAATTACCAAATATATCCCTGAGCTTTCAGAAGCTAATAAAACATTTAATAAATTAACTATAGAACATTTATTAAATATGCGATCTGGTTTAAAGTTTAATGAAACATACAGTAGTCCTTTTGATGAGGTTAGTAAGTTGTATTATGGGAAAAATCAAATGAAACAAATTTCAAGTATGGAATTTATTCATGAGCCTGGTACTTATCATGATTATCAAAGTGTTTGTACTACGCTATTAGGTATAGCTATTGAACGAGTATCAAATAAACAATTGGGTAAATATTTAGAGGAAAAATTATGGAAACCATTACAAATGGAAAATAATGCTACCTGGAGTTTAGATGATAAAACTCGTAAAAACACTAAAGCATTTTGTTGTTTAAATACAACTGCAATTGATTTAGCCAAATTAGCTAGATTGGTATTGAATAAAGGACGATTTAATGGGGAACAAATTATTTCAGAAAAATGGATAAATAAATTAACTACTCCTAATAAAATGAATGATTGTTATCAATATCAGTGGTATAGCAATGAATGTTCAGATGATTATTATGCTCTAGGTATTTTAGGGCAGATAATATATATTGTGCCTAGTCAAGATTTAATTATTATTCGTTTAGGTAAATCATCTGGTAAAATGTTTTTATCAAAAGTAAAAGAAGCTGTGAGTATTTAAAAAATCACCCCTTCACTTAATAGTAAAGGGGTGAACAGTATAAAAGTTGGTATTAATAGTTGGTTAGTTGCTTTTAGTGATATTATTTAGTTTATTATTGATTTTGACCTGTATTTAGAGTTTTATTACCTACGATGTATGTGCCTTTTTGTGTCATACCTTCTATAAAAAAAGATATACTAGTTTTAGCAGGGTTGTATATTTTAAAAGTTAAATTACCATTATCGTCTATTTTACAATGAGGAATCCAATCTATAACTCCATATTCTTTATAAAAGGTATCATGATAGGTTTTGTATTTAGGAACATAAAATTTTTTACTGCTAGAAAAAGTTAAAGGGAATTGAAACTTTCTAGTATTATCAATAGGTTTTCTCATTTTATGTGTTTTTAACGTGTAAATTTTTAAAACACCAGCTATTCCTCTAAAGCCTTCTCCTAAACCATTTGGATTGGCAATTATATAATCTACATAGCTCATATCATAATTGTATAAAAAAGAATAATCTGTTTGCATTATATCATCTATATATACAAGAGGACTAGCATTTTCGTTCCTAAAAGACATAGAAGTAGATCCGTTTAAAATAAATTCTCCTGAAGTTTCATCTGCACTAAAACCAGGAACATATGCGTTTACATAATATGCTAATGACAAGTGAGCATCTCTAATATTGTCACTAATTAGGTAAGCATTTCCCCAATGTTTAGATAGAATACGGTTCATTCTTTTTCGTCTTATATTACCGCTAACTTCAACTTCTTCTAGATTTTGTTGATTGTTTAATTCAAAATTAGTAAAAGCTTCTGCTTTTGTTTCTGCAGAATACACTGAAAATTTTGGAGATAATGTAGAAGTAAAATAGTTATTGAATTTTGGTACCTTATTTGGGTAAAATTGAATGTACAAATTAGGTTTAATAAGTTTACCTTTTTTATTTAACACACTTACATCTAAAGTTTCATCATCTTGAGGGTATAAGCCTGCTTCTGTAAAACTTTTTTTACTTTTCGATAAATTTATAATACTAGCATTATTATTCATTAGTGGTGAAATGAAAAAAGTAGAATTGTTTAAGTTGTTTTTATTTACTTTTATAACAATACCATTTTCAAAAGGAAAACTATTAATAGGTTTACTATTAAAAATAGTACTCCATTTATAACTACTCCAACCTTGAGTAATTAATAAATTGTCTAAGTCATACTTCTTTTTTCGGTTAATATTGGTGAAATAGTAGTCTGCATTTTCTATATACCCTTTTACATAAGGTTGCAAGTGAGTGTATGAAATAATATTATGGTTTTTTTGATAAGAATTTGTTTCTTTTGGTAATACTGAAACACTTAAATGTATATTATTTTTAGGTTCATTTAATGATTTAGTAAAAGGAATGCTAATTTTTAAAGAATCACCAATTTTCGAAAAACTAGACTTCCCTAAGGATTCTATATTAATACCTTTGTAGTTAAAAAAAATACGCTCAAGTATAGGATTGTTATTAGTGTCAAAAAGAGTAAAAACATTTATCCCAGGAAGCAAATTTTTGTAATCAATTACTTTAACAAACCTTGTTTTTTTAAATTTAATAGTTCCCTCTTTTATAATATTACCATTATGTATTATTAATTTAAAAGGTTTGTTTTTTATATTCTTCAAAGTTTTTCTGTTCGTGTTTAGTTCTATCGCAACTTTTGAATTTGATTGATTAAGACGAATTGAAATTCCTTTGTTTTTAATACCGGTTATAGCGTATTTGTATTTTTTATTTAGGTGGTTTATTTTAACTGTATAACTTTTGTTAGTTTTTGGAGTAAATAAAAATTTGCCGATACCCAAAAAGTTAGTTTTAAATGTTGTTACTATTTGGTTGCTTGAATTGTAAAGACTTCCTTCAATATTAGGAACACCATATCCATTTTCATTTTTTATAGTTACGCCTACATTTGTTTTTACATCACTAACAAAATGACCACCTTCAGGTAATAGTTGTACATCTAATACATTAGATATTTTCTTTCTTTTTTCAAAAGCATTCTTTTCAGGATCTATAACATTAAAAGATTCAATATAAGCATTAGGTTCATCAAAATTTTTCATCCAATTTGTATAGGCTTTAAAAGTGTATTGTCCTGTTGTAAAAAGACTATCTATTTTAAAAGTATTGTATGCAACACCCTTATTGATATTAAGAAGTTGACTTTTAATAATTTTATTATTCTTGTCAGTAATTACACAGTATAAGTTTTTGGTTGATTGTGATGCTTTTTTTTGTGTTTTATCTATTACGTAACTACTAAACCCTAATACTTCTCCTTTTATGTATGTTGATTTGTTAAGATGACAATAAGCAGTTTCTCGGTAGTTAGAAGTATATTCTTGAAAGTTCTTAATTATAGAGCTAGGTTTTTTTTGTTGTGCAGAAGAAAATGAAGTTATAAGAACACAATTAAAGAAAAGAAGTAATTTTAATACAAGAATTGATGTTTTTTTAGAAGGTAAGTGATTGGTTTTCATTTGTTTTGTTTGTTGGTAATTAGTTTTTTTTAATTATCAAAAACTATACCTAAAGCAGTGTTTTGTTATTTTTTTGTTAAAAAAAATAATGAGGTTTTACTTAAGTAATTGTATGTGTTTTTAATTCTTTATTTTTTAACTAAAAAAGGAATGATACAATTTTAATTGAGCAATTCAACAGTATTTTAAATTGATCTTTTTTGAAATGTCAAAATAGGAAGTAATATGTTTTATTAAAAAATGTAATCTTAAATTATTTAAGTAAAAAAGCGGTTAGTGGTTAAATAAAAACACCCCTTCACTTTATAGTAAAGGGGTGAACAGTATAAAAGCTGGTAATAATAGTTGGTTAGTTGCTTTTAGTGATGTTATTTAGTTTATTATTGATTTTGACCTGTATTTAAAGTTTTACTACTTACGATGTATGTACCTTTTTGTGTCATTCCTTCTATGAAAAAAGTGATACTAGTATTTGCAGGGTTGTGTATTTTAAAAGTTAAGTTTCCGTTTTGGTCTATTTTAGGGTTTGGAATCCAATCTATCACTCCATATTCTTTATAAAAAGTATCATGGTAAGTTTTATATTTAGGAACATAGAATTTTTTACTACTAGAAAAAGTTAAAGGAAATTGAAACTTTCGTATATTTTCAGTTGATTTTTTTGGTTTTAATGTTTTTAAGGTATAAATTTTTATAACACCGTTAGCTCCTCTAACACCTTCTCCCATTCCATGACGATTAGCTATAATATAATCTATATGACTCATATTAAAATGATATAAAAAATCATTGCTTGATTGAATCATACCGTCTAGCAATACAAGAGGAGGGGCACTACCATTAAAAGAAAGACTAGATCCTGAGCTTATAATAAATTCACCAAGGTATTCATTAGCTGAAAATCCTGGTATATATGCATTTATGTAATGTGCAAGTGTTAATCCTGAATCTCTGAAAAAATCGTTAACAATATAAACATCTCCCCAACTATTTTTTTCAATTTTGTCAATTCTTTTTTGTTCAATATTTCCTTTAATTGTAACCTCATCAAGGTTTTGTTGGTCGTTTAACTCAAACTTAGTAAAAGGGATCGTATTCTCTTCTAGGGTAAATAAAGGTGATTTTGGCGATAATGTAGAAGTAAAAAGGTTATCGAATTTTGGCACCTTATTTGGATAAAATTGGAGGTACAAATTAGGTTTAATAAGTTTACCTTTTTTATTAAGTACACTTACATCTATAGTTTCTTCATCCTGAGGGTACAAGCCAATTTCAGAAAAGCTTTTTTTGTCTTTGGGTAAGTTTATTAGCGTAGCATTATTGCTTTTCAGTGATGAAAGGAAAAAAGTTGAATTGTTTAAGTTGTTTTTATTTACTTTTACAACAATACCATTTTCAAAAGGAAAACTGTTAATAGGCTTACTATTAAAAATAGTACTCCATTCATAACTACTCCAACCTTGAGTAATTAATAAATTGTCTAAGTCATATTTCTTTTTTCTGTTAATTCTTGAGAAATAGTAACCTGCATTTTCTATATATCCTTTTAAATAAGGTTGCAAGTGTGTGTATGAAATTATATTATGATTTTTTTGATAAGAGTTTGTTTCTTTGGGTAGTACTGAAACACTTAAATGAATATTATTTTTAGTTTCATTTAATGATTTAGCAAAAGGAATACTAATTTTTAAAGAATCACCAACTTTTGAAAAACTAGATTTCCCTAAAGTTTCGATGTTAATACCGTTATAATTAAAAAAAATACGTTCTAATATAGGATTGTTATTAGTATCAAAAAGAGTAAAAACGTTTACACCAGGGAGTAAATTTTTGTAGTCAATAACTTTAACAAATTTTGTTTTTTTAAATTTAATAGTTCCCTCTTTTATAATGTTTCCATTATGTATTATTAATTTAAAAGGTTTATTTTTAATATTTTTCAAAGTTTTTCTATTCGTATTTAACTCTATTGCAACTTTTGAATTTGATTGATTAAGACGAATTGTAATTCCTTTGTTTTTAATACCAGCTATAGCGTACTTATGTTCTTTATTTAAATGATTGATTTTAACAGTATAACTTTTGTTAGTTTTAGGAACAAATAAAAATTTACCTATACCTAAAAAATTTGTTTTAAACGTTGTTATTATTTGATTGTTTGAATCGTATAGGCTACCTTCAATATCAGGAACACCATATCCATATTCATTTTTTATAGCTACACCTACATTTGTTTTTACATCTCTAACAAAATGACCACCTTCTGGTAATAATTGAACATCTAATACATTAGAAATTTTCTTTTTTTCTTCAAAAGTGGTTTTTTTAGGGTCTATTACATTAAAAGATTCAATATACGCATTGGGTTCATCAAAATTTTTCATCCAATTTGTATAGGCTTTAAAAGTGTATTGTCCTGTTGTAAAAAGACTATCTATTCTAAAGATGTTGTGAGCAACTCCCTTGTTAATTTTTAGAAGTTGACTTTTAATAATTTTATTATTCTTGTCAGTAATAACACAATATAAATTTTTGGTTGATTGTGATGCTTTTTTTTGTGTTTTATCTATTACGTAACTACTAAATCCTAACATTTCTCCTTTTATGTAAGTTGATTTGTTAAGATGGCAATAAGCAGTTTCTCGGTAGTTAGAAGTATATTCCTGAAAGTTCTTAATTATAGAACTAGGTTTTTTTTGTTGTGCAGAAGAGAACGAAGTTGTAAAAGCACAATTAAAGCAAAGAAGTAATTTTAATACAAGATTTAATGTTTTTTTTGAGGGTAAGTGATTAGTTTTCATGTGTTTTGTTTTTTAGCAATTAGTGTTTAAAAATTATCAAAAACTATACCTAAAACAGTAATTTGTTATTTTTTTGTTAAAAAAAATAACTTTTCATTATAAATTGTGCATAACTAAAAACGCTCAATAGTAGATGTCTATTGAGCGTTAAAAGAAAAATTGATGTCTTTTTTATAAGTTAAATTATATTGATAGTATGTTTTTTACATTAAGCAATAAACTCTCCATTGTTTACTTTTTCAGAAGGTTGAACAAATGCTAGTTTTCCATCAGGAGTATCGGTCATTAAAATCATACCTTGACTTACAACACCACGTAATTTACGAGGAGCTAGATTACATAAAACAGAAACCTGTTGCCCAATTATATCTTCTGGTTTAAAGCTTTCAGCAATACCAGAAACAATTGTACGTGTATCTATACCTACATTAACAGTAAGCTTTAATAGTTTTTTTGTTTTAGCAACTTTTTCAGCTTCAACTATGGTTCCTACACGGATGTCCATTTTAGTAAAATCGTCAAACTCTATGGTGTCTTTTTGAGGCTCAATTACTTTGTTGGCTGCTTCGTTTGCTTTTTTGGTAGCTTCTAATTTGTCTAATTGAGCTTGAATAGTTTTATCTTCTATTTTTGAAAATAACAATTCAGCTTTGTTAATTTGATGTTCAGAATTTAATAAAACATCTTTTTCAGCAACACTAGCCCAAGTAAGTGAGTTGTCTAAATTTAATATTGATTTTAGTTTTGTAGAAGTAAAAGGTAAAAAAGGTTCAGATAATACTGCTAAACCAGAAGCTATTTGTAAAGCTACATACATAATAGTTTTTACACGTTCTTCATCTTGTTTAATTATCTTCCAAGGTTCTTCATCAGCTAAATATTTATTACCTAAACGTGCTAAATTCATTAGTTCTTGAGATGCTTCTCTAAAACGGTAGCGTTCTATAGATTTTGCAATAATATTAGGGAACTCTTTTAATTGAGCTAAAGTATCTTCATCAATTTCGCTAAAATCATTAGGAGTTGGAATAATACCATTATAATATTTGTTTGTTAAAACTACCACACGGTTAATGAAGTTTCCAAAAATAGCAACCAATTCATTGTTGTTTTTTGCTTGAAAATCTTTCCAAGTAAAATCATTATCCTTACTTTCAGGAGCATTGGCTGTTAACGTATAACGTAATACATCTTGTTGATTAGGGAAATCTTCTAAATACTCGTGTAACCAAACGGCCCAGTTTTTAGAGGTAGACAACTTATTTCCTTCTAGGTTTAAAAACTCATTAGCAGGAACATTTTCTGGTAAAATATAGTCTCCATGTGCTTTTAACATTGCAGGGAAAATAATACAGTGAAACACAATATTATCTTTACCAATGAAGTGTACTAATTTAGTGTCGTCTTTTTTCCAATAGTCTTCCCAGTTTTTACCTTCACGTTCAGCCCATTCTTTTGTAGCAGAAATATAACCAATAGGAGCATCAAACCATACATATAAAACTTTACCATCGGCACCTTCCACGGGTACAGGAATTCCCCAATCTAAATCACGTGTTACTGCTCTAGGACGTAAACCATCATCAATCCATGACTTAACTTGACCTAAAACATTAGGTTTCCAATCATTTTTATGACCTTCTAAAATCCATTCTTTTAAAAAGGTTTCATGTTTATCTAAAGGTAAAAACCAATGTTTAGTTTCTTTTAAAGTAGGAACGTTTCCTGTAATAGCTGATTTAGGATTAATTAAATCTGTAGCATTATGGCTAGTTCCACATTTTTCACATTGATCTCCATAACTTTCTTCATTTCCACATTTCGGACAAGTACCAATTACAAATCTATCCGCTAAATATTGATTTGCTTCTTCATCATATAATTGTTCTGTTACTTCTTCAATAAACTCACCATCATTATACATTTTTGTAAAAAAATCAGAAGCTGTTTTATGATGTATTTCTGAAGATGTTCTTGAGTAGTTGTCAAAAGTAATTCCAAAATCAACAAAAGACTTTTTTATAATCCCATGATATTTATCAATGATGTCTTGTGGAGAAACGCCTTCTTTTTTAGCACGCATAGGTATGGCAACTCCATGCTCATCAGAACCACAAATGTAGGCTACATCTTTACCTTTAGCTCGTAAAAAGCGAGCATAAATATCTCCAGGAACATATACGCCTGCTAAATGACCAATATGAATTGGTCCGTTTGTATAAGGTAATGCTGCTGTGATTGTATATCTTTTTGGTGTATTCATGAATTTTATGCTAAAAATTAAAGCGCAAAAGTACAAAAAAGCAATTTTTAAAACTGATAGAAATTAGATACATTTACGTATATATTTTATCTGTACCATTAATATGAATAACATTCTGGTTAGAAAAGTAAAAGAAACAGAAATTGATTGGGTTAATTCTAAATATAAAGAGATTAACTTTAAGTTTTCTGATTATAAAAATGAGCTTATAGTTGTTGTTGAGGTTAATGGCGAAAAAGCTGGTTTAGGAAGATTAGTGTATATAGATGAAAATAATTTAGAACTTGGCGGAATATATGTGTTTGATAAGTATAGAGGTATAGGAGTGGCAGATAAAATAGTGAGTTTTTTATGTGAAGCTAACACTGATAAAAAATCTGTTATTTGGTGTTTGCCTTTTGAGAAACTAAAAGGTTTTTATAATAAGTTTGGGTTTACAACAAATCTTAGTTTACCTCCCAAAGAGATTTTAAGAAAATTAGAATGGTGTAATTCACCAGAAAATTATAGTGAAAAGGTTCTTTTACTATCTAAAATAATATAAAATGAGAAAGAAATATTATGCTGTTGCGTTATTTTTTATTTTTTCAATAGTTAATGCTCAAAATATTCCAATGAAATTAATTACACCCTCTTACTTAAAAAAAGGAGATACTATTGCAATTGTAGCTCCAGCTGGAATTTTAAAAAATAGAAAGCATGTTATTGATAAAGCAAAAGAATTAGCTGAAAGTTGGGGCTTGAAAGTTATGTATGGTAAAAACATGTTTCATCAGAATAACCATTTTGCGGGTACAGATGATGAACGTTGCCAAGATTTTCAAAATGCACTTGATAATCCTAATATAAAAGCTATTTGGTGTGCACGTGGGGGGTATGGTTCGGTAAGAATTCTTGATAAATTAGATTTTTCAAAGTTTAAAAGGGATCCTAAATGGGTAATAGGATATTCTGATATTACTGCGTTTCATAATCATATTCATAATTTAGGAATAGAAACATTGCATGCAATGATGGGAACTAGTATGCAAGATACACCTGAAAAAATAGCACATACTATAACCACTTTTAAGAAAGCATTATTTGGAGAAAAGTTGGAGTATAGTGTTTCTTCATCTAAAAAAAATAGAAGAGGTAATGTTGAAGGTGAATTAGTAGGTGGAAATATTGCTATTCTAGCTTCAATGTTGGGGTCAGAAAGTCAAATTTCTACTGAAGGTAAAATTTTGTTTATTGAAGAAATTGGTGAATATAAATATTCAATTGATCGGATGTTGCAAAGTTTAAAAAGAGCTAATTATTTTACTAAGGTAAAAGGAGTCATAGTTGGTGGAATGACGAAAGTAAAGAAGAATAGTACTCCTTGGGGCAATTCAATTGAACAGTTAATATTAGAGGTGCTACCTAAAGATATACCAGTTATGTTTAATTTTCCAGCGGGTCACGAACCTGATAATAGAGCTTTAATTTTTGGTAGAAACGTTCAATTATCTATTGATACTAAAAAGGCTTTAGTTATTTTTAAATAATGGCAGCACATAACGAATTAGGAAAAAAAGGAGAGGAGTTAGCTGAAGATTTCCTAAAAAACAAAGGCTATACCATACTAGAAAAGAATTACCGTTACCAAAAAGCTGAAGTAGATATAATTGCTAAAAAAGATAATGTATTATCTGTTGTAGAGGTGAAAACCCGTTCAACAGATTATTATGGAAATCCACAAGACTTTGTAAATCCTAAAAAGATTAAATTATTGGTAGCAGCAATTAATAACTATGTGGTTGAAAAGGATATTGATATAGAGGTGCAATTTGATATTATTGCTATTCTAAAGAAGAATGATAAAATAGTTGTTGATCATATTGAAGATGCCTTTTTATATTTTTAAAAATAGAAAAGCCAATATCGTAATAATATTGGCTTTTGTAAAATATGTATTGTTCAGTTATAAACTTTTAAAGTATTTGTGAACGTCTTCAACAGTGTTAGGGATTGCAATAATTTTTTTATTGCTATCTAAAACGAAGTAAGTAGGTGTTGCATCAATTTTATATGCTCTTACAGTTTCATTGTCAAATTTGTTATCAGGGTGAGTTCCATAAACATTATGCCACCCATCTAATTGTTTTTTAAATTCATTAAATTTAGTGTCGTCACTTTCAATTCCAAATCCAATTACAGACGTATTACTAAACTGTTTCATGAAATTATGAACATCAGGAATTTCCTTAACACAGTGAGGACAAGCAGTACTCCAGAAAATTAATAAATAAGTTTGCCCATCATTTAATGTAGATAATTTGTAGTCTGTTCCGTTTTCCTTCCATGAAAAATCAGGAGCAACTCGTCCAACAGAAACACTTAACTGACCTAGTTTTTTTGCTTTAAAGCTTTGGTCACTATTATCTAGTTTGTCATAGAATTCGGTAAATAACCAGTCTACTACTTCTGAATTTCTTTTATCGGTAAAAGAAGTAACTAAAAACTCAATAGCTTCCTTTTTAAAACTTTTACTTGATAGTGCATCATCTAAAACTTTAGTAATAGATTCTTTATATAATTTTTGTTGAGTAACTTGATCTTCAGAGTAATTTAAGTAAAATACAAAATCATTAATTCTATCAATTAAAAAAGAAGATTGGTAAAGAGGCTTACTTTCAAAATCAACATATTTGAAAAAATTATCAACTTTTGAAGCTACATATTTCTCCATATTATCTATTGGACTAGAAGAATTATATTGAGCTGAGGCTTTTATAAAGTGATGCGAAAGCATTCCTTCAGATTTGTTTTCGTTAGCTTCTTGCAAGTCTTCTAATTTTTCTACTGCTTTCTTATAAGCCTTTTTTACATCCCTAACAGGGTTTTGTATGTAGTTAACCTGGTAAGAGTTGATTTCTTTTTGAGCATTAGCAGATTGTTCAAGGTACTTACTAAATACTTTGTTTTCTCTAGAGCTAGTGAAAGTAATAGATTGTTCAGGGTATTTTGGGTTAAAAATAAATTCAACATTTTCTTTATTGAATATAAAATCAACAAAACCTGATCCACTATTTCTATAAGTAGCACGGTATACACCTGTTTGAGCAGTTTCTGGTAATTCAAAAGAAAATCTACCTATTACTTGTTTGTCAGCACCTACTTTAATAGTATCAAACTTAATAGTAGTGTGTGATATAAATTTAGGTTTTATTCCTTGTAATCTATGTAGCATAACCCAGTCACTTTTTTCTGGCGGAGTCATTGTACCTTTAATAGAGTATTGTGCATTAACTATTGAGCTAGTCATTAATACTATTAGTAGGCTTAGTAATTGTTTCATCATAATGTTTTGATAAAGTTATTATTAAGGGTTTAAAACGAGTTGTTTGTTATTGTCTTTTCAAGAAGCGTACCAAAGTCTTTTATTAACTTCTTAATTACAAATAAACAAGACTATTACTCAGTAAATATATAACAGTTTATTTGAAAAACAAGAGATTTGTTATTTTAACAATAAAACAAATTAAAAAAGAAGATAAAAACTGTTTAGTTAATAAAACCTAGGCCAATAAAATAATTAACAATGGCTTCTTTTATAAGAACCGACTGTTCACCAGGCTTTAAATTTGGCAATTCAGTTAGTGTTTTATAATGTGGCCAACCATCATTATCAAAATAATCAAACTCATAATACCCATAAGGTTCTAAAAGTTTACATATAGCAATATGCATAAGATTTATCTTTTCATCTTTTTTAAATGTTTGGTGTCCTTTACCTAATTCTTGAACTCCTATTAAATAAATGATACTATCAACATCTAAAGTATCACCGTCAGCAAATTGTTTTGATAACTTATCAGTTAATAAATTCCAATTCTCTTTTAAGTCTGTTTTTTTATCCATGTTTTAAAAAAAAGCAAAGATACAAACGAGTTGTTTATATTTGTCGTAAACTTTTATAAACCTAACAAAGTAGAATTGTTTTGGTTGAAGAATAAATACAAGATTAAACTCATGAATACATTTGATATAATTATTGCTGCACTATTATTGTTTGGTTTTGTAAGAGGTTTGATGAAAGGACTTTTTGTAGAAGTGGCTTCTTTAGTTGCATTAATTACAGGTGTTTATGGCGCTATACACTTTTCATACTTTGCAGGTGACTGGCTTAAAGATAGTGTTGATTGGGATGAGAAATATGTTTCATTAGTTGCTTTTGCAGTTACTTTTGTGGCTATCATTGTTGTAGTAGCGTTAATGGGTAAAGTTTTAACAAAAATAGCCGATTTTGCAGCTTTAGGTATATTGAATAAAATTTTAGGAGGCGTGTTTGGAGCTTTAAAAATTGGCTTGATATTAAGCGTTTTATTTATTTTCTTTGGTAAAATGAATGACACAATACCTTTTGTAAGTCAAGAAAATTTAGAAGAATCTATATTGTATAAACCAGTTAAAAAAATAGCTCCGACCATATTCCCGTCCATCATAAAAGATGATGGTTTAGTAGAAGAAAAAAAAGAAGAGACCGTTTAAACGGTCTCTTCTTTTTTAAAATATTTTACATTGGGATTACAATAGCACCAGAAAATTTTTCTCTAATTTTATTTAGAGCTCTATCTGCATCTAGCCTAGTTTTATAATAGCCAACTTGAATTTTCCATTCAGGCGCTTTGTATCCTAAATGTGTAGTAACTCCTGGATACTCAACTTGAAATCTATACTTAATTCGTTTAGCATTCTTTTCAAGACCATTGTATAATTGAATTCTATAACCAGTTTTATTTGACTTGTTATACTCTCTCTTTTTTTCTATTAATTTTTTTATTGCTTCTTCATTTTTATAGTCTGACTGAGCGTTTATGGTAAAAACGCTACCAATTACTAAAAATAAGAAAAGCATAAATGATTGTTTATTTTTCATGAGATATTAAACTTTTTACAAAAGTAACGACTTGTTAAATAATAGATTGTTTAAAAACTTTATTTAGAATTAGTATAAATTATGAATTAGGAAACTCTTAACATTTCACAATTTAGAGATAAGTAGTACTTTTGTGCAACTTTCTGTAACCTGTTTTTATAATTAGGGTATAGAAAAAATTGTACCAAAATAGATACAAAACTTATATTTTATAGTATGAAAAGTGTGAAACATCACAGTAAATTGACTCAAACGCTCTTACAGAGTTTAGCTTTCTTTTTAATCTTTTTAGTAAGTTTTTCGACCTATTCACAAGATGTTGATGAGGCTCGTCAAAAGGAAGGGAAAAAATTATTCAAATCTCTTTGTGCTTCTTGTCATAAGTTGGATAAAAAGCTTATCGGACCAGCATTAGGTCTTGTTGAAGAAAGAAGAGAAAATGATTGGTTAAAGGCATGGATTAAAGACAATGCGGCTTTAAGAGCATCTGGAGATAAAGATGCAATTGCAATTTTTGAAGAGTATAAGGGGTCTAACATGACCGCTTTTCCTCAGTTAACAGATAAGAATATTGATGATATTCTTTATTATACTACAGTTGGTGAGCTTAAGCCTGCTGGAGGTCCTGTAATAGATGGTGATAACGGAGGTCAAAAGGGAAGTGCTCCAAAATGGATATTGTACATTTTAGCTGCTGCTATTATTGTTGCTTTCTTGATTATAGGAAGTTTACTAAAAACAATTAGTGAGTTAAAAGGTGCTCCAAAAACACCAGGTTTATTAGGTCAAGCTGCTGAGCTTTGGGAAGGAATAAAGAAGAATACATTTTTACATGTCTTATTTGTGATCTTTGGAGTGTTAATGACAGCATATGTTTTATTTGGAACATTGTTTAAAGTTGGTGTAGATCAAGGGTATCAACCAGTACAACCAATTGCGTTTTCACATAAAGTTCATGCAGGAGATAATAAGATTGATTGTCAATACTGTCACTCTTCGGCAAAACATAGTAAGCATTCAGGAATTCCATCTGTTAATGTTTGTATGAATTGTCATAAAAATATTTCTGAGGTTGCTGATGGTTTACAAGTTGAACACAATGACGAAACGTTAGTTAAGGCTGACTTAGATAAGGAGATAGCTAAGATATATGACGCAGCAGGTTGGGATGCTGATAAATTAGAATATACAGGTAAAACGAAACCAGTAAAATGGATTAGAGTACATAATTTACCAGATTTCGCATATTTCAATCACTCACAGCACGTAACTGTTGGAGGTGTAAAATGTCAAAAATGTCATGGTCCTGTTGAGGAAATGGATGAAGTTAAGCAACATTCTCCATTAACAATGGGTTGGTGTATTGATTGTCATAAAGAGACAAAAGTTGACTTGAAAGGTAACGAGTACTATGCTAAAATTCATAAAGAATTAGCTAAGAAGTATGGAGTTGAGCAAGTAACTATTGCACAGTTAGGTGGAAAAGAGTGTGGTAAGTGCCACTATTAATCAATTAGAAAGTAGAAAAACACGTATATAAATGGCTTCAAACAAAAAATACTGGCAAAGTGTTGAAGAACTAAAAGATAGTTCTGTTGTTGAAACGCTACGTAATAATGAGTTTGTACAAGATATTCCTACAGATGAGTTTTTAGGTGATAAAGAAACATTAGAAACTTCATCAACTTCACGTAGAGATTTCTTGAAATATGTTGGATTTACAACTGCTGCTGCATCATTAGCTGCATGTGAAGGTCCAGTAAGAAAATCAATCCCTTATGTAGTACAACCAAATGATATTGTAGTAGGTGTAGCAGATTGGTACGCAACTACAATTGCTGATGGTTTTGATTTTGCAAACGTACTAGTAAAAACACGCGAAGGTCGTCCAATCCAAATTATGCCTAATAAAGAGGCGGGTGGGGTAACTAATGCACGTACACAGGCATCTGTGTTATCATTATATGATGATAAATTACGTTTAAAAGAACCTAAAAAAGGAAAAGCTCAAATATCTTGGGCTGATGCTGATAAAGAAATTATAGCAAAATTAGTTCAATTAAAAAACGCTAACGAACCTGTAGTTTTACTAACTGGAACATTAGCAAGTCCTTCTACTGAAAAAGTGATTGCTGATTTTATTACTGCTTATCCAAATGTAAAGCATGTAATTTATGATGCAGTATCTGAAAGTGCTACTGCTGATGCTTTTCAAGCGATGTATGGTAAGCGTGCTTTACCAAATTACGATTTTAGTAAAGCAGGAGTTATTGTGTCTATCGGTGCAGATTTCTTAGGAGATTGGCAAGGTGGATATGAAAAGTCATATGCAGAAGGTCGTAGAGCAGAAACAGGAAACATGTCATACCATGTTCAAATAGAAAGTAACATGTCTTTAGCTGGTGCAAATGCCGACAGAAGAATTGTTGCTAAGCCATCTGATCAGGTATATGCATTAATCAATTTATACAATGCTGTAGTTGGAGGTAGTCTTCCTTCAAAAGCAACTCCATTTGATGCTAAAATAAAAAGTTTAGCAACAGATCTTAAAAAGGCAGGGTCAAAAGGAGTAGTAGTTACAGGAATAAATGACAAAAATGCTCAATTAATTGCTTTAGCAATTAACAAAGCATTAAATAGTAAAGTAATCGATACGAAAGGAGTTAATTTAACTCGTCAAGGTAACGATGCTCAAATTACTCAATTAGTAGCTGATGTAAAATCAGGTAAAGTAAAAGGTTTAGTTACTTATAATGTAAACCCAGTTTATACTTTAGCGAATGCTACTGATTTAGTAAACGGATTAAAGAACTTGAAATTATCTGTTGCAATTTCTACTCAGAATGATGCAACAGCTAATGCTACAGAATATACATTGCCAGCACCTCACAATTTAGAAAGTTGGGGAGATGTTATGGCAAATGCTGGTACTTATAGTTTAATGCAACCTACTATACAACCATTATTTAATACACGTCAATTACAAGATGTTTTATTAAAATGGTCAGGGAGTACTAAAAACTATTATGATACTTTAAAAGAATTTTGGAGTGCAAATGTTTTAGGTGAAAAATCTTGGAACCAAGCATTACATGATGGATTCTTTAAAGGAGAAACGGTTGTAGCTGAAGAGGCAACTACAACTGAAGTTACAGAGACAGAAACAGTTGTTGATATCAATGTTGCAGGTTCTCAATTAGCAGGTTCTGTTAAATCTTCAGGATTTGAATTAAACTTATATACATCAACTGCCTTAGGTGATGGTAAACAAGCCAACAATCCTTGGTTACAAGAATTACCGGATCCAATAACACGTGCGTCTTGGGATAACTACTTAACTGTTTCTATGGCTGATGCTAAAGAATTAGGTTTTGATAACCCTGTTAAAGATAACGGAGCTATTGATGGTAATTACGCTAATGTAACTGTTAATGGAGTAAGTATTAAAAATATTCCAGTAATGATTCAACCAGGTCAAGCAAAAGGATCTGTTGGATTAGCATTAGGTTATGGTAGAGTTGAAGGATTAAAAGAAGAAATGCAAGTTGGTATAAATGCATATCCTTTCTATAAAGATGGAAACAATGTACAATACAATGTTACTATTGAAAAAGGAGCAGGATGGCATAAGTTTGCTTGTACACAAGTTCAAAGTACATTAGCTGGACGTCATGATATTTTAAGAGAAGCTTCTTTAAAAGAAGTTTCTAATAATAAATTAGACCCAAAGCATACTTGGAATAAACCATTTATGGTTTCTTATGATCACCAAGAAAAAGAAGGTAGTACAATTGATTTATGGGATGAGCATGATAGAAGTATCGGTCATCATTTCAATTTGTCTATTGACTTAACATCTTGTACAGGTTGTGGAGCATGTGTTGTAGCTTGTCACGCTGAAAACAATGTGCCAGTAGTTGGTAAAGATGAAGTACGTGTTGGTAGAGATATGCACTGGTTACGTATTGATCGTTACTATTCTTCAAGAGTGCAAGGTGATATGACTTTAGATGAGTTTAAAGCTGCATATAAAGTTAAATTAACTGAAAAATACAAAGCTAATTATCCTGATTTACCAGCAACGGAAATTCAAGGAAAGGTTAATAAAGAGTTTGGTAAAATTGCCAATCAAGAGCTTGAAAGAAAGTATACAGAAGATGTTTTAGGATTAAGTAAAGGTGATTTATTTGATGCATTAGAAAATCCTGCTGAAAACCCTCAGGTTACTTTCCAACCAATGATGTGTCAGCACTGTAATCACGCACCATGTGAAACAGTATGTCCAGTAGCAGCAACTTCTCATGGTCGTCAAGGTCAAAATCAAATGGCTTATAACAGATGTGTTGGTACAAGATATTGTGCAAACAACTGTCCATATAGAGTTCGTCGTTTCAACTGGTTTAACTATGCTGAAAACAATGAGTTTGACTTCAATATGAATAATGAGTACGGTAAGATGGTGTTAAACCCAGACGTGGTTGTTCGTTCTCGTGGAGTTATGGAGAAATGTTCTATGTGTATTCAAATGACACAAGCAACTATTTTAAAGGCTAAAAAAGAAGGAAGAGCAGTTAAGAAGGATGAGTTCGAAGTGGCTTGTGCTCAAGCATGTTCAACTGGATCAATGGTATTTGGTGATGTTAATAATTCAGAAGATACTGTAGCGCATTTAAAAGAAGATAAAAGAGCTTTCCATGTGTTAGATTATATTGGTACAAAACCAAATGTAGTGTATCAAGTGAAAGTAAGAAATACAAACGAAGCTTAATAATAAAATTAATAAGTATATAGATTTATGTCGTCTCATTACGAATCATCTTATAGAGAACCTTTAATACTTGGTAACAAAAGTTACCATGATATTACAGAGGATATTGCAAGACCTATTGAAGGTAAGGCAAACAAAAATTGGTATATAGCATTCTATATCGCTTTAGCAGCAATGTTATGGGGATTTGGATGTATCTTTTACACTGTTGGAACAGGTATCGGTGTATGGGGATTAAGTAAAAACATTGGTTGGGCATGGGATATTACCAACTTTGTATGGTGGGTAGGTATCGGTCATGCCGGAACCTTAATTTCTGCTGTACTGTTGTTATTCCGTCAAAAATGGAGAATGGCAATTAACCGTTCTGCAGAAGCAATGACAATTTTTGCGGTATTCCAAGCAGGTTTATTTCCTATTATTCACATGGGACGTCCTTGGAATGGATATTGGGTATTGCCTATTCCAAACCAGTTCGGATCATTATGGGTTAACTTTAACTCGCCGTTATTATGGGATGTATTTGCAATTTCTACTTATTTATCTGTATCATTAGTATTCTGGTGGACAGGTTTACTTCCTGATTTCGCTACGATTCGTGATAGAGCTGTTAAACCTTTCCAAAAGAAAATCTATGCATTACTTTCTTTCGGATGGTCTGGTAGAGCTAAAGATTGGCAACGTTTTGAAGAAGTATCATTAGTGTTAGCAGGTTTAGCAACACCATTAGTACTTTCTGTACATACAATTGTATCGATGGACTTTGCTACTTCTGTAAATCCAGGATGGCACTCAACAATATTTCCTCCTTATTTCGTAGCTGGAGCAATCTTCTCTGGTTTCGCAATGGTACAAACACTTTTAGGTGTTATGCGTAAGGTAACTAACATGGAAGAGTATATTACTCGTTTACATGTTGAGTATATGAATATTGTAATTATCTTAACAGGTGGTATTGTAGCTGTAGCATATGCAACTGAGTTTTTTATAGCTTGGTATACAGGTTCACCTTATGAAAATTATACATATTTATCATTTGGAGCAGAAGCTGGTGCTTATGGATGGGCATTCTGGTCATTAATGATATTCAATATTATGATACCTCAATTCTTATGGATAAAGAAAGTAAGAAGAAGTTTTATTTGGTCTTTCTTAATTTCTATAGCAATTAACATTGGTATGTGGTTTGAGCGTTTTGATATTATTGCAATTGTATTAAGTAAAGGTCAATTACCTTCTACTTGGTGGCGTTTTGAACCAACGTTTGTAGATGTTGGTATATTTATCGGAACAATAGGGTTCTTCTTTGTGTTATTCTTATTATATGCAAGAACATTCCCAGTAATTCCTACAGCAGAGGTTAAGACGATTTTAAAATCTTCAGGAGAGAACTTTAAAAAATTAAGAGACGAGAACAATGAGCACTAATAAAGTAATTCACGCATTATACAATGATGATGATATCTTAATGGATGCTGTTAAGAAAGTAAAAGCAGATCATCATCATATAGAAGAGGTTTTTTGTCCATTTCCTGTTCACGGACTAGACAAAGCAATGGGGTTAGCTCCAACACGTTTAGCTATTACAGCTTTTTTATATGGAATTACCGGTACTGCAGTAGCAACTTGGTTAACATGGTATACCATGATAGCTGATTGGCCACAAGATATTGGTGGTAAACCAAGTTTCTCTTGGGCTACTAACATGCCTGCCTTTGTTCCTATTTTATTCGAATTAACGGTCTTTTTTGCAGCTCACTTAATGGTTATAACATTTTACATGCGTAGTAGAATTTGGCCTTTTAAAGAAGCTGAAAATCCTGATCCAAGAACTACAGATGACCATTTCTTAATGGAAATACCAGTTCATGATAATGAAGAAGAATTGAAGGCGTTGTTAGAAACAACAGGAGCAGTTGAAATTAACGTAGTAGAAAAGCATTAATTAAGGAAAGTATGAAAAGTTTAAAAATAATTTTAGCTTTAGTTATAGTTGCAAGCTTTGCTTCTTGTAATAATAAAAGAACTCCGCAAGTACAATACATGCCAGATATGTACGTATCTGTTCCTTATGATGCTAATGGAGTAAAATCTGCAGGAGGAGTAGTTGTTAACAGAATACCAGTTGCTGGTACTGTTAGTAGAAATGGAATAGTAGCTTATGATATACCTGATACTAATGAAGGATATGAAAAAGCTAAAGCAGAATTGAAAAACCCTTTAGAAGCTAATGAAAAGAATTTAGAAAAAGGGAAAGAATTATATGATATCTATTGCGCTTCTTGTCATGGTAAGAAAGGTGATGGAAATGGAGTATTATCACAAAGAGATAAGTTTAATGGTATTCCAAACTATAAGGATAGAGATTTAAATTCAGGAAATATTTATCATGTTATTATGTATGGTAAAAACTTAATGGGATCTCATGCTTCACAATTAAGATATCAAGAACGCTGGCAAGTTGTTCAGTATGTTGAGAAATTAAGAAGCGAATTAAAATAAGTCTATAATAGATAGTATAAAGATATGTATCAGTTTACAGGAAAATTAAAAATACTTGCGCTTGCTTTAATGGTAATTGGTCTTTTAGGTACAGCGTGGAGTTTTATGACTACGCCTAGTTCTCTTAAAGAAGCAAAAGAGATTATTGCAAAACAGGCTGCTCATCATGGAGGGCATGGAGAGGTTGATAGTCATGGAGAAGCTAAAACACATCATGCTGAAGAAGCAAAAACTACTGAAGCACATGGTGAAGTTACACATAAAGAAGAAGCAACGACTGAAAGTCATGGTGAAGCTAAACATGTAGAGGAAGTTAAAGATACCACTCATGCTTCTACTTCTACTACTAAAGAAGTAAAAAAAGAAGCTCACACAGTTGCTGAAACTACTCACGCTAAAGTAGCATCAGAAGATGCACATGCAGGTTCTCATGATGATCATCATGCAGAACATGTTTTTCACCAAATGCAAAATAGACCATGGTCTGCTTTTTATGTAGCTATGTTATTTTTCTTAGGGGTAACATTATTAGTATTTGCTTTTTATGTTTCTCAAAGAGTTGCTAACGCTGGTTGGTCAGTTGTATTATTTAGAGTAATGGAAGCTATTACAAACAACTTACACTATGTAAGTGGTTTTATGTTAGTATTTATTATCTTAACTGTAATGCATAAAAATCACTTATTCCCTTGGATGGCAGAAGGAATTGTTGATCCTTTAAGTGATAATTACGATCCTATTATTGATGGAAAAAAATGGTTTATGAATCTTCCAGGTTGGGCTATAAGAAGTGTTATTTATCTTTTAGGTTGGAATATTTTCAGATTTATCATTAGAAAAAAATCTATACAACAAGATAATGGAGATTTAAAATTACACAAAAACTTATACAACATAGGTGTTGGATTTATCGTGTTTTTCATGATCTCTGAATCAATGATGTCTTGGGATTGGATTATGGGGATTGATCCTCACTGGTTCTCAACATTATTTGGATGGTATGTGTTAGCTACTTTCTTAGTATCAGCATTAACCGTAATCGCTTTAGTAACAATATATTTACGTCAAAAAGGTGCTTTACCATTTGTAAATGATAGTCATATTCACGATTTAGCTAAATTTATGTTTGGTTTCTCTGTGTTTTGGACTTACTTATGGTTTGCACAATTCATGTTAATATGGTATGCTGATATGCCAGAAGAAACTACATATTTTGCACAACGTTTTAATGAATATAAACTTCCATTTTTATTAATGGTAGTATTAAACTTTATCTTCCCTGTATTATTATTAATCAATAGTGATTTTAAAAGTATTCCTTGGTTAGTAATTATAGGTGGAGTTGTTATTTTAATTGGTCATTATATTGATTTATTTGTAATGATTATGCCTGGAACAGTTGGAGGTCAATGGGGATTCGGAATTGGAGAAATAAGTGGTATACTATTCTTCATCGGATTGTTTATATTTGCAACCTTTAGTGCATTTGCAAAAGTAAATCCATTAGCAAAAGGAAGTCCTTTCTTACATGAAAGTGAAACACACCATTACTATAACATCGAACACAGAGGAGAAGATAGTAATCACCATTAATAAAATAAAATTATAACTAATAATAGTTTAGATATTATGCTCGCTTTATTTTACATTTTTATAGCAGTTGCAATAGGAGTTAGCTTTTGGCAAATTACTCGTATTATGAATTTTCGTTCTGTAATTGCTACAGATAAAGACAATGACACACAAGGTAAATTAGCAATAGGATTCTTAGTGTTCCTTTATGTTATGATGATTTATTGCTTAATTGCAATGAACGTTTATTTATTGCCAGAATCTGCTTCATTTGAAGGAGAACATGACGATAACCTTTTTAATATAACCTTTTGGTTAATTGGAATTGTTCAATTTGGAATGCAATTCTTAATCTTCTTTTTCTCTTATAAGTATAGAGGAAATAAAAATAACAAAGCATTGTTCTATGCTGACAGTCATAAGTTAGAGTTATTATGGACTACTATACCTGCTGTAACAATTGTTATTTTAATTGGATATGGTTTATGGGCATGGAACAACATTATGTATGTTGGAGATGACGAAAATCCTATTGTAATTGAAGTTTATTCAAGACAGTTTGACTGGCAAGCAAGATATGCTGGTGATGATAATGAGTTAGGTTTAGGTAACGTAAACTTTATTAAAGGTATAAACTCAATGGGAGTTGATATGTCTGACCCAAGTGCTCAAGATGATAAGAAAGTTACTGAAATGTACTTACCTAAAGGTAAAAAAGTGTTATTTAAGTTCCGTTCTCAAGATGTACTTCACTCAGCTTATATGCCTCACTTTAGAGCCCAAATGAACTGTGTTCCAGGGATGGTTACTCAATTTGCTTTTACACCTAAGTATACAACTGAAGAGATGCGTCAAAACTCTGAAGTAATAGCAAAGACTAAAGGTATAAATAAGATTAGAAAAGCTAAAGGGGAAGAGCCTTACGAGTTTGATTATTTGTTATTATGTAACAAAATTTGTGGTGCTTCTCACTACAACATGCAAATGAAAATCACAGTTGTTGAAGAAGAACAATATAAAAAGTGGTTATCAGAACAAAAAACATTAGCTCAAGTTATTAAATAAGATATTTTTAAAATATATATAAAGATATAGATTATGTCAGATCACCATCACAAAGAAACATTTGTAACGAAATATATTTTCAGTCAAGATCATAAAATGATTTCGAAGCAATTCCTTGTAACCGGAATATTCATGGGGGTTATAGGAGGTTTTATGTCTATGTTATTTCGTTTACAAATTGCATGGCCAGATACATCATTCTCAATTATTGAAGCGTTTTTAGGTAACCATCAAACTGATGGAGTTATGGACCCAGATATGTACTTAGCATTGGTTACAATTCACGGTACAATAATGGTATTCTTTGTATTAACAGCTGGATTAAGTGGTACTTTCTCAAATTTATTGATTCCTTTACAAATTGGTGCTCGTGATATGGCATCTGGTTTCTTAAATATGGTTTCTTACTGGTTATTTTTCTTATCTTCAGTAATAATGGTAATTTCATTATTTGTTGAAGCTGGACCTGCATCAGCTGGATGGACAATTTACCCACCACTTTCTGCTTTACCACAAGCAATACCTGGATCAGGAACTGGAATGACATTATGGTTAGTTTCTATGGCTATCTTTATTGCATCGTCTTTAATTGGTTCATTAAACTATATTGTAACTGTACTAAATTTACGTACAAAAGGAATGAAAATGACAAGATTGCCATTAACTATGTGGGCTTTCTTTATTACAGCAATTATCGGTGTTATTTCTTTCCCAGTATTATTATCTGCCGCTTTATTATTAATATTAGATAGAAGTTTTGGAACATCATTCTTTTTATCAGATATTTTTATCTCAGGAGAAGTATTACATTATCAGGGAGGATCACCAGTATTATTTGAACACTTATTTTGGTTCTTAGGACACCCTGAAGTATATATTATTTTATTACCAGCATTAGGATTAACTTCTGAAATAATCTCAACTAATTCACGTAAACCAATTTTCGGTTACCGCGCAATGATTGGATCAATTATGGCTATTGCCTTTTTATCTACGATTGTTTGGGGTCACCATATGTTTATTTCTGGAATGAATCCATTTTTAGGATCTGTGTTTACATTTACAACAGTATTAATTGCAATCCCATCTGCAGTAAAAGCATTTAATTATGTAACTACTTTATGGAAGGGTAATTTACAAATGAATCCTGCAATGTTATTTTCTATCGGATTAGTTTCTACATTTGTAACAGGAGGGTTAACAGGATTAGTTTTAGGTGATTCTGCATTAGATATCAATGTACATGATACTTACTTTGTGGTAGCTCACTTCCACTTAGTAATGGGAGTATCAGCTTTATTAGGAATGTTTGCAGGTGTTTACCACTGGTTCCCTAAAATGTATGGTAGAATGATGAATAAAACATTAGGTTATTGGCATTTCTGGTTAACTATTATAACTGCTTATGGAGTATTTTTTCCAATGCACTTTGTTGGATTAGCTGGTTTACCTCGTCGTTATTATACAAATACAAACTTTCCAATGTTTGATGATTTAGTTGAAATCAATGTATTTATGACTGTAATGGCTATAATAGGAGGACTTGCTCAGTTAATATTCTTAGCTAATTTCTTTATTTCAATTTATAGAGGTAAAAAAGCAACTCAAAACCCATGGAATTCTAATACATTAGAATGGACTACACCAGTTGAACACATACATGGTAACTGGCCAGGTGCAATTCCTGAAGTTCATAGATGGGCTTATGATTATAGTAAAACTGATGAAAATGGAGAGTATGTTCACGGTAAAGATTTCGTATTACAAACTACACCATTATTAGAGGGCGAAGAGCCATCTTAAAAATATATAAACAAAAAAAAGCCTTTCGAAAGAAAGGCTTTTTTTTTGTTTAAAATTATCATTTCTTATGAGTACCTTAGCAATACAGCCATTGTTTGTTTAGTAACTTTTATCACAAAACAAACATTTTATTTGAAGTATATTTGTGAAACATATGAACGAGAACTTAAATCCGGAAAATAGTAATTATTCAAATGAAGAAATAGATGTAGAAAAAAAACTACGTCCGTTGTCATTTGACGATTTTACTGGCCAAGATCAAGCAATAGAAAACCTTAAAATTTTTGTTGAAGCAGCTAATCAAAGAGATGAAGCACTTGATCATACATTGTTTCATGGCCCTCCTGGTTTAGGTAAAACTACCCTAGCTCACATTTTAGCAAATGAATTAGATGCAGGAATTAAAGTCACTTCAGGACCAGTTTTAGACAAACCTGGAGATTTAGCTGGGTTGTTAACCAATCTTGATGAAAGAGATGTATTATTTATTGATGAAATACACCGTTTAAGCCCAATTGTTGAAGAATATTTATATTCTGCAATGGAAGACTTCAAAATTGATATAATGATCGAGTCTGGGCCAAATGCACGTACAGTACAAATCAATTTGGAACCATTTACTTTAGTTGGTGCTACTACCAGATCAGGTTTACTTACAGCTCCAATGAGAGCTCGTTTTGGTATTAGTAGTAGACTGCATTATTACTCAACTGAATTATTAAGTAATATACTTCTTAGAAGTGCACTTATATTAAAAGTACCAACTTCAATGGAGGCAGCAATAGAAATTGCAGGTAGAAGTAGAGGAACACCTCGTATAGCAAATGCATTATTACGAAGAGTTCGAGATTTTGCTCAAATTAAAGGAGATGGTAAAATAACTATTGAGATTGCAAAATATGCTCTTAAGGCATTGAATGTCGATGCTCATGGGCTAGATGAGATGGATAATAAAATTTTAACTACTATCATTGATAAGTTTAAAGGAGGTCCAGTAGGTATTACTACATTGGCTACTGCAGTAGCCGAAAATGCTGAAACTATAGAAGAGGTATATGAGCCTTTTTTAATACAGCAAGGGTTTATAATGCGTACGCCAAGAGGAAGAGAAGTAACAGATTTAGCTTACAAACATTTAGGAAGAATAAAAGGAAAAACCCAAGGTGAATTATTTTAATTTATGGAAAAAAAAGATACTAAAAGTTGGTTACAAAGGCTAAAGGATGAAAGTTGGGAAGCTGAATTGTTAGTTTCTGCAATTGCCATTTTTGGTTCTTTTAAACTTTTCGATCTTATAAGTTGGAGCACAAACTTATTTATAGATTTTTTAAGTCCATCACAATACTATATCGGTTATTTTATAGTTCTTTTTGGTCTTATAGCTATAAGTATTTTAGCGTCCATGTTTGTAATTCATTTTTTCTTACGTGCATATTGGGTTGGATTAGTAGGTTTAAATTCTGTGTTTCCTGATTATAGTATAGAGGATAGTGCGTATTCAAAAATTTATACAGAAAAAATTCTTTCAATTTTACCAAAACTTAAAGACTCAATTCAAAAAGTTGATGAGTTATGTAGTGTTATTTTTTCTGTTGCTTTTACATTTTTATTAATGTATGGTTATATGGCATTATTTTCAAGTTTATATTTATTTGTTTATAATTTGCTTTCTGATTATGTGAACCATTATATTCTTTTAATTCCAGCTATATTCATATTTACAAGTTCAATATTTCAAGCTCTTGTAGGTTTGTATGCAAACTTGAAAAGAAACAGAGAAAAAGAAAAATTACAAACATTTAACTTTAAGATTGTAAAATTCGTTTCTATGTTGTCTTTTGGGCCACTTTATAAAAGTATTTTACAAGTATCAATGGTATTTGGATCTAATTTTAAAAAGAAAAAGGCACTAGTATATTTAATATTCTTGTTTATAGTATCTGGAGGAATTGTAACGAGTGTACAAATAGCAAAAACAAACATATTTTATTTAGTTATTTCAGGTGAAAATAATTTTTTCGATGTTCATAAAACTTATTCAAATTATTATAAAGACGCTAATGTAAATAATACTTTTTTATTGGCTCCTGAAATTCAATCTGATAAAATAGAGTCTAACGTTTTAGAAGTTTTTATCCCTATATATACTTATGAAAGTAAAATTAGAAATAAAGTTTGTGGTGAATTTGTAAAAGATCATGAAAAATCTAAGAAAGAACAAAAGAATGATTATGCAAATTATTTGTCAACTTGTTATAAAAAATACAACATAGTTCTACTAGATGGAGAAAAAGTGAATGTAGATTTTATAAGATATGATAATCATGTGCGTACTAACCAATTTGGACTACTTTGTTTTATAAATATTAAAAATTTATCTGAAGGTGTACATGAAATTAAAATTGAAAAGAAAAATAAGAAAGAGAGTTTTTTAGAATGGACAATTCCTTTCTATAATTTAAAATAATTAACTTTTTTTAAATAAAATGAAGTTACTTAAAAAACTGATACCAATTTTAGAATGGTTACCTAACTATAAAAAATCACAACTACAAGGAGATGTAATTGCTGGTATAACTGTTGCTATAGTTTTAATACCTCAAGGAATAGCATATGCTTTAATTGCCGGATTACCTCCAATCTATGGATTATATGCCGCACTTTTTCCTCAATTAATTTATGCAATATTTGGTTCTTCTCGTCAAGTAGCTATTGGTCCTGTAGCCATGGATTCTTTAATTGTGGCAACTGGAGTATCAACTCTTGCATTGGCTGGCTCTGAAAGTTATATTGCTATAGCTATATTATTGGCTTTAATTGTAGGAACAATTCAGTTTTTAATGGGAGTTTTTCAATTAGGTTTTATAGTTAATTTTCTTTCACGACCTGTTATCACCGGATTTACTTCAGCGGTTGCACTTATAATTGGATTAAATCAATTTAGAAATTTATTAGGAGTTGATTTTTTACAAAGTGATCAAATACATATATTATTAGAAGATATTTTTGATAAAATACAATACTATAATAAAAATACAACTATAATTGGACTGACTGCATGTTTGATTATAGTATTTTTTAGAAGAGTAAATAAAAAAATACCCAATGCTTTAATTGTAGTGATATTAGGTATTATTACAGTTAAATATTTTGGAAAAAGTTGGTCAGATGTAGAGATAGTTAAAAATATACCTTCTGGCTTACCAAATTTTGCAATGCCAGTTATAGATATTGCATTAATAAAAGAATTAATGCCTATAGCATTAACTTTAGTAATGGTAGGATATTTAGAAACCATTTCTATAGGGAAAACTCTTGAGTCAAAACAAGATGATTATCGTATTAGGCCTAATCAAGAATTAATAGCATTAGGATTAAGTAATATTATAGGTTCTCTTTTCAAAGCCTATCCTTCAGCTTCAAGTTTTTCACGTTCAGCTATTAATGCAGAATCTGGTGCAAAAACTGGAATTGCTGCATTTATATCAGTGGTGTTAGTAATCATAACGTTATTGTTTTTAACACCAGTGTTTTATTTTTTACCTAAAACAATATTAGCGGCAATTATTGTAGTAGCTGTATTTAATTTAATTAATGTTAAAGAAGCTAAACGATTATGGAGTGCTAATAATCTTGATTTTTGGTTATTAGTAGCAACTTTTTTCTCAACACTTTTTTTCGGTATTAAGTATGGTATTTTAACAGGAGTAGGGATGTCGCTTATTTTATTAATATTTAGGACATCTAGGCCTTATGTAATTGAACTAGGAAAAGTTCCAAATTCTGATTTTTATAGAAATAAAAATAGATTTAAAGAAGTTGTTGTTGATCAAGAAGTTTTAGTTTTTAGATTTGATGCCCAATTATTTTATGCTAACGCTAATTATTTTAGAGATAAGCTAGATGAATTGGTTGAAGAAAAAGGAACGAAATTGAAATTAATAGTACTTGATGCTGAAAGTATTAATAGAGTTGATAGTACAGGTGTTGATATGCTTAAAGAGCGTATATTATATTATAATAAAAGAGGAGTTAATTTTTATTTTGCTGGTGTTAAAGGGCCGGTAAGAGATGCTCTTTTTAGAAGCGGTTTGTTAGAAGTAGTAAGTTTAGATCAATTTTTCATGAGAGCTAATGGCGCCGTACAATTTTTTAAAACAGGAGATAATTTAAATCAAAAAAAATACGCACAATACATACATCAAGCGTATGAGTAATATTATGAAGATAGAACAAATTTATACAGGTTGTTTAGCACAAGGAGCTTATTATGTTGAGAGTAATGGAGAAGTAGCTATTATTGATCCATTAAGAGAAGTTCAGTCTTATATTGATACAGCAGTAAGAAATAAAAGTGAAATAAAATATATTTTTGAAACTCATTTTCATGCAGATTTTGTAAGCGGGCATGTAACACTTGCTGAAAAAACTGGGGCAACAATTGTATATGGTCCTACAGCTGCACCAAAATATGAAGCACATATAGCAACAGATGGAGACGTTTTTAAACTTGGACATATAACCATTACTGTTTTACACACACCTGGCCATACCATGGAAAGTACAACTTATTTGTTAAAAGATGAAGCAGGTAATAATCACGCTATATTTAGTGGAGATACATTGTTTTTAGGAGATGTTGGAAGACCAGATTTAGCTCAAAAAGCGGCAGATATGACCAAAGAAGAGTTAGCAGGTTTGTTATACGATAGTTTACGAACAAAAATAATGACCTTAGATGATGAAGTAATTGTTTACCCTGCACACGGAGCAGGTTCTGCTTGTGGTAAAAATTTAAGTAAAGAAACTGTTGGAACTATAGGTGAACAAAAAAGAACTAATTATGCATTACGTGAAGATATGAACAAAGAGGAGTTTATTAAAGAAGTTACAGATGGTTTATTACCTCCTCCTGCATATTTCCCATTGAATGTAAAAATGAACAAAGAGGGATATCAATCAATTGATGATGTAATAAAAAGTGGATCAAAAGCATTATCAGTAAATGAATTTGAAAAATTAGCAAATGATTCTGACGCTGTAATTTTAGATGTTAGACATCAATCGGAGTTTATTAAAGGATTTATACCAAAGTCTATTTTTATTGGCTTAGGAGGTACATTTGCGCCTTGGGTTGGTGCTTTAATAAAAGATGTTAAGCAGCCTATACTATTAGTTACTCCAAAAGGAGAAGAAGAAACAACAATAACAAGATTATCAAGAGTAGGTTTTGATAATGTTTTAGGGTATCTAGATAATAGTTTTGAGTCTTGGAAAAAAACAAATAATGAAGTAGATACCTTACAGTCTGTTTCGGCAACAACTTTAGAAAATAAATTAAAAGAAGGTGTAACGGTTTATGATGTTCGTAAACCGGGTGAATATAACAATGATCATATTATTAATGTAACAAACACACCGTTAGATTTTATTAATGAGTACGTTAATGAATTTCCAGTTGATAAAGACTTTTATTTGCATTGTGCTGGAGGATATCGTTCAGTGATTGCAGCTTCTATATTGAAAGCAAGAGGGTATCATCATGTAATTGATGTTGCTGGTGGATATAAAGCTATAAAAGAAACTAGTATAGAAAGAACAATTGGTGTGTGTCCGTCAACATTAAAATAAATAAAAATGAAATTTATAAATAGTATACTTATAATTACCGTATTGTTTTTAACTGGGTGTAAAGGACAATCTAAAGAAATTAAAAATATTACTACCAATACATTAGAAACTGTTTTAAAAAGTGATTCAAGAATACAGTTAGTTGATGTGAGAACGCCTGCTGAATGGCAAAAAGGGATTATTGAAAATGCAATTAAGATAGATGTCACATCTTCAAGTTTTGAAAAGGAAGCTTTAAAGCTACTAGATAAAACTAAACCTGTATATTTATATTGCAGATCAGGAGGAAGAAGTATGATTGCAGCTGAAACGTTATTGAAAAAGGGATTTGAGGTTTATAATATAGAAGGTGGGTATATGCAATGGCAACAAAAAACTAAATAAAATGATACAAGATATATATATAGAAAACTTAAAGTGTGGTGGTTGTGCTGCAACTATAAAAAAAGGATTATTAGAAATTGATGGAGTAGATACAGTTACTGTAGATGTAGAAAAATCATTAATAGCTGTTAATACTCCTTTAGAAAATTTACAAAAAGTAAAGGAAAAGTTATCTAAGCTAGGTTATCCAGAGGTAGGAGATAAAAATACAGTGCTGCATAAAGCGAAATCTTTTGTAAGCTGTGCTACAGGTAAAATGAGTAAATAAATCATTTTAACTTGTTTTAATAAAAAAAGGCAATGTATTATTAAATACATTGCCTTTATATTTTTAGTTCTTTTTTAATTACTAAACTAGCTAAGAACTTCTTTTATTCTTTTAACAGCTTCACGTAATTGTAACTCAGATGCAGCATATGACATACGAATACAATCAGGAGCACCAAAAGCTTCACCAGTTACGGTAGCAACATTAGCTTCTTCTAATAATAACATAGAAAAATCACTAGCATTGTTAATTAATTTTCCTTTAATAGTTTTTCCGAAAAAAGCAGAAATATCAGGAAATACATAAAAAGCACCTTCAGGTATATTTAATTTAAATCCGTTAACTTTTCCTAATAAAGCCAACATTATATCTCTACGGTTTTTAAATTCATCAACCATATATTGCACTTTACTAGGTTCAGCTAATACAGCAGTAATAGCAGCACGTTGAGCAATACAATTAGTTCCTGAAGTGATTTGTCCTTGCATTTTTGTACAAGCTTTAGCAATCCATTGTGGAGCACCAATATATCCAATTCTCCAACCAGTCATAGCAAAAGCTTTTGCTAATCCATTTACAGTAATGGTTCGATCATACATACTTTCAATAGCAGCAAAACTAAAAAGTTCACTACCATAGTTAATATGCTCATAAATTTCATCAGATAAAATATAAATTTGAGGATGCTTTTCTAAAACTTCAGCCAAAGCTCTATATTCCTGTTCACTATAAATAGAACCACTTGGGTTATTTGGTGAATTAAAGAAAATCATTTTTGTTTTAGGAGTGATAGCAGCTTCTAATTGCTCAGGTGTAATTTTGAAATCAGTATCAATAGATGAAGGTATTTCAATAAATTTAGCTTCGCACAAAGTAGCAATTGCAGAATAGCTAACCCAATATGGAGCAGGTAATAAAACTTCATCTCCAGGGTTTAATAAAACCTGAGCTATATTAGCAATTGACTGTTTAGCTCCAGTAGAAACTACAATTTGATTTGGGCTATAGGTTAAATTGTTATCACGCTTAAATTTAGCGCAAATAGCTTCTTTTAGCTCTACATATCCATCAACAGGGGTATATGAGTTATAATCTTGGTTAATGGCCTCAATTGCCGCTTCTTTAATGAAATCAGGAGTGTTAAAATCTGGCTCTCCTAAACTTAGACTAATAATGTCTTTCCCTTGAGATTTTAATTCTCTTGCTTTAGCTGCCATAGCTAATGTTTGGGAAACAGGTAAACTGTTAATTCTGTCTGATAATGCGTTTGACATTGTTATATATTGCGTTGTTGTTTTTTAATTATGCTAGTTGAGGCTTTTTACCTAATTCAGCCAAATGATTGAAGTGCTCAATAATTGCTCTTCTTGTTGTTCTATACTCATTATAAGGTAAATTAAACTCTAAGGCAGTTTCTTTTACAATTTTTGCTAACTTATTATAATGAACATGAGAAATATTTGGAAAAATATGGTGTTCTACTTGGTGGTTTAAACCGCCAGTATAAAAGTTAATAAGCCAATTTTTAGGAGCAAAATTTGCTGTAGTATACAATTGGTGTATTGCCCAAGTGTTTTTCATATTTCCATTTTCATCAGGCAAAGGCATTTCTGTTTTGGGCACTACATGTGCTAATTGGAAAACTACACTTAAAATAATTCCAGCAGTATAATGCATAACAAAAAAACCGATTAATACTTTCCACCAAACGATGTTTAAAACTGCAATAGGTAATACAATCCAAAGAGAATAATACGCTACTTTAGAGATAACTAGTTTAGTCCATTCTGTTGCAGGACTAGGAAATTTACCATACGATAATTTTCTTTTTAAATAGTTATGCATTTGTTTAAAATCGGTAGTAATAGCCCAGTTAATGGTTAATAAACCATATAAAAAGAAAGAATAGTATTTTTGAAATTTATGAATTTTTAACCATTTTGAATGTTTAGAGAAACGGATAATTCTACCAGCATCAATATCTTCGTCATGATCTTTAATATTCGTGTATGTATGGTGAAGTACGTTGTGCTGTACTTTCCAGTTATATACATTTCCAGCTAAAATATAAATACTACTACCCATTAGTTTATTTACCCATTTGTTGCTTGAAAATGATTCATGATTTGCATCATGCATTACATTCATACCAACACCAGCCATACCAATACCCATTACAATGGTCAAAATTAATTTAATCCATTGCGACATGTCAACAGTTAAGATAAAAACAAAAGGAATTAAAAATAAAGAAAACATAACGATAGCTTTGGTATATAATTTCCAGTTACCAGTACGTTTTATGTTATTTTCTTTAAAGTATGTATTAACTCTTTTATTCAAAGTTCTAAAAAACTTTTGCTTGTCTATTCTTGAGAAGTTTATTGTCTTCATTTATTGTTTGTTAAAGGAAAGAGCAAAAATATGCTTTTTGTTGTTGTTTTTTATGATAAACGTCAGTTTTTGTTAGGAATTGTTTGTTAACATTTAACTATTTTTGCAACTTATTAGCAATTTTATGGAAATCATACTTAAATACTTTCCAAATTTAACGGAAACACAAATAGAACAATTCTCTAAACTACAGGAATTGTATGAAGATTGGAACTTGAAAATTAATGTAGTTTCTAGAAAAGATATTGACGAGCTATACTTACGTCATGTATTACATTCGTTAGGAATAGCTAAAGTAATGCAATTTCAACCAGGAGCGAATGTTATGGATGTTGGTACAGGAGGAGGTTTTCCAGGTGTTCCATTAGCTATTTTATTTCCTGAGACTAATTTTCATTTGGTAGATTCAATAGGAAAAAAAATAAAAGTAGTAGATGAAGTTGTTGAAGGCTTAGGCTTAGAAAATGTAAAAACAACTCACGGAAGAGTTGAAGAAGTTAATGAAACGTACGATTTTATAGTAAGTAGGGCTGTAGCTCAAATGGAAACTTTTCATCGTTGGATAAAAAAGAAAGTACAAAAAAAGCAAAATCACCAACTTAAAAATGGAATTTTGTATTTAAAAGGAGGGGATTTAACAGAAGAATTAACTAATTTTCCTAGTGCAACTATTTATGAATTGCCTGATTATTATGAGGAAGATTTTTTTGAAACCAAAAAGGTTGTGCATGTTCCTATAAAATTTAAAGGATAGACAGATTATAGCCTAAGTAGCTTGTGTATTTCAGTTTTACCATTATTTTTAATTTTTAAAAAGTAAATTCCTGAAGCTAAATTAGGAGCAACTATTTTAATATTATTATTAAAACCTTTAACTACATTTTGTAAAACAAGTTGGCCTTGATTATTGTATAATTGATAATTTACTGTTGAAAAATCTTCTAATGAGTTTAAGTTTATAATAGTATTAAATGGATTTGGATGTACTAACCATTTGTTATTGCTGTTGTTTAAAATTACATCATTGTTAGAAAGTGTATCACTTAAACAATTTGTTGCTACTGAATGTGAGTTTTTTAATAATTCATTTATTTTTAAATCAGAGAAACTTTGACTGGTTGTGTTGTTAAAAAAAGCATTGTCAATTACCAAATTACTGGCACCTAAAAAATTTTGAAGTAAGGTGCCTAATACTTGTCTGTAGTCAAATTGAACTGTTTCTAGTTGGTAATTATTACCAGATATAGCTTCAGTTAAATCTACATTATTACCAGATACTCCTCCGTTTACAGGTTTCCCAAAAACAAACATAGGTGCTATTTCTCCATGATCAGTACCTAAATTTCCATTTTCTTTAGCCTTTCTCCCAAATTCAGAAAAAGTTAAACCAACCACATCATCAGCTATAGTTTGTGAAGTTAAATCACTCATAAATACTTCAACTGCATCAGAAACAGTTTTTAATAAATTGTAATGTTTTCCTTCAACATCTCCAGAAGCTTGGTTTTGATTGTTATGAGTGTCAAATCCTCCTATACGAACCATATAAACTTTAGATTGTAAGCCTCCGCTAATTAAACGAGCTACAGTTTTTAATTGATTTGATAAATCGGTATCAGGATAAGTAGCAATGTTTTTACCTTTATTGAAGGCTGATGAAATAGATTGAGAGTACTGGTTTGATAAAGAATTTACATTGATAATATATTCTAATTCTTTTCCAAAATCAGAATTTGGAATATTTGTGGGTGCTACTCCACCAAGGCCATTTAATTCAGTATAAAACCCAGAAGGATCTTGACCAGAAATATTTATAGATAAGCCATGTTCATCTTCACCATGAAATCCCAGCTCAGTTTTAGTTGAGCCTATTTGTACACCTAACGGGTAATTTTCTTTTAACTCTCCTGAATAATATTTTTCAACAAATCGACCTATCCACCCAGAGTCGTTTCCGTTATCCCAACTATTACCATCATTTCCTGTTGAATACAAGTCTTTTGAAGCAAAATGACTTTTGTTTTGAGAAGGGTAACCTACAGATTGAAGTATTCTTAAAGAGCCTTGATCGTATAAAGATTTAAAACCTGTAAGTGCTGGGTTTAGGCCAATCTTTTGAGTATCTGATAACGTATTATCTAAAGTAATATAGCTTTTATTCCCAGATGTTGGTATTTTAAGGGTAGGACGAAGTGCCGCATATTCATCGTAAACATTTAAGGGAATTACAGTATTTAAGCCATCATTTCCTCCAGCTAAATTGATTAAAACCAGTTTTCTATTTGAAAGATCGCCACAGCTTGCTATATCTACAGTTTTTAGCATAGCTCTCAATTCTAAAGGCATTAAACCTAAGGCTGATACTGAGGATGCTAATTTTATGAAATTTCTTCTTTTCATTGTAAGGGGATGTATTTAAAAGAATATTTAGATATTACATTAATTGATATTCAGGAGTATTTACCATTCTTATTATTAAAGAATCTAAACGCGATTTTACAATAGTATCATCACCTCCATTGGTATAGGCTACCCAAGCACTAGTCCAATAGTAATTAGGGAATCCTTCTAGTAAATTTTCAGCAAAATAGTTTTTTCTTTCCTCAGAAATAACTTCAGGGTATAAGTAGCCAGAAAGTTCAGTAATTAATTCAATTGGATCTGAAGCATTTTTTATGGTATCCTTAACAAAGGAAGGAAGATGAATACTTACTTGAATTCTTCCATTATTTCCAACTTTATTTCTCCCTGTAATTAAGCTTTCAATCATTTTGTATCTTGCTAATACAGTATTAGAAGAAAACCAATGACGATCAAAATCGGGTTCTTGATAATGTGCAGGGTAACCAGCAACAGAATCGGGTGACCATAAATTCATTCCTGATGCAGCTAGAAAAGAACTATGAATAAAGTTGAAAAAAGTATAAAATTCACCGCTATTATTTACAGGGTCAGGAATTTCTAATTTAAGAAAAGAGATGGTTTCACTGATTAATTGAAGCGGACTTTTAATAATGCTTCCAATAATTTCATCACTCGGATTTGAATCACTTACATCAAAAAAGTGTTTAGATATGAGTAGTTTTTTAACAATTGGTAATATTTCATAATTACCATTTTTTAATTCAGTAGCTAATGGTTTTATTATAGAATTTTCAACCTCATCATTCCATTCGCTTTTTATAAAAAAACGATATAGTTTTCTGCAAAAAGAAATTGCTGTTGCCTCTTTAGAGAATATCATTTCAACAAAATCATCCAGTTCCTGTTCTATTCCTGCTTCAGTATTTTGACCTTTAATTATTTGTTTGTTAAAAGCATCACTAAAAGTTTTATCATTTTTTTCATGCTGGTTTATAACAATTCTCCCCTTGGGTAAATTGGTGTCAGTATCTATTAAACTCCTATCTACCTGTGTTTTTATACCTGAAAAAACTTTAGCGGTTTGTTGAATATCTAATTCAGTATAATTTGTATAATCTCCACTTCCTTTTTGAGGACCTTTTAAAATGGTAAATAATTCAAGAAACTCACGGGCATAATTTTCGTTAGGATTATTCGCATTGTTTTTTGTATTATCCAAATAATCTAACATTGCATTATCAAATGTTATTTTTTTTGATAAAGCTTTTATATTTCCAAAAGCATAATGTTCTAAAAGACGTAAATGATCAAAAAAGTGCGTAGAAGTACCAGCTCCTCCATCTTTTGAAACAGTAAAGGAGGTATGTAAAAAGAAAGTAAGTTTTTGCTTTAAAGAATTTTGAGTAATTGCATTATACCACCACCAAGAGGTTACAATTCTCCGTTTTCTAGATTGACCAGAAAAATCGGTAGGTTTTTTAGTAGATGATGTCCAATTTCCATCAGGAGCACTTGTAGGTAATGGATCATAGGGTTCTATCCATTTATTATTTTGTTGTAAAGTAAGTTTATTAAATGCTTCTTCTGGTGTTAATTTAGAGAAATCATCTAAAACTTCGCTGGTAAAATTGAAAGAGGTTCTTCGTAAAAAGTGTTTAGCCCTACGTAAACCCAAAACTTGAGTAAATTGATTTAAACTTTCCATTAATAAGGGGATAATGTACTTAGTTTATAAATTTACTAATTTTTTTTGGAAATACTAAATTTGAGAATATTTAAAAAATACTTGGATATATTAATACCAACGTTTTTTGTTTTTTTTAGAGTTTGTAGATTTTCGTCCTTTTTTATTTTTACTAATTGTATTTGGTTGTTTAATATGTTTGGGTTTTACTAAAGGAAAAGGATGATCCTCTATAACAGTAATAGACCTTTTTAAAACTTCCTGAATTGCTTTTATGTATGAAGTTTCATCAGCACTACATAATGAAAAAGCAATACCTGATTTACCAGCTCTACCAGTTCTACCTATTCTATGAACATAGGTTTCTGGAATGTTAGGTAAATCAAAATTAATAACAGCATCTACCTTGCTAATATCAATACCACGAGCAGCAACATCTGTTGCAATTAAAATTGTAGCTTTTTTTTCTTTGAAATCTTCAATAGCTTTATTTCGCAATGCTTGGGTTTTGTCACCATGTAAACTGGTTACTTTATAGTTGTTTTTTACAAGTGTTTGCTCTAATTTATCAACACCAATTTTGGTACGTCTAAAAATGATAATCTTACCGTTAATTGTATTACGTAATAAATGTAAGCATAAATCGGTTTTATTTTTTTTAGGAACATAATATAATAATTGCCCTATGTTTTTTGAAGTACTTCCTGAAGGAGCAATTATTACTTTTTTTGGTTTGTATAACATTGAGTTTGCTAACTCTGTTATTTTTTCTGGCATGGTTGCAGAAAATAGTAATGTTTGTTTCTTGCGAGGGCATAACTCTTCTATTCGTTTAACATCATCTATGAAGCCCATATCAAGCATTAAATCAGCTTCATCTAAGACAAGAGTTTTTAATAAACGTAAATCAATAGCACTCTGTTTATGTAAGTCAATTAATCTTCCAGGAGTAGCTATTAAAATATCAACACCTTTATTTAATACATCTTTTTGAGGAGCGGTAGGCATTCCTCCATATACAGCTGTACTTCTTAAATTTGTATATTTTGAATACATGTTAAAACTTTCATGAATTTGTATTGTTAATTCACGAGTAGGAGTAATAATTAATGCTTTAATTTTTTTACCGCCTTTTTCTGCATCTTGTTCTTTAAGCAGCCCTTGAATAATAGGTAAAGCAAACGCTGCAGTTTTTCCAGTTCCAGTTTGTGCCGTTACAACAACGTCTTTTTTATCTATAACTAAAGGAATAACTTCTTGCTGAACAGGAGTAGCTGTGTGGTATTTACTTTCAGTAAGAGCTTTTAGTATGGTTGTATGTATAGGGAAATCTGAAAATTGCATTAATTGTTTTTTTTGCAAAGGTAGGTTAAAACTGAAGATTAATTTTATGAATATATCAATTCAAAATTATAACGATTGTAAGGATATGTAGAAAAGTAAAAAAAAGCAACCTCTTTAAGAGGTTGCTTTATCAAAAAAAATATTTTGAAATAATTAAAGTTTAATTTTTTCTTTGGTGTTATTTAGTAAAATAGGTTTACCAAAACCTAATTCATTTAAACGATCTAATTGTGTTTCAGCATCACCAACAAATAACCAAATCATTTTATTAGGGTTAACATATTTTTTTGCTAATTCCTGAACTTTTTCTATAGTCATTTCATTAACAATTTTTTCTCTATCTTTTACATAATCAGCATTTAGATTATAGGTGCTAATGTTTTCTAACATGTTTAGTTTAGCTCCCATGGTTTCAAATCTTCTAGCATTACTTTTTATTAAGAAACCTTTTGTAGTTGCTAAATCTTTTTTAGAGAAATTAGTAGGGTACTCTGTAATTATTTTTTTAACTAATTGAGCCGATTCTAAAGTAACATTAGTTCTAACTCTACTGAAAATGGTGAAAGGACCAGCAGCTTTTGTTCCTGAGAATTGAGAAAATATCCCATAGGTATATCCTTTTCCTTCTCTTAACTCTTGAGTTAATTGAGAAGCAAAACCACCACCACCAAGAATATAATTCATTACTGTTGCAGGATAATAATCTTTGTCAGTTACAGCTAAAGCAGGCGCTCCAAAACTAATAACGGATTGTTTTGCTTTAGGTACATCATAAAAATAAATGGTAGGTTTGTTCGGCGCTTCAGGGGTTTTAAATACTGGAATAGTTACTTCTTTAGAAACCCATTTAGTTGTTAAACCTTTTAAAGGTATAAGTGCTTCTTCTTTATTAATATCACCAACTACATGCATTTTTGTAACAGAAGGAGAGATGTAATTTGAGTAAAATGATTTTAAATCACTTAAAGTGATTTTTTCTACAGAACTAATTGTACCTAATGTGTTTTTAGACCTTATGTTGTTTTTTCCGTAAATCAATTCATTATATATATTTCGTGTAATGGTTGTAGGGCTAGCTTCTTGTTGACGTAAATTACCTACTACAGATTTTTTGATTAATTCAAATTCAGTTGTATCCCAACGAGGCTCTAACAATATTTCCTCAACCAATGCTATAGTTTTAACATAGTTTTTAGCTAAAGTGGTTCCACTTATAGTGATGTTTTCTTTAGAAGAAGAAACCCTAATTGATGCTCCAAGTTTTTGTATTGCTTCTTCTAATTCAGCTACTGTTTTGTTTTTTGTACCTCTATTCATTAAGCGTGCTGTTAGGTTTGCAACACCCAGTTTGTCAAGTTTTTCTAATAATTGGCCACCGTCAATTACCAGGTTGAAACGAACCAGTGGCACTTCACTGTTTTTAATTCCAAAAACTTTAATACCATTGGTTACTTCATTGTTCCAAACATTAGGGACATTTAAAGAAGGAGATTTTCCGTATGGAGGTTCTATAGAACGGTTAATTTTGGAAGGTGTTTTAGTGTATTGTGCTGCGATTTTTGGATCAAATTTTTCTTCAGCTCCTATAATAATTTTTTCTTCTTTTATAATTGCTTCTTTAGAGTTATTTAAAGCAAGATTCACCATTCCTTTAGGAACAAAGCTTGTTGCAATAAAATGTTGCCCTTTGATATAAGTGTTATATACACGCATTATATCTTCTTTGGTTACATTTAAGGTTAAGTCAATTTCCTTATTTATAAACCCAGGATCACCAGCATATGTATTATATGAAGCTAAATTAGATCCTTTTCCAAGTACACTAGATAAACTTGCATAAAAACTAGTTTCTAAACCAGCTTTAATCCTGTTTAAATCTTCATTAGAAATCCCTTCTTTTTCAAAACTTTGAAAAGCAGTATTAATACCTTCTTTTATTTCATTTAAGTTTACTTTGTTAAAACCTCGAACACCTAATTGAACTTGACCAGCTAATTCTGAAGACCAATTCCACATACTTGTAGAGGAAGTAAGCTTTAAATCGTCAATCAAAACTTTATTTAAAGGGGCTTTTTTTCCTTGAGATAAATATTCAGTTAAAATATCTAATGCATAAGCGTCTTTATGATACAGTTCTACAGTTGGCCACGCAAGTGTTAACATTGGTAACCTAGCAAAATTATCTTCATAGTATAAAAATTTCGATTCACTTACTTTTCCTGGTCTTTTAGTTAAAGGTTTAATTTCTTCACCTCTTGGAATTTCATCAAAATATTTATGAATCCATTCTTTAGCTTTTGCAATTTCGAAATCTCCTGATAAAACTAAGGTAGCATTGTTTGGAACATACCATTTTTTAAAAAATGTTTTTACATCTTGTAATGTAGCATTTTGCAAATGCTCTAAAGAGCCAATTACTTGCCAATTGTAAGGGTGATCTTTAGGGTATAAATTACGATCTATAATTTGTTGATTAAATCCATAAGGGCGATTATCAACACTTTGTCTTTTTTCATTTTTTACTACTTGTTTTTCTTTAGCTAAAACAGGTTCGGTAACAGTATTAATAAACCAACCTAATTTGTCAGCTTCTGCCCAAATCATTTTTTCTAAAGCATCGTTTGGTACCGTTTGTAAATAATTTGTTCTATCTCTAGAAGTAGATCCGTTAGCTCCTGAACCACCAATACGTGCACTCATTTTATCTAATCCACCTTTTCCTAAATTTTCAGACTCTAAAAATAATAAGTGTTCAAATAAATGTGCAAAACCTGTTCTTCCTTCTATTTCACGAGCTGAGCCAACATGAACCATAAGCTCTACAGCAACAACAGGGTCAGATTTGTCAGTATGTAATACAACTTGAAGACCATTGTCTAGTTCAAATTTTTCAAAAGGAACATTTAAAGAGGTTGCCTTCTCTTTTTTTTCAGTATTACAAGAAATAAAGAGAGTTATAATTATAAAGAGTAGAATGTTTTTTATCATTATTTAATGTATTTGCATTTGTTTTTAGATGACGATAAATATACATAATATTGGTTCTCAATACTGTTAAAGTAAGTGTAGAGTTTGTTGTAAAGAAAAACCTCACCATGAAATGATGAGGTTTTAAAATTATTGATGTTTATATCTTAACCTAAGAAAGGGTATTTATAATCTGTTGGAGTTACAAGTGTTTCTTTAATTAAACGAACAGATGTCCAACGTAACAAGTTTTGAGCTGAACCAGCTTTGTCGTTTGTTCCGGAAGCTCTACCTCCACCAAAAGGCTGTTGTCCTACAACTGCACCAGTTGGTTTGTCGTTAATATAGAAGTTACCTGCTGCATTTTCTAAAGCTTTTGATGCTTTTTCAACAATGTATCTGTCAGTAGAGAAAATTGCCCCAGTTAATGCATATTCAGTTGATTCATCAACTAATTTTAATGAAGCTTCCCATTCTGCATCTTCGTAAACGAAAATAGTCATAACAGGGCCAAATAATTCAGTTGTCATTGTTGCATAAGTTGGAGATTTAGCAACGATTACTGTAGGTTCAATAAAGTATCCTACAGATTTATCATGGTTTCCACCAATAATAACTTCAGCGTCTGCGTCAGTTTTTGCAGCATCAATATAACTAGCTATTTTATCAAAAGAACCTTCATGAATAACAGCATTAACAAAGTTATTAGTGTCTTCAGGAGATCCCATTTTTAATTCACTAGTTTGAGCTATTAAATGACCTTTTACTTCTTCCCACATTGAAGCAGGGATGTATGCACGTGAAGCTGCTGAACATTTTTGTCCTTGGTATTCAAAAGCACCTCTAGTTATTGCAGTTGCAACTTGTAAAGGGTTAGATGAATTGTGAGCCCAAATAAAATCTTTACCACCAGTTTCTCCTACAATTCTTGGGTATGTTTTATACGTGTGAATGTTGTTTCCAATTTGTTTCCATAAATCTTTGAAAACGTGTGTAGATCCTGTAAAGTGTAATCCAGAGAAATCTGGAGAAGATAAAACAGTATCACTAATCATTACTGGATCACCGTATACAACATTAATTACACCATCAGGTAAACCAGCTTCTTTAAATAAATCTACAATTACTTGTGCAGAGTAAGCTTGATGATCAGAAGGTTTCCAAACAACAACGTTCCCCATTAAAGCTGCAGATGCTGGTAAATTAGCTGCAATAGATGTAAAGTTAAAAGGTGAAATTGCATATACAAAACCTTCTAATGGTCTGTATTCTACTCTATTCCATATTCCAGGAGCAGAACCAGGTTGATCTTTGAAAATGTCAGTCATGTACTGAACATTAAAACGGAAAAAGTCAATCATTTCACAAGCTGCATCAATTTCAGCTTGGTGTACATTTTTAGACTGAGCAATCATAGTTGCAGCATTCATTTTAGCACGGTAAGGACCTGCTAATAATTCTGCAGCTTTTAAAAAGATAGTTGCACGTTCTGTCCAACTAGTGCTAGACCATTCTTGTCTTGCAGCTAAAGCTGTACTAATTGCAGTATCTACGTGAGATTTATCTGCTGTATGGTATTGACCAACCACGTGTTTATGATCGTGTGGAGGGGTAATGTTTCTAGTATTTCCTGTTCTAACTTCCTCTCCGTTAATATGCATTGGTACATCTATAGTACTATTGAACATAGATTTATACGTTGCTAATAACTCTTCTCTTTCTGGAGATCCTGGAGCGTATCCTTTAACAGGTTCGTTAACTGCCTTTGGAACATTAAAAAATCCTCTTGCCATTTTATATGTTGTTTGTTAAATTAGATTAATTTTAAAGGGCAAAGTTAACATTTATTTTTAGTAATAACTAAGCTGTTTTTGCGTCTTATTAATCAAAATTGAAGACTATATGTGTACGGTAACTTATTTACCTTTAGGAGATCATGATTTTATATTAACATCAAATAGAGATGAAAGTCCAATTAGGAAAACGATTCCTCCAAAAAGCTATATTGAAAATGGAGTAGAGTTAACGTATCCTAAAGATAAATTAGCAGGAGGTACTTGGGTTGGATTAAGTAATAAAAAGCGATTAGTTTGTTTATTGAATGGTGCTTTTGTAAAACATAACAGAACTGGTAATTATAAGAAAAGCAGAGGTGTTATTGTGAAAATGTTACTAAAATCGGATGATGTAATTCTTGAAATTAGAGCGTTTGATTTTAATGAAATTGAACCATTTACTGTTATTTTGATTGATTGGGAAGAGAAACTTTCTATTTTTGAATTGATTTGGGATGGAGAAAAAATACACTTTAAGGGCTTAGATAAAAAACCTAAGATATGGTCGTCGTCAATGTTGTATACAAATGAAATGAAACAGCTTCGTGAAGAGTGGTTTGCAAATTGGTTAGAAAAGAATAAACAATTTGAGCAAGAAGATATTTTAAATTTTCATCAAGATGAATCAAAAGGGAATAAAGAAACTTCTTTAAAAATGAAGAGAAAATATGTGGAAACTGTAAGTGTAACTTCAATTATGAAGAATAATACTACTATAACTATGGAATATTTTGACTTTTTAGATGCTAAAAACAATTTAGAACTTTTAAAATAGAAGTGTTGTACTAAAGACTTTTAATATATTTGCAAAAAATATGTTATGAGCAAAAAACTATTATTATTTTTCTCTCTGCTGTCTCTCTTTTTATGTACTAGTTGTTTCGAGTTTGTAGAAGAAATAACTTTTAATAAAGATGGATCGGGAAGTGCTACTTTAACAATTAACCTAAGTAAAAGTAAAACTAAAATTGCTTCTATTATGTTGTTAGATAGTGTTAATGGATATAAAGTTCCTACGAAAAAAACAATTAAAAATAAATTAACCGAGATGGTTAATAAAATAGAGAAAACAAAAGGGATTCATAATGTAAAAAACACATTGAATTTTGATGAGTTTATAGTTACTATTTCATGTGATTTTGACAATGTAGAAGCCCTTAATGAAGTATTGTTAACGTTTAGTTCTAAAAGAGAAGCTTTAGCTATAAAGAAGAATAAACACTTTACTTATAATAAAAAGAATAAAACATTCACGCGCAGTCATCATTTTAACATTGGTAAAGAGTTTCAAAAAACAAAAATGAAAGATCGTAAAGTTTTTGAAACTGCTACTTATACAGGAATATATCGTTTTGATAATCCAATACTGTCATCAACAAATACTCAAGCAAGAATATCAAAAAGTAAAAAAGCAATTATGTTACGAGTTAAAGCTCAAGATATAATTACGAATAAACAAACAATCAAAAATAAAATACAATTACAGAATTAAAACTTATTATGAAAAAAATTATTGCTACCCTGCTTTTAGTAAGCATAACTGTTGTTCAAGCTCAAAAACTTGAAACTAAAATACCTAATACAGCTGATGTGGTTATTACTGCTAATGCTGAAAATATCTTCAAGTTAATTAGTGTTTCGGAGATGGATAATAGTATGATTGGTAAAGAAATATTGAAAAATATTAATAGAAAAAGAGAAAATAAAGTAAGTTCAGTTAGTAAAGCGGGAGTTAATATAAAATCAAATGCATATTATTTCTTTAAACAGACTGATAGTGTTACTTATCATTCTTTTCTAGCCGAAATTTATAATAGAAAAGAATATGAATCTAATTTAAGTAAAAGGAAAGTAAAAAAAATAAAAAGAGAAAATGGCTATAATTATATAGAAGGTTATAGTGATTTTACCATTTGGAATGATGAGTTTCTTTTAATGGTTGACGGTAGTAAATCATATAGTTATTTTAACGACCATAAAGAGCGATTAAATAAGTTAAAAAAAGAGGGAGAGAAAAGTTATTCTTTTAAAAGAAGAATTGTGAATGAGTGGGTGAAGAAGAAAGCTTTTGAAATTTTAAATAACCGTCCTTCTAACTCTATTGCATTAAATTCAAAATTTCAAAGAGGAAAGAAGAAAAATGCTTCTGCATCACTTTGGGTTCGTAATTATGGAATTATGATGTCTAATTTTATTAGTTCTTTTGGTAGTAAAATGTACAGATCAATGTCTTATTTTATGCCTCAAAAAAATAATAATATATACGGTATAGATGAGGTTACTGCCAATTTGTTTTTTGATAAAAACAATGCAAGTGTTTTATTAGATATGACTGTAAATTCTGATATGAAAAAATCTTTTAAAAAGATTTATAATAAAAGAATGGATAATGATTTAATAAAAGGTTTCGATCATAATAATGTATTAGCATTTTGGAGTGTTTCTATGAGTACGAAAGAATTATTGATTCAATATCCTGAATTAATGAATAAAATGTATGGAGGGATTCTTCCTAAATTTAATGAAGAAATAGATATCGCTGGGAATGTATTGTCATTAATAATAGATGAAGAAGCAATAGGACGATTAGTTACAGGTGATGCTCTTTTTGTATTGAATGATTTTGCTAAGAAAGAAGTTGAATATACTACTTACAAGTATGATGAAGATTACAAGAAAAAAGAAATAATAAAAACAAAAGAAACTGTTGTGCCAGATTTTACTTTAATGATTGGCTCTAAAGAAGAGAAATTGTTAAATAAAGTATTAAGATTAGGTCAAAAATATAAGGTTCTTGATAAAGTCAACAATATTTACGAATTCGATTTAAAAGGTCAAAAACTTCCTTTTGGTTTATTTGCAGTAGTAAAAAATGAAGTTTTATATATTACAACTTCAAAAACTAGAGCAATGAATATTAGTTTTGGACGAGGTGGGTATAATTCAAGTAAACATTCTAAATTAATAAAAAGAAATTCAAGTGTTTTATATGCAGATATTAATGAAATTGTAAACAGAGTACCAAAAGAATTTATTGGGAAAAAAGAAAGTAAAATGGTTTTATTTTCAAATGAAAATATAGAAGACATGCATTTTAGAGTTTCAAAAATGAAAGGAAACCAAGTGTCTGCTGAGGTTAAACTAAACACAAAAGGGAATGAAGAAAATACGTTAAAATTGTTGTTTAAGTTTATTAATAGCATGGCTAAATAAAATTTATGATAAAAAAAATAAGTTATACCATTTTAATTATAGGGTGTATACTAATAACGGTTGGGTATTTTAGATATAACCCAACCGTTGTTGTTAATAAGGTAATACCGAATACAGCGGAGGCTGTTGTTCGTGTTAATTTAAGAGCAATAGAGTATAATGTAGTTACCGATATTATAAGTCATCCTTTTTCTTATTTTAACTCAAAAAAGAGTACATCATCTTCTAGTACTAAAGTGAGAAAAATCGCATTGTTAGATCAAGTTGAAATTCCTGCTGATTTGTTTTTTTATACGAACTATCAAAATTTGAAGGGAGTTTGGGTAAGTAGTGCTATAAAAGTTAAAGAGAAAAAAACTTTAATCGAGTTTTTTGAACAAGAAGGATTCAAGGAAAAAACAGGTCAAAATTTTAGATATTACGAATCTGAAAATATTGTTTATGTATTGTCGGATGATAACTTGAAGGTGCTTATTAAATTAAAGAAGGTTGAAAATATAGAAATAAAATTAGCAGCTGTATTGAATGTTAAAGAGTATTTAACTGATGAAGATTTAATTATACAGAAGATTAGAGAAAGTAAAGGATTACTAACTCTAGCTACTAAGCAAGATGATTTTTTTGAAATTAAAATTAACAAGCAGGTACTAAATTTAACTGGGGTAATTGGAGAGGTGAATAATATATTTTTACCGCATCAAACTCGATTTAAAGCTGGAAAAATGGCTCATGTTACTGGTAAGTTAAAAGTGGGGTTTATTTCTAATCTTATAGAAAAGTCAAATAAGGAATCTTTTAAGAAATTAACTACAATGTCATTAGACTCATTGAGTACATCTTGGAATGGTGGTTTTGAGTTAAATTTACAGGGGTTTAAAGAAGAAATAGATACAATAGTTACATATGAGTATGATGATGATTTTAATAAGGTAGAAAAGAAATCTGTTCAGAAGAAAAGAAATCCGAATGTAAGCTTGTATTTAAATAAGACAGATGCTTTTTATAAATATCTAACGTCAAAAAAAGCTGTTAAAACAATAGGTTCAAAAAAAGTGTTTACCATGAACCCTTTATTCACAACATTTATAAATGAAGATAAATTAGGAGTGCTCTTGTATTCTTCAAAAGAGCCTTTGAAAAAGGAAAGTAACGCTAATGATAAGTTTACTTTATTCTTTAATGTCGAAGAATATAATAAAGTTAATAGAGGAATTTACAACATATCTAATAAATACTTTCGATTAATAGAAAACATTAAAGCCAATGTTACAAGTCAAAATGATGTAACAATTGAGATTAGCTTGAAGAATAAATCTCAAAACTTTATGTATCAGTTTTTAAAGTGATATTCTAGTATAATGCAAATGTTATGGTTGAAATTGCCATAATACCAAACGCAGTTAATAGCATGAAAACGAAATTTGCAAAGCAAAACTTTATAAAAGTTTTTATGACTTTTTGTTTGTAGAAATTCTTCATAGCTAAAAACAAGTATAATAAAAACAGGAATAAAAAAGTTAGTAACATTTGATTACTGTTAATTACTTTGAAAAAACTAGTTATTGTAAAAATAATTAAGAGTAAAAAGAATACTGTTTGAATATGGAAAACAAAAACTAAGTGCTCTACATAAGTAAATTTACGTCGAATGTAAAGAAACTTTAATGACAGCGTAAAAATTGGAAGTAACAAAAACAAAGCTATTGATGTATAAGAAACCATTTTTTGAGTAAATTTCTTTGCTTCGTTTTTGTTAGTCATAAAACCATTAATAATTTTGCTTCTTGAATACCAGAACCTGTTTGAAAAATTCTTTTTCATTTTTAAACTGTCAAGAGCTACATCAATATCTGTATTAGGATTGTCTTTGTTGAAAGTGATAAATTTTTGAAGTTTTTCACCGTCAATAAAAGACCTGTCATAATTGATGAAATTATGATTAACAGAGTCAGTTCTTATTGAGTCTTTTGGAATGTTGGTTTTTTCAATAGAATCTATAAGTTTATTAGTATTGTCTAATTGTTTTATTACTTCATCTTGAAGAGGAGCTTTTTTGTTTCCTTTGCCAATATTTATGGCCAATTCAGAAGAGGGCATACTCTTCTCGCTTCTCAAAGTTTGATATTTTTTGTAATTCTCTTTTAAGCCTATTAAAATGAAAAATATAATAGAGGTGGCTAGGTAAAATCTAAAAGGGTTGGTGTATTTATTACGTTTACCGTTTATATAGTCTTTAGAAACTTTACCTGGTTTAATTAGTAAAGGGAATAAGGTTCTCCAAAATTTAGCGTCCCATGAGAAAAAGCCACTAAACATTTCACGCATGAAACTTCCAAAAGTAACTTTGCTTCCTTTGTTTTTTTGACCACATTCAGGGCAAAATTTTTCGTTTTGATTAAAGGGATAGCCACAGTTTAAGCAATTAGGATCTTTTACAATTGGCAACTTATTCTTTTTAGCCATTTAATTAAGAGTTGGTGTTGTAGTAAGTTGAAAAGTTGGTATTTTAACAAAAAACTCATTGGAAGAATTAGTGTCAATCATTTTATATTTTCCACTCATAGAGCCTATTGGAGACAGTAGAAAACAATTGGATTTGTAGTTGTACACGCCATTAGGTGTAATGATAGGTGTTTGGCCTATAACACCTTCTCCTTCTATGTATTCTGTGTTGTTTAGTGAATCGAAAATAGTCCAGAAGCGCTCAAGTAATTGAACAGTTTTTTCTGATTTGTTTTCTATAGTAATGAAGTAACTAAAAGCATAATAAGGTAGGTAACCACGGTATATGGTTCCGTTGTACATTGTTTTTACCGATATTTTTATGCCTTTTGTTTTTTGTTGAAACATATAATAAATATAATACAAAATATAAATTTCCACAAATTTGTAGAAGTATTATTATCTATTTTGATTAAAATATCCGTTGCCAACTCCTATTACTCTGTCGTAAAAACCACCAAAAGGGGTGTAGTAAATAATGGCAGTGTATTCATTTTCAGTTTGAAAGAATGACCCGTCTACTTTGCTTAAGTTAACTTCTTTTGAATTGTTAACAACTGCATAAGAATAATTATAAAACCCTTGTTTAAGCAATATTGCAGTTTCATAAGTGTTATTTGAGTTATTATAAGTCATTTTATTCTCTTTTTTAAGCTCAAAATTATTAAAAGCACCATATACGTATACTTCTTCGTTTGTGTATTCTTCCTCGACAAAAAGAGAAAAATGCACAAGTGTGTAATCAGCTTCAGTGTTCGTTTCTTGAGCATCTAAGGTTTTTATAACAAATTGTCCATTGATATCTGGATTGTATGTATAAGGTCTGTCAGCTCTTGGTTCATCAGTAAATAAATACGAGTTATAAACGTTGTCTCTTTCTACTTTAGCAATGTTTAAACTTGTATTTCTTGCATACTTAGTATCGAAATTTAAAAACTCGTTATTCCCAGAGAAATTAGTGATTTGTGTATGATTGTAAATTAATTGTTGAGGTTTTATAAAAAGAGGTTGTATGTTTCTAATAGTTGTACTCCAATCGTTATTCTGTATGAGAACAGATTTTACTTCTTGACTTGGGTTGTTAATTGGTAGATTAGAATGATTTACTAAAAATTGTACTGTTTGCTCTTGTTTGTTTTTTGAGGTATTTCTACTTCTGATAACAGAAACACCTACAGTGCTAATGTTTTCATAAAATATACAACGACGTGTAAATACTACTTCGTAATCTTCATTTAATATTGATATTAAGTAATTTCCACTTTTAGTTATTATAGTATTTTCATTGGGTAGTTTTACAGAGTAATGTGTGTAAGGTTGTAATGTATTAAAAGAGTTAGTTACATTTATAATTGTATTTTGCTCAAATCCATTAATGTATTGGTTGCTAGTCATGTTACTAGGTTTCCAATCATGAGTCATGTGTTCAATTTTATAAGTGTATTCTTTATTGTCAGCATCTAAATCATCAAATGATAATTCTAATACATTTCCTAAGCTAACAATAGAACTAAAATTATTTAAATTGTTAACTTGTCTTAATTGTATTGTTTTGATATTCTGAGAAATAATTTGGTTAATTGTCAGAAAAAAAAGTAAAATGAAAATATTTCTAATCATAGTAAACAAAAGTATCAAAATATAAGCCAAAAAAACATTTTTTATTTAGAATAAGTATAAATAAAGCTGTTTCTTGAAGATAAGAAAGGATTTGCTCTTATGTGGTTTTCAAAATTTTTAAATTTGCGTGTTTTTAAGAAAATCAAATTAATCAGTTACTATGTCAAAAGACATCCGTATTAAAAAGGGTTTGGATATCAAACTCGTTGGCGAAGCAGAACAGGTAACTACCGAACTTTCTTTAGGTAGTGTTTTTGCTGTAAGACCAGATGATTTTCACGGCGTTATTCCAAAAATTTTAGCAAAAGAAGGTACAGAAGTAAAAGCGGGAGAAGCACTTTTTTATAACAAAAGTGATGAGCGTATGTTATTTCCTAGTCCTGTAAGCGGAAAAATTTCAGAAATCGTTCGTGGAGCACGAAGAAAAGTTTTAGCAATTAAAATCACTGCTGATGGTAAGCAGGAATACAAAGATTTTGGTAAAAAAGATGTTGAGGCAATGTCTGGAGAAGAGGTGAAAAATCACCTTTTTGCTTCAGGATGTTGGCCATTTATCAAACAACGTCCTTATGATGTGGTAGCCAATCCAAATCAAGCTCCAAAAGCAATTTTTGTATCCGCTTATGCTAGTGCACCTTTAGCAGGAGATTATGATTATTCCTTAAAAGGAAAAGAATCAGAATTGCAAGTTGCTTTAACAGCTTTAACAAAGTTAACAGCTGGAAAAGTACATGTTTCTGTTGGTGAAAATGTAGCTTCATCACCTTTTAAAGATGCGAAAGGAGTTGAGTTACATAAAGTTTCAGGACCACACCCAGTAGGGAATGCGAGTACTCAAATAGCACAAATTGATCCAATAAACAAAGGAGAAGTTGTTTGGGTGGTAACTCCGCAAGATTTAGTAGTAATTGGAGAATTGTTATTAACAGGGAAGTTGAACCTTAGAAGAACAATAGCCTTAACTGGATCTAAATTTAATAAACCTCAATATGTAACTGCTTTAGCAGGTGCTCAAATAGAGGATGTTGTTAAAGGGAATTTAAATGCTGATAATGCTCGTGTAATTAGCGGAAACGTTTTAAGTGGATTACAAGTAAGTGGTAATGATTTCTTAGGATACTATGCTAATCAAATTACTGCAATTCCTGAAGGAGATGATTATGAATTATTTGGTTGGAATAAACCAGTTTTTAATAAAGTATCAACTTCAAGAGCGTTAACATTTTCTTGGTTAAATCCTAAGAAAAAATACGATCTAAATACAAATACAAATGGAGAGCACAGAGCTTTTGTAGTGACAGGAGCTTTTGAAGAAGTATTTCCATTAGATATTTATCCTATGCAACTTTTAAAAGCTTGTATGTATAAAGATCTAGATGAAATGGAAGGATTAGGAGCATATGAAATTGCACCTGAAGATTTTGCATTAACAGAATTTATTTGTGTATCTAAACAACCTCACCAGAAAATAATTCGTGAAGGATTAGATTTAATGAGAGAAGAACTAGGATAAGATTATGGGCTTAAAACAAAATTTACATAATTTAAAAAAGAAGTATGAAGGAACCAAAATGGCACCGCTATTTAATGGTTTCCATACATTCTTATACCTGCCAAATGAAACGACTCACGGAGGAACTCATATAAAGGCAGCTGATGATTTAAAACGTACCATGAATACTGTAATTATGGCATTAGTGCCATGTTTAATTTTTGGGATGTTTAATGCAGGGTATCAACACAATGCAGCGGTAAATGGATTTACAGAAGGGATGTCTTTTTTTAGTACTGACTTTTGGAATTTAGATAATTTATTTATTGGAGCAGTTAAAATTTTACCTTTAGTAATTGTATCATACGTAGTTGGTTTAGCTATAGAATTTGTTTTCTGTATTATAAAAGGACACGAGATAGAAGAAGGGTACTTAGTAACGGGAATGTTAGTTCCGTTAATTGTACCAATTGATTTACCATTATGGATGCTAGCAGTAGCAGTAGCTTTTGGGGTTGTAATTGGTAAAGAAGTATTTGGAGGTACTGGAATGAATATTTTAAATCCAGCCTTAACAATTCGTGCATTTTTATTCTTTGCATATCCAACATGGATGTCAGGAGATAAAGTATGGGTTGAAGGAGCTAGAGAATTAGCTGGAACAGCTGATGCTATTTCAGGAGAAACAGTTTTAGGAAGCTTAGCTCAAGGGAAAGAATTTGCTTTTTCTACTTGGGATATGTTTTTTGGATTTATTCCTGGATCAGTAGGTGAAACTTCAACATTATTAATTTTATTGGGAGCTTTGTTTTTAATTTTTGCAAAAATTGGAAGCTGGAGAATTATGTTGTCTGCAGTAATAGGAGCTTTAGTAATGGGATTAATTTTTAATCAAGTTGCAACATTAGGATGGATAGGTGAAGGAAGTAAATTCTTTAGTTTAATGAATACTACTTTTTGGCACCATTTATTAATTGGAGGTTTTGCATTTGGAGTAGTTTATATGGCTACAGATCCAGTAACAGCTTCACAAACTAATAAAGGGAAATGGATTTACGGTTTCTTAATAGGTTTTTTATCAATAATGATTCGTGTATTCAATCCAGCATACCCAGAAGGAGTAATGTTAGCTATTTTATTAATGAACGTTTTTGCTCCAACAATTGATCACTATGTGGTTCAAGGTAATGTAAAGAGAAGATTAAAACGTGCTAAAGTTAAAACTGCCTAATTATGAGTAAGAGAACAGATAGTAATGGATATACACTACTTTTTGCCATTGGTATGGTATTAGTAGTAGGAGCGTTGTTAGCTTTTACAGCTTCATCACTTCGCCCAATGATAGACGCTAATAAGCGTATTGAAAAGCAACAAAATATTTTGTATGCAATGGGGGTAAATGAAAATGATGAAAGTAGCGCAATCTTTGTGTCAAAAGAAAAGGTAGCTGAAGAGTTTTCTAAATATATTAAAAAGCAATTAGTTATTGAAGGTGATAATACTACTGAAGATACTAAAGCTTATTTAATAGATGTTAAAAAAGAACAAACAGCTGCTAAAGCTGGTAAGGTAAGAAAATTGCCTTTGTTTATTGGAGAAAAAGATGGTAAAACGTTTTATATAGCACCAATTAGAGGAAAAGGTCTTTGGGACGCTATATGGGGTTACGTTGCTATGGATAAGGATATGGTAGTTCAAGGTGCATTCTTTGATCACAAAGGAGAAACACCAGGTTTAGGAGCTAACATTAAGCAACGCTATTTTATGGATGATTTCATCGGAGAAAATTTAAAAAGTAATGGTTCTTTCAAAGGAATTACTGTTTCTAAATCAAATAATGACCCGAAGAACGAAGATAAAAATGATAACGAGGTAGATGCAATTGCAGGAGCAACTATTACTGGAGACGGTGTTGCAGCAATGATTAAATCTGAACTAGGTTTATACGTACCTTACTTTAAAACATTAAAATAATTATGGGACTTTTATCAAAAAAAGACGCAGCATTAATTACTGACCCATTAGCAGATAATAATCCAATTACAATTCAAGTATTGGGTATATGTTCAGCATTAGCAATTACTGCTGAATTACAAGCATCTATTGTAATGTCAGTATCTGTATTGTTTGTATTAGGAATAGGAAATGTTGTAATTTCTTTATTAAGAAATATTATTCCTTCAAAAATTAGAATTATTGTACAGTTAATCGTAGTAGCAGCTTTAGTAATTATAGTTGATCAAGTATTAAAAGCTTTTGCTTATGAATTAAGTAAAACACTTTCGGTATTCGTAGGGTTAATTATTACGAACTGTATTATTATGGGACGTTTTGAAGCTTTTGCTTTAGGAAACGGGCCTTGGAGATCATTCTTAGATGGAATTGGAAATGCTTTAGGATATGCAGTGATTTTAATTGCTGTAGGTTTCTTCAGAGAATTGTTAGGTTCAGGTACTTTGCTAGGATTTAAAGTATTAGGAGACCCAATTGAAAAAACTGGATTATATTCTATTGGATACGAAAATAACGGATTTATGTTATTATCACCAATGGCATTAATTGTTGTAGGTATTATTATTTGGGTACAACGTAGTAGAAACAAAGCATTAATCGAGGATTAAATCCTCTTCAATATCTCTTCAATTTTTAGAGATAATTTGATAGAGGGAAAAATATAAAATATGGAACATTTAGAATTATTTTTCAAGTCGATATTTATTGATAATATGGTATTTGCTACGTTCTTAGGAATGTGTTCTTACTTAGCTGTATCTAAAAAAGTATCAACAGCGGTAGGTTTAGGAGCTGCAGTTATATTTGTATTAGCGGTTACAGTACCTATTAACTGGTTATTAGATCAATATTTATTGCAACCAGGAGCATTATCTTGGTTAGGAGCTGAATATGCAGATTATGATTTAAGTTTCTTATCATTTATCATGTTTATTGCAACAATTGCAACAATGGTACAATTGGTAGAAATTATTGTAGAAAAGTTCGCACCTGCTTTATATAACTCTTTAGGTATTTTCTTACCGTTAATTGCTGTAAACTGTGCAATTTTAGGAGGGTCTTTATTTATGCAATCTCGTGAAATTCCTACATTAGGATTATCATTAACATATGGAGTAGGGTCTGGTATCGGATGGTTTTTAGCAATTTTAGCTATTGCTGCTATTCGTGAGAAAATTAGATACTCATCGGTACCACCAGCATTAAGAGGGTTAGGAATTACTTTTATTATAACTGGTTTAATGGCAATTGGATTTATGAGTTTTGGTGGAATGTTAACAGGAGGAGATGAAGAAAAGAAAGAAGAAGCACCTAAAGCTGAAATTAAGAAAGAAGATTTAGAAAAAGCAAAGAAAGAAGCTGAAGCTAAATTAGCTGATAACACTAAAAAAATTACAGAATAATGATGTTTTTGGAAGTAAGTACTGGAGGTACAGTAGCTGTAACTGTAGTAGCATTCTTAGGAATTGTATTAGTTTTAGTAGGGTTGTTATTATTTGTAAAGCAAAAATTAGCACCATCAGGACCAGTAAAAATTACAATTAATGGTGATAAGACAATTGAAGTTGCTTCTGGAGCTACATTGTTAACAACCTTAGGAAACGAAAAGATTTTCTTACCATCAGCTTGTGGTGGAGGTGGATCTTGTGTACAATGTGAGTGTCATGTAAATGCAGGTGGAGGTGAAGCCTTACCAACTGAAACACCTCACTTTACACGTAAAGAATTACAACACGGTATCCGTTTAGCATGTCAGGTTAAAGTAAAACAAGACATGGATATTTCTATTCCAGAAGAAATTTTTGGAATTAAGAAATGGGAGGCAACAGTTGTACGTAACTATAATGTTGCAACTTTTATTAAGGAATTTGTAGTTGAAATTCCTGAGGAAATGGACTATAAAGCTGGAGGTTATATTCAAATTGAAATTCCTCAATGTGAAATTAAATATTCAGACATGGATATTTCAGCACATCCACAAGATCATCCAGGAGAACCTGATAAATTTGAGGCTGATTGGAATAAGTTTAACCTAAGGCCATTGGTAATGAAAAATACTGAGACAGTAGAGCGTGCATATTCTATGGCTTCTTATCCTGCCGAAGGAAGAGAAATTATGTTAAATGTTCGTGTAGCAACACCTCCTTTTGACCGTGCTAAAGGCGGATGGATGGATGTTAATCCAGGTGTAGCTTCTTCATATATTTTTAATCAAAAACCAGGAGATAAAGTAACTATTTCAGGACCTTATGGAGAGTTCTTCATAAATGAATCTGAAGCAGAAATGTTATATGTTGGAGGTGGAGCTGGTATGGCACCAATGCGTTCACATATTTATCATTTATTTAGAACTTTAAAAACAGGTAGAAAAGTAACTTATTGGTACGGAGGTCGTTCTAAAGCTGAGTTGTTTTATATTCACTACTTTAGAGCATTAGAAAAAGATTTTCCAAACTTTAAATTCTACTTGGCATTATCAGAACCATTAGAACAAGATAATTGGAAGCCTAAAACAGACATTAACGATGAGGCAGGAGACGGTTTTGTTGGTTTTATTCACCAAGTTGTAATAGACCAATATTTATCTAAGCATGATAGTCCTGAAGATTTAGAATTATATTTCTGTGGTCCACCACTAATGAATAAAGCAGTACAAAAAATGGGTGAAGATTTTGGTCTTGATGATGAAAACATCAGATTTGATGATTTTGGAGGATAGAAACTTTTAACCTTTTAATATATAAAACCGAGCAATTTGCTCGGTTTTTTGTTAATAATAAAAGGGCATAGGATGGTAAATATTAATTCTTATTGAAAAATTATTATATTTATAAAAATCAGTTAAAATATGGGGGCATTATTTTTAGGATTTGTATTGAGTGTTTTTAGTTTATTCTTATTACTCATCAATTCAATATTATTTGTAAGCAAAGTAAAAAAAATCAATAATTCTACATATAGTTATGTAGCAACCTATTTGGTAATATTATTTATAGTAGAGTTGTTTTGTAATACAATTGGTTATTTATATCCAGGTCAAAACTTTTATTTATCGCATTTCTATTTCAATGCACAATTCATTTTATTGAGTATCGTTTTTTATCGCTTATTCAAGAGTCAAAAACTAAAAAAACTAGTTATTTTGAATTATGTAATAGTAACTCTTATATTACTGGGAATGTATATTTACAATAACGAATTATTTTGGCAATTCAATTTATTTGAAATAGCTATGACTTCTGTATTACTAATTATTTATGCGTTAATTCATTTGAGTAATACAATGGGTACTAAGAAAAAATACTTTTACCTGTCTGTAGGTATGATATTGTATCTTTTATGTAGTTCTTTAATATTTTTGTTTGGAAATTATGAATTAGTTTTTATTGAAGACCCTTATATAGATATTTGGATTTTTAACACCTTGTTTTACATCGTTTATCAAGTGTTTATTTTTGTTGAGTGGAATTATATAAATAAGAATGGTTTAGATGATTAATAATCAGAAAGATTTGTTTTTGATTGTAGCCTATTCAATCATGTTTTTGTTTATTTTTTTAATAGCAATCATTGTTTTTATACTTAAATCTAGAAAGGATAGAATTAACATTGAAGAGAAAAAGAAAGAAATAGAATTAATTGCGAAGCAAAAAACTATTCTACTTAAAGAAATTCACCATAGAGTTAAAAACAACTTACAATTAATTTCAGGACTCTTGTATTTGCAATCAGTTAAACACAAAAATGATGAAGTATCAGCAATGATAGATGAGTCTCAAAAACATATAAATTCGATTGCTTTAGTTCATGAAATGTTATATAAAGATGATACTATTTCGTTAGTTTCAATGGAAAAGTATTTAAAAGAACTAGGAACTCAATTACTACAAGTTTCATCTCAAAAAAAAATAACTTATAAGTTAAATATTATAGATGTTTCTTTACCTGTAGATTATGCAACAACCCTTGGATTGATAGTAAATGAATTGATAACTAATTCATTAAAATATGCTCTAACTTCTCAAAACGGAATTGTAAAATTGTCATTAAAAGAAGTTCGTAAAAATCAATATTTATTTAAGTATTCTGATAATGGTAGCGGTTATATAGCTAAAAAAGATAATAATAATTCACTTGGTCAGAGATTGATAAAAATGCTAGCTGAAGAAATAGAAGCCGATTTAAAAATTGAAAATGAAAAAGGATTGACTTATATTTTTAACTTTAAAATAGATTAATTGGAAGCACCTATAAAAGTATATATTGTTGAAGATATTGCTATATCAAGAATGTCATTAGAAACAATGTTATTAGAAAATAACTATATCGTATCTGGTTCAGCTGCTAAAGCAGAAGTTGCTTGGATTGATATTCAACAAACAAAACCAAATTTAATTTTATTAGATATTAATTTATCAGGAGATAAAAATGGTATTTGGTTGGCTCAAAAGGTTAGAAAAAAATTAAAAATACCAATAGTTTATTTAACTGCTTATGGAGATCAGCAAACGTTAAAAGAAGTATTAGAAACAAAGCCTAATGGTTATTTAATGAAGCCTTATCAAGAGGCAACATTATTAACAACAATTACTATTGCATTAAATAATTTTTTAGAAAGCGAAAAAGAAAGAGAGGTATTTAAAGAAAACAATGATTCTGATGTTTTTATCTTCATAAAAGATAGAGCTATGAAAGTAAAAATAAATACGAATGATATTTATTATATAAAATCTGATGGGAACTATTTAGAAATTAAGTTAAAAGAAAAAAAATACGTTGTAAGAAATAAATTAATGGAATTTAAAAAACAACTTCCTCATACAATATTCTTTCAAAGTCACCAAAGGTACCTAGTAAACATAAGTAAAATTAAGGTGGTTGGAAAAGATTATGTTTCCATAAATGATGAAAATATTCCACTTTCTTTAAAATATAAAAAAGAAGTAGAGCAAGTATTAATCGTTAAATAGTACTCTTTATTTCAAATGTATGTAAGTCTTATAAAATGAGGCTATATAAGAATATTAATAATTATTGTATTCAACTTCACAAAAAACACTCCAATCTTCACAAATAATTTATAAAAATATTTAAGCGAAGCATATTTGTTTTTTAATTAAAACATAAATGTGGTCTAAACAAAAATTAAACATGCTGTTTTTTTTACTAATGATTAGTGGATTAAAAGCACAACAAGCAATTATTAGTTCTGGAGGTAGTGTTAAGAGTAGTAATGGAAGCTTAAGTTATACGATTGGAAGCTTTGCTTATCAAACATATTCAAATGTAAACGGTTCTATAACTGAGGGAGTACAACAACCTTTTGAAATATCGACAGTTTTAGGAACCGATTTAGAGGAGGTTAAGCTGCAATTAAAAGCATTTCCAAACCCGACTATTGAAAATCTTACTCTTAGCGTTGGGAATTATATAAATGAAAATTTAAGTTATCAACTTTATGATATCCAAGGAAAATTCATACAGCAAGAAGATTTTGAAACTAATAAAACAGTGATTAGTATGTTGAATTTACCAACAGGTGCTTATTTATTAAGTGTATATGAAAAAAATAGATTAATGAAGATATTTAAAATAATTAAAAACTAAATACATGAAGAAATTTTTCTCCTTATTAATAGCAATAATAATTACAAGTAGTGTATTTGGGCAAACTCCAGATCTAATAAGTTACCAAGCAGTAATAAGAGATGCAACTAATGCATTAATCAAAGAGCAATCAATAGGTGTACAAATAAGTATATTAAAAGGTAGTATTAACGGTTCTGCTGTATATTCAGAAACACAAACACCTTCTACTAATAAAAATGGTTTAATTAGCTTAGAAATAGGAAAAGGTATAAATGTGACAGGCAAGTTTAATTCTATAGATTGGTCTAGTGATACTTTTTTTATTAAAACTGAAATAGATCCAGTAGGAGGAACGAATTATAAGATTACAGGTACTAGTCAATTAATGAGTGTTCCTTATGCCTTGCATGCCAAAACTGCTAGTAATTTCTCAGGTACTATTAAAGAAAGTCAAATATCAGATTTAAAGCATACAATTGATACAAATACACAGTTAAGTGAAGCAGAAGTAGATTCTTTTGTAGATAATAATGGGTATTTGAAAACTGAAGTTGATGGAAGTATAACTAATGAAATCCAAGATTTATCGTTAGTTGGAAATAAGTTGAAAATCACTAAAAATGGAACAGCTACAACAATAGATTTAAGTGGGTATCTAGATAATACAGATACGCAATTAACGGAAACACAAGTAGATGCTTTTGTAGATAATAATGGGTACTTAAAGACAGAAGTTGATGGAAGTGTAACTAATGAAATCCAAGATTTATCGTTAGTTGGAAATAAGTTAAAAATCACCAAAAATGGAACAGCTACAACAATAGATTTAAGTAGGTATCTTGATAATACAGATACGCAATTAACGGAATCACAAGTAGATGCTTTTGTAGATAATAATGGGTATTTAAAAACAGAAGTTGATGGTAGTGTAACTAATGAGATACAAGATTTGTCGCTTATTGGGAATAAATTAAAAATTACTAAAAATGGAACAGCTACAACAATAGATTTAAGTAAATATTTAGATAATACAAATACACAATTAACAGAGTCACAAGTAGATGTTTTTGCAAATAATAATGGGTATTTAAAAACAGAAGTTGATGGTAGTGTAACGAATGAAATACAAGATTTATCATTAGTTGGAAATAAATTAAAGATTACTAACAATGAATCTGCAGTAACAATAGATTTAAGTAAATTTTTAGACAATACTAATACACAATTAACGGAATCACAAGTAGATGCCTTTGCAAACAACAATGGGTATTTACAAACAGAAGTTGATGGTAGTATAACTAATGAAATTCAAGATTTATCATTAGTTGATAATAATTTAAAAATTACTAATAATAGTTTAGCAACTACAGTAGATTTAAGTAAGTACTCTGAATTGCCAACCCAATCTGGAAATTCAGGAAAAGTTTTAACTACTGATGGTACTTCATCTTCATGGAGTGCTCCGGCTACACCTTCTCTTGCTGAGGTGCTAACTAAAAGTAGTGATGCAGGCACAAAAACAATTACTAATCTGAGTAAATTAGGTGTTGGAACTTCAACCGTAACTTCAGGAGCAGCAGTAGAGATCAACTCAACAACAGGAGGTCTTCTTTTACCTCGTTTAACTACTGCTGAAAGAGATGCATTAGCTAAAAACCCTGGATTGATTATTTTTAATAAAGAAACAGGTAAGTTTCAAGGATATCAAGGGTTTCCAGAATCTGAACTATTTATTAATCATAATACATTTATAGGAAATTTAACTTTTTCGGGACAATCATTTACAGCTACAGAAACTGGCAATTTCACAAAATTAGTTTTGAACTTCCAGGCAGCAGTAACCGGAGGGACATTAAAAATATATAGTGGTAATACTGTAACGGGTACTCCAATACATACACAATCATATACAGTAGGAGCTGGAGAACAAGAAATTGTACTATCTAATGCAATAAATGTAGTATCTGGTCAGCAATACACTGTTTTTGTAAATACTACTTGTGCGTATTACCCATTTGCTACATATGCCGGAGGTACAGCTTTTACTGTTAATCTTGCATTTCCAGGGGATTTATGGATGAAAGTAAAGTTTGGAAAATCATCATGGGTAGATTTACATTAAAATAAAATTAAAGCTATTAAAAACCGACGCTTATGCGTTGGTTTTTTACATTTAGAAGCTATTTAATGTCGTTCGGAAAGTTTTGTGGATATTCTATGTGATTTTTTAGAATCTTAGCAGAAGATTAAAATCACCCATTTTGGGTGATTTGGAATATTAGTTAAAGTAATACTTTTGAAAAAATAATAATAATGAATTGTCCAAACTGCCAATCAATAATAGTTAATCGTAAAAAGAGAAGTGTCTTTCAAAAAATTATTTTGCCAAACAGCAAAAAATTAAAATGTTTTAGTTGTGCTACAGTGTTTTTTTATTTTCCTTTTTTTGGAAAATCTATCGTTCCATATAAAACTAAAGTAAATAAGCAAATTAGTAATCAAAATATTTAGGCTCATTTTTTATAAAAACAGGAAAAACCCCCTTCTATTAAAGTTCTTTTTTAGTTATATTTATGAGGCTACCCAACTTCATAAACAAAACCATCATGGAATGTCCTAAATGCAACTCTAAATTGATTAAAAAGGTTAAAAGAACTACACTTCAAAAAACTTTATTTCTACCAAAATTATATAAATGTCATTCTTGTAAAAAAATCTTTTCAAGAATTTCATTCATAAATGCTCTTCATATTGTATAGGTATACATACTAGAGATTTCCTTTTCTAAATATAGAAACCGTACCTTTGTCAAAATTTTCTATAAATGATCTCTTTTCAAGATTTAGATTTATCAAATCCACTAAGAAATTCCATTGAAGACTTAGGATTTATCAACCCAACACCAATACAAGAACAAGCTTTTTCGGTTGTTCGTTCAGGTAAAGATGTAGTAGGTATTGCGCAAACAGGTACAGGAAAAACATTTGCCTACATGTTACCTATTTTAAGGGATTTAAAGTTCTCTAAACAACAGCATCCTAGGATATTAGTGTTAGTACCTACAAGAGAATTAGTAGTTCAGGTGGTAGATGAAATTGAAAAGCTAGCAAAGTATATAAACTTACGTGTTTTAGGAGTTTATGGTGGTGTAAATTTAAATCGTCATAAAGAAGCAGTTTTACAAGGAACTGATATTATAGTTGCAACACCAGGTCGTTTATATGATTTGGCAATAAGCAGAGTGTTGAAACTAAAATCTATTCAAAAAGTAGTTATAGATGAAGTAGATGTAATGTTAGATTTAGGTTTTCGTTTTCAATTGTTGAATATTTTTGAATTATTGCCAGTAAGACGTCAAAATGTAATGTTTTCAGCAACAATGACTGAAGATGTTGAAGCGTTAATAGACGATTACTTTGTTGGGCCTAAAAAAATAGCAATTGCAGTAAGTGGAACACCTCTAGATAATATAGAGCAAGTAGCTTATAATGTACCTAATTTTTATACTAAAATTAATTTATTGTTGGAGTTACTATTCGATAAAAATGAATTTGGTAAAGTGTTAATTTTTGCTCCAAATAAGAGGAATGCTGACAGGATATTTAATTTAGTTGAAGATGAATTTCCAAATCAATCTTGTGTAATACACTCTAATAAAACTCAAAATTACCGTTTACGATCAATTGAAGAATTTAATAATGGAAATCATAGGATTTTAATCGCTACTGATGTGATAGCTAGAGGGTTAGATTTAAATGAGATTACTCATGTAATTAATTTTAATCCAACTCAATACCCTGAAAACTATATGCATAGAATTGGTCGTACAGGTCGTGCTGAGCGTAAAGGGAAGTCTATTTTATTTGCAACTGAAAATGAACAAAAGGTAAAGTTAGCGATAGAAGAACTGATGGATTATAAAATACCACTAGTTGAAATTCCTGAACAAGTAGTAATATCTAAAGAATTAACTGAAGAAGAAAGACCAAGTGAAGATAGAGATCAGTCAAAAAATAGAACCTCACAAGAGTATGTTCCAGGTCCTGCTTTTCATGAAAAGAAGGAAAAAAATAAGAAAGTCAATTTAGGTGGGTCTTATAGAAGGGAAATAGTAAAAAAATATAAGAAACCTAAAACGAGAGGGGATAAGAATTACAATAAGCGCAATAAGAAAAAATAAAAATGCAAAGACTTACCGAGCAAGAATTGCACAATTTAGGGATGAATATTGTAGGGAAAAAACTACAAGAAAAAGGGTATGAATTTGTTGCAATTAATAGCACTTTAAAAAAACATCCTCAATTTGTATTGTTTAAAAAAGGAGAGCCAACAATCTTTGTATTAGTAAACGTAACTCAAAATATACAAAACCCAGAGGACTACGATGTTTTATGGATGGAAACATTTAAAGAGCATGCAAAAAAGCAAAATGCGAAAATATGGTATGCAGGTATAGGAATAGCAAATGCTGAAAGTGTTGACTTGCCAGTGTTTAAAAACCAACCATATTATGTTGCTTTTAATGATTTTTTAACCATTTTATAATAATTTATTAGAACTATTTATAAGTATTCCAAAACCAATTATAATTAATTCTATACCATTTATACATTTTTTTTAATTTAATATTAGAAAACACCTGATTATATTGATAATCAGGTGTTTATGTTTTATTTTTGCAATAGGGAAATTAATTAATAAACATTACAATGAAAAAAACATTACTTAAGGGGATTCAAAACTTTATTAAAAACTTATTATTGGTTTTAAGAGAATTTGGCAAAGGAGCTGGATACGCTATAAACCACTAAATAATAAAGATATTTTGAAGAAGAGACACTCGTTTTAAGATAAAGCGAGTGTTTTTTTATTTACTTAATTTAAAGTGTTTTATTTATTCAATTTCTTGCATAATTTTATTTTATAATACTTATATGTTTTTTAAACTAAATCATAAAGGGGGAAAACACTCTTGATTGTCAGTTGGTTATGATTTATATTTACCATGGGAAAAATTAATAAATTAACTAACAATGAAAAAAAGATTACTTAAGGGGATTCAAAAAATTTTAAAAAACATGTTATTGGTATTAGCAGAATTTGGCAAGGGCGCTGGATATGCTATAAATCATTAAGCAAAATTTTTTTGAATAGAAAACACTCGTTTTAAGATAAAGCGAGTGTTTTTTTTGTTAGTTTTATAAAATGAATGAATTACTAGAAGAGGTTAGAGGTTGTGATATTTGTAAAAATTATATTACACCTAGGCCAGTAGTTTTTGCAAATGAGAAATCTAAAATATTAATTATTGGGCAAGCACCTGGAACCAGAGTTCATGCTTCTGGTATCCCTTGGGACGATGCTAGTGGAAAACAACTCAGAAAATGGTTAGACGTTACTAATGATCAATTTTATAATGTAGATAATTTTGGAATCATTCCTATGGGATTTTGTTATCCTGGTAAAGGAAAAACGGGAGATTTACCGCCTAGAAAAGAATGTGCTCCACAATGGCATAAATTATTGTTAAATAAAATGCCAAATGTAGAGCTAGTATTATTAATAGGAATGTATGCTCAAAAATATTATTTAAAAGATAAAGCTGAAAAAACGTTAACCAATACAGTTAGTAATTATCAAAAATATCTTCCAAATTATTTTGTATTACCACATCCATCTCCTAGAAATCGTTTCTGGTTAACTAAAAATCCTTGGTTTGAAAAAAACATTCTCCCTGAACTTAAAAATCAAATAAATAAATTACTTTAATGAGCTTCTAACCAATTATCTCCAATACCAATTTCAACATCTAAAGGAACAGATAATTTAAAAGCATTCTCCATTTCTTCCTTTATTATAGGTTTTATGACCTCTAATTCATCTTTATGAGCATCAAAAACTAGTTCATCATGCACTTGAAGTAACATTTTAGAAGTAAAGTTCTCTTGCTTAAAACGGTTGTGGATATTAATCATTGCTAGTTTAATAATGTCAGCTGCACTACCTTGAATAGGTGCATTTACGGCATTTCGTTCAGCAGCACCACGTACAATGGCATTACGAGAATTTATGTCCTTTAAGTAACGTCTTCTTTCTAAAATAGTTTCTACATATCCATGTTCACGAGCAAAATCTACTTGCTTAGAAATATAATTACGTAATTTAGGATACGTTTCATAGTAAGCATCAATTAAAGATTTAGCTTCTTTTCTACTTAAAGATGTTTGATTACTTAATCCAAATGCAGAAACACCATAGATAATTCCAAAATTTACTGTTTTCGCATTACTACGTTGTTCTCGAGTTACCTCTTCTATAGGTATATTAAATACTTTTGAAGCAGTTGAAGCATGAATGTCTTCACCATCTTTAAAAGCTTTAATCATTGTTTCCTCTTCGCTTAAAGCAGCAATAATACGTAACTCTATTTGACTATAATCAGCAGCTAATAATACATGGTTTTTATCTTTTGGAATAAAAGCTTTACGTACTTCTTGTCCTCTTTTAGTTCTAATTGGAATATTTTGTAAGTTAGGATTGTTAGAACTTAGTCTTCCTGTAGCTGCCACTGCTTGTGCGTATACTGTATGAACCCTTTTTGTTTTCGGATTAACTTCATTTGGTAATGCATCAACATAAGTGCTTTGTAGTTTTTTATATTGACGATATAATAAAATGTCTTCTATTATTTTATGGTCTTTAGCTAAGTTTGATAATACATCTTCAGCTGTTGAATATTGACCAGTTTTAGTTTTTTTAGGTTTGTCAACTAGTTTCATGTTTTCAAATAAAACAATTCCTAGTTGTTTTGGAGAACCAATATTGAACTCTTCACCAGCTTGTTCAAAAATTCGTTTTTCTAATTCTTGAATGTCATTTGTTAACTCAGTTGATAAAGAATTTAAAAAATCAATATTTAAATTAATACCTTCAATTTCCATGGCGGTTAAAACGGAAACTAAAGGGGTTTCAACATCATTAAATAACTTTATTACGTTGCCACTTTCTAATTCTTTAGTAAAATGCTTTTTAAGTTGTAAAGTAATATCAGCATCTTCTACAGCATATTCACTTTGCTTTGAAAGTTCAACTTGACGCATAGAAAGTTGGTTTTTTCCTTTTTTACCAATTAACTCAGTAATAGAAACTGGTTGGTAATTTAAATAGGTTTCAGAAAGTATATCCATATTATGACGCATATCTGGATTTATCAAATAATGTGCAATCATAGTATCAAACAATTTTCCTTTTACTGGAATGTTATAATTTGATAAAACTTTAATATCATATTTTAAATTATGACCAATTTTCTCGATTTTTTCGTTTTCAAAGAAAGGTAAAAACTCTTCAATAATAGTTTGAGTTTCTTCCTGGTTTTCTGGAAAAGTTATATAATATCCTTTTCCAACTTCCCAAGAAAAAGAAATACCAATTAATTCTACTTCTAAAGATTTTAAACCAGTAGTTTCAGTATCAAAACACACTGAAGTTTGTTGTTCAAGTTTTTTAAGTAATAATTTTCTGCTTAACGGAGTATTTACTAATTGATAAAGATGGTTAGTGTTTTCAATCGTTTTAAATCCGTTAATATTGTTTTCTTCAGAAACTGTTCCACTTCCAGGTGTAGCAAATAAATTGAATTGTTGATTATCAGTTGTTTGTGTAGTTTTTGTAGTGGTGGTTTCTGTTTGACTTTTCGTCTCGACAGAAATATTATAAGTTTTTTTTAAGTTTTCAACTAATCTTCTAAACTCCAATTCACTAAATATTTCTGTAGTTTTTTCAAAATTAGGTTGCTCAAAAATAAGTTTATCCTCTTCTAAATCAACAGGAACATCTAGCATAATAGTAGCTAGTTGTTTTGAAAGTAAGCCTAATTCTTGATTAGCTTCTACCTTTTCTTTCATTTTACCCTTTAGCTGATCAATATTTTCAAATAAGCCTTCCATACTACCATAAGCCGCAAGGAATTTTTTTGCTGTTTTATCTCCAACTCCAGGTAATCCAGGAATGTTGTCAACTGCATCCCCCATCATTCCTAAATAATCAATAACTTGTTCAGGGTGTTCAACTCCAAATTTGTCTTTAACTTCTTCAATTCCCCATTTTTCATATCCATTTCCCATTCTAGGTGGTTTGTACATGAAAATATGTTCAGAAACAAGTTGTGCAAAATCCTTATCTGGCGTAACCATGTAAGTTTCTAAACCAGCTTTTTCAGCTTTTTTGGCAAGAGTTCCTATAATATCATCAGCTTCATATCCTGTTTTTACAATAGCAGGGATGTTCATGGCTTCTAATATTTTTTCAATATAAGGAACTGCTATTTTTATTGCTTCAGGCGTTTCTTGTCTGTTGGCTTTGTATTCAGGAAAAGCTTCTACTCTATCAACACTTCCTCCTTTATCAAAACAAACGGCTAAATAGTCAGGTTTCTCTCTTTTTATTACATCTAAAAGAGAATTTGTAAAGCCTAAAACTGCTGAAGTGTCCAGCCCTTTTGAATTTATCCTTGGGTTTTTGATAAAAGCATAATATCCTCTAAAAATTAAAGCGTATGCATCCAGTAAAAAAAGTCGTTTTCTATTTGCCATGTTGTTATATAAAAGCTATTGAAATATCTTAATTGTTTAGAAATAAATCTAAAGTAAATGTCACATTTAACTAAGCAGTAAAGCTACGAAACTTTAACAAGATGTTAAAAATTGATTTTTAGTTTTACCACTATCTTTACATTCTTCTAAAATTAGATATATGCCTCGTAGGATTTCCTTCTTAATTATTGCTTCTTTAATAATTATTGTTTTTGAAGCTTATGCTTTTCAAGCAATTAAAATGCTAACTAAAAATAAAATGATCAGGTATGTATGGTTATTTGTAGGTGCCTTAGCATATATTAATTTTTTTTATGTAATTTTTTCTACAGACAGAAGCTCAGGGCAAACTCGCCAATTTCAATGGGCAGTAGGTTTTTTGTTGTTAATTTTATTACCAAAATTGATAATGATTCTTTTTATGTTAGGAGAAGATATAGTAAGGTTGATAAAAAAGGGGATTTCTTATTTTTCATCTGAAGAAACAAAAGTATTAGGAGGTAGAAGAAAGTTTATAGCTCAATTGGCATTGGGTTTGGCTGCAATTCCTTTTGCAAGTTTATTGTATGGGATTTTTAAAGGAAAATATAATTATAAGGTATTAAAATATGAATTAAGTTTTGATGATTTACCTGAAGCTTTTGATGGTTTTACAATAACACAAATAACAGATATTCATTCTGGAAGTTTTGATAATAAAGAAAAAATTGAATATGCCGTTGATTTAGTTAATAAACAACAGTCAGATGTTATTTTATTTACAGGTGATATAGTAAATAATTTTGCACATGAAATGGATGATTGGATTCCTGTTTTTTCTCAACTTAAAGCTCCAATGGGAAAATATTCAATTTTAGGAAATCATGATTATGGTGATTATTCAAAGTGGAAAAATAAAGAAGATAAAAAAGAGAATTTTGAAGCAATTAAAAATATTCATCCAAAAATAGGGTTTGATTTATTGCTAAATGAGCATAGATATATAGAAAAAGAAGGACAAAAAATAGCACTAGTTGGAGTTGAAAACTGGGGTAAAGGTTTTAACCAAGCTGGAGATTTAAAAAAGGCGTCTGTAGGAGTTGATAAAGAGGATTTTAAAGTTTTAATGAGTCATGATCCAAGTCATTGGGAATACAAAGTAAAAAAAGATGATTTTAATTATCAGTTAACATTAAGTGGTCATACTCATGGGTTGCAATTTGGAATTGAAATCCCTGGTTTTTTTAAATGGAGTCCGTCTCAATATGTGTACAAACAGTGGGCTGGATTATATGAAGAATTTGGTAGATATGTTAATGTGAATAGAGGTTTTGGATATCATGCTTTTCCTGGTAGAGTTGGTATTTGGCCTGAAATAACTGTTATAGAGTTGAAAAAAGCCTAGCTTTTAGCGTTTTTAATCTTAATTTAAGATTTTAGTGCTAAAAAATTAGTACTTTTAGGCGATTTACAGAAAAAAATTATGTTATATGACAAAATTTGGTGAAATCATAAGTGTTAATAAACCTGTGTTAATTGATTTTTATGCTGATTGGAGTGAGTTTGAGCCAAGTATAGACACACTTCGTGATGTTGCTGCTGCTTTAGGTGATAGAGCAAAAGTTATAAAAATAGACATTAGAAAAAATGAGATTTTAGCAGATGCACTTCGTGTAAAGGGAAATCCAACATTTATGATCTATAAAAATGGAGAAATGAAGTGGCGCCAAACTGGAGAGCAAGATGCAAATACGCTTATAGGTTTAGTTCAACAATACGTTTAAGGAATAGCTTTAAAAAGGTATCCTTTCTTAGTATATTCTTCAAGAATTTTTGGTAATGCATAGTAAAGCTTTTCTTTAGCTTTTATACTGTCGTGAAAAACAATTATGCTTCCATTATTGGTGTTTTTTATAACATTTTCAAAACATTCCTCTTTAGATATATTTTTGTCAAAATCTGCTGAAAGAACATCCCACATTATAATTTTATACCCCTTATTTATAAGTTCAGTAGCTTGTGAACGTTTTATTTTACCATACGGTGGGCGAAAAAGCTTTGTGGTAACTTTTTCTTTACTATATTTCTGAATAATTCCCTCAGCTTTCTTTGCATTGTTTATGTAATTTTTTAAGGAGTGTTTCCAGCCATTTAAATGATTAAAAGTGTGATTTCCTATGGTATGACCTTCTTCTAAAATTTGATTAAATACAATAGGGTGCTTTTTAATATTGTCACCAATGCAAAAAAAAGTGGCTTTAGCATTGTGTATTTTTAGTTGATCTAACACAAATTCAGTTACTACTGGAATAGGTCCGTCATCAAAAGTTAAATAAATCTCTTTTTTAGTAGAAGAAAAACACCACGTATATCTTGAAAATAATTTCTTGATTATACGTGGTGTTTTAATTGTGTAAAATTTCAATGCACTAAGGTTTAATAGAGTCTAATTCTTCAGGTAAAGAATCTTGTTCATCACCCATTAAATGCTTAAATAATTTTGCATGATCAATATAGGCTTTAAAAATCTTGTCAGTAAAATCTTTATCTAAATCGTATTGAGTAATTTGTCGCACTATATTCTGGTACATATATAAATTAGTATCAATATTTTCAAAAACTAATTTTTCATCAGCACCTTTAAAGGTAGTGTAATAAATAAGATTTTGTTGAAAAATATCTATTAATGTTTCAGCAGTTTCACGTGCTTTATCTTTATCACCTATTTTGTAATATAATTCAGGATATCCAAGAGAAATACTATAATGGCCAAAATCTTTAATAGGCATTTTATAAAGAGATAAATCTAAAACATCCTTGGCATTAACTGAATCGTTTAATTTTAAAAATTCTTCTGATAAACGCATTAAGTTATTACGTAATGATATAGCATTTCGCTTACTTTGTTCGTCTAAGTATATTTTTCCATTATTAATAGTCTTCCAGTCCCATTTTTTTACATTAGCATACATCTTTTCAGGATCAATTCTTCCCATATCAAACATAGATTTTCCTTTGTTAGAAGTCTTTATAGGTACTAGCTTATAAGACATACCATCTAATTGTAAATAATCTTTCAACCAAATATATTCTTCATCAGCATTTGCACCTCCAGTGAAATAAATTGGACGTTTCCAGTCAAAGTTATTTAAGATGTCAAGCATTAAAATTCGGTTTTTAGCAATGCCTTGTCTGTCAATAGTAATATCAATGTAGTCTACTATTTTAGTAGCGTCTTTTTGTGCAACTAAACCAGTTTTTAATACATTTTCTTTATTTACTGGAATACGAATTCTATTAGTTGGGTAAAACTTTTCTTTTACATTATTTTCTTCATCAATATAATAAGTAACTTTATTGTCACTTTCAATCCAACGCATAAAGTTTTTTATAGACATAATAGAGTCTTTAAATCTAGGATGCGGAATATGGTACGCTAAATCTAAAGTTCCATATTTGTATTGATCATGTGTTAATGTTGAAGGAATAGGATCAGCATCGTATGTTTTCTTTTTCATTTGGTCAATGTACCAATCTGTTTGAAAAAGACTAGTATTAACAATCTTTATATCTGGACGAATACCTTCTACTTGTTGCATGTACCATAAAGGGAATGTATCATTATCACCAATAGTAAAAATAATTGCATTTGGATCACAACTTTCTAAATATGTCTGTGCATTTAATTGTGCTACAAAACGATCTCCTCTATCATGATCATCCCAGTTTTGAGCACCCATTAATACAGGAACTGCTAATAATGAAACTACAGAAACAGCAATTGCTACAGTTTGTTTGTTTGCATACTTTTTAAAGTAATCATATAATGCAAGTACACCGAAACCAATCCAGATAGCAAATACGTAAAAAGAACCTACTACCGCGTAATCACGTTCACGAGGTTCAAAAGGTTTAGGGTTTGTGTAAAATATAATTGCAAAACCAGTAAAAACAAAAAATAAAGTTAAGGCATATAAGTTTTTCTTGTCTTTGTTTATTTGATAAAGTAACCCTATAAAACCTAATATAAGAGGTAGAAAAAAGTAAGTGTTCCTACCTTTATTATTTTTAATTACTTCAGGGAGATTTTGTTGAGATCCAAGTCGCATTTCATCAATAAAATTAATACCACTTAGCCAGTTACCATTTTCAAAATCTAAATGACCTTGAATATCGTTTTGACGTCCAACAAAATTCCACATAAAATAACGCCCATACATATAACCAAACTGGTAATCTACCATGAATTTTATATTTTCAAGGAATGTTGGTCTTCTTTTACTACGAGCTGGAATACCAGCAATTCTTTTATAATGTTTTTCAGAACCTGGGTCAACCATTCTAGGGATAAAACCTTTATGTTTATCAGAATAGTTAGGTATTACGTTTTTGTATTTATTTACAATTTCATATTTACCATTTCTTTTCTCATATTTTGGTTTGTCATCTTTAAAAGGCTGACTAGCGTCTTGTTCTCTGTTATAAGTTATAGAATAATATTTATCATAAAAAACATTAGCATCACCATATTGTTCACGATTGTAATAAGCTAAAAGTTCACGAGCACTTGATGGGTTGTTTTCATTAATAACAGTATCAGCATTAGCACGTATAGGTAACATTAACCATGATGAAAAACCAATCATGATAAATAAAACAGATAGTATTAATGTATTTCCTGTAATTAAATTCTTTTTACGAGTATAGTTTAATCCGAAATAAAACAAACCTATTAAAATAACACCAGCAATGATAGTTCCAGAATTATAAGGTAATCCTATTTGGTTTATAAAAAACAGCTCAGAAACACTAAAGAATTTTAATGTGAAAGGGAATAAAAATTTAAAAACAAAAGCTAAAACCAATATTGAAATTACAGTAGCAATTGCAGTCGTTTTTATAGTAATGTTTTTATAAGTTTTAAAGAAGTATAACATTACAATAGAAGGGATAACCAATAAAGATAAAATATGAACTCCAAATGATAACCCAACCACAAAACTTATGATAACTAACCATTTATTACCCCTAGGTAAGTGGATTGCTTCTTCCCATTTTAAACCTAACCAGAATAATAAAGCCATTAAAAAAGATGACATTGCGTAAACTTCTCCTTCTACAGCACTAAACCAAAAACTATCAGAGAAAGTATAGGCTAAAGCACCTACTAATCCACTACCTAAAACAGCAATCGCTTCGTTTTTGTTAAAATTACCGTTTTTAATTACCATTTTCTTTGCCAAATTGGTAATTGTCCAAAACATGAATAATATGGTGAAAGCACTAGCTAAACCAGACATGAAGTTAACCATTTTTGCCCATTGACTTGGGTCATTACTGAACATAGCAAAAAATGCCCCTAGCATTTGAAATAATGGTGCACCAGGTGGATGACCAACTTCTAATTTTACGGCTGTTGAAATGTATTCACCACAATCCCAAGAGCTTACTGTAGGTTCAAGAGTTAGGGTATAGGTTATTAACGCCACGGCAAATGAAGCCCATCCTAAAATAGTATTCCATTTTTTGTAGTTAAAATCGTTCATATAATTTTTAATAAGTTGTTGCGAATGTACTAATAACTAGTGTGTTTTAAGTATAGCAAAAATATAATTTTGATTTATTTTTTCAGAATAAAGTTCTGTTAAAAGAAAAAAGTAAAATTTATTTTGTCAAAATAAATTTCTGTTTTATATTTGCACCCGCAATAAGCAATTGGCCTATGGTGTAATGGTAACACACTGGTTTTTGGTACCAATATTCAAGGTTCGAGTCCTTGTAGGCCAACAAAGCTCTTACGAAAGTAAGAGCTTTTTATTTGTGTTTTATTTTAAATCAATAGAACCTTTAATCTTCTTTTTAAGTCAACTTATCTTTGAGATAACTACCAGTAATCGAAAAATATGTTAAAAAGGTAAGAATCATCATAATTTTGATATTATAAATCAAGGAATTATGAAAAAATTATTACTTTTTATCGTATTTATAGGGCAAGTTACAATAGCTCAGAATTATAATTATCTAGGAACATATTCTTCTAATGGAAAACCAGATTATTTGGAAGCCCCAGGAGATAATGTTTCGGTAGAGACTTTAGAAATGATAAGTAATTCTTTGCCAGAATCATATCCAGTTCCAGATTACAATCCACAATATATAACGGCTGGTTATGATACAAGTATTGAGTTAAATGCACAAGCAGACGTATTTGTTACTTTTGTTTCTGAGGGTGCAGGGTATAGAAATGTATTAGGATTCTATACGTATGATATTAATAACCCTCCTACAACAAAACCAAGTGATGAAGATATCACCATAATTTTTCCTAATGTATCTGCATTAGGAAGTGGAGGAGGACTTCAGGCTGGAGATAAAGTTAAAATTGGAAGTTTTCCCGCAAATACAGGAATTGGTTGGGTGTTAATGGCGAATGCATGGAGTTCAACATATCAAACTGTTGGGTACGGACATTGGACGTTATTTTCTGAACCAAGTTTTAATCCTGAAAGTTCTTCAAGTTTACAATATCATAATGTATTATTGTCTGATCCAGATAACGAAAGAGTGATTTTAGGTTTTGAAGATATTAGAAGGGATTATGGTAGTTGTGATAATGATTTTAATGATGCTATATTTTATGTAACAGCTACTCCTTTTTCAGCATTAAAAACAACTAATGTTGCTGATGTAAGTTCAGCAAGTAATGTTACTTCGTCATATGATGGAGGATTAGAAAGTAATGGTAAATTAGCTCAATTAATAGCAAAAAGAAACCTTGAGAGAAGTAGAAATAAAACGTTTAAAAATCTTAAAGAATTTCAAAAGCCTTTTAATAAATCAAAATTATTAAAAAAAGGAACTAAAACATTAGTAGATTATTTACCTACAACAGGTATGTATGGAAATGAAACTTCAAATGTATCTAGCCCAACAGACCTGATAGGGATAACAAATGCAAAAGAAGTGTTTTCGGTAGATTATTATAATGGTAATGAAAGAGTTTCAGCTGTGTTAGCAACTAGAACAGAAGGTAAAGTATATGATCACTCTAAAGCTATTTGTGATCGTTTAAATAATTCTGAAATTGAAGATGTAAGAACAGTAATTACTAGAGAGCATAAAATTGTAAGTTCAAAAATAAGAAGAGCAAATGGTGTTGTTGAGTATGCTTTAAGTTTTTCAATAAAAACTGAAGATGGTGGAAATGAATTGCATAGTTACTGGAATATAGATAAATACCCGGAAGGAAATTATATGAATTTTCAAGTATGGGGAAGCACATATTCTCAAGTATTTTCAGTAGTAAATCATATTTTAGATTCTTTTATTGAAGAAAAAACGCTGACTAGCAATCCTGAAGAAACATCAATACCAACAGTGTTTGTAAAGTCTGGGAGCTATTCTAATGGAAAAATAACGATAGATATTATTAATAAAAGTAAGAGTAAAGAAGTAGTTTTTGACGGTAATATATATCCAACTGAAACTTCTAATTCATTTAATATGAATACAGCAATAGAGTTGTCAGGAGAATGGAATGAAACTTTAACTATAGAAACTGGAGTGTTGTTTGATATTGGTTTTTCTTTAAGTGTGTCAGGAAACGATCAAATAGATGCATTGTATTTAGCTGATGGACCATGGGGTTTAGATTACTTAAAAGAATACGCAAGTGTAAGTAGGTTTGAAGTAACGAATAATGATGTAACTGATGTAGAAGGAATTTATGAGGTGAATAGAGAAATAGAAGTGGAAGGTAAGGTAAAAGGAAATATGAATATTTTTAGACACCTTTTAGCTGGAGATCAAACATTAGATGTTGCTGAGTATGATTATTTGTCTTTTACTGTTAATACAAATAAAGATATCGAGATAGTATTAATGCCTGAAGGTTTGGAAGATTGGAATTCTAGGTTACGTTATAAAATAAAAGGAAACTCTAAAGAAACAAAATATGAGATAAATTTTAATGATTTTGTAGATCAGAATGGCGTAAAAGGTGATGTGAAAGATGTTAAAACAATTGTTTTTTCTGTGATAGGAGATTATATTAATGAGGTTGAGTATTCTGTAGGTATTAAAGACGTAGTTTTTAGAAGTGGAGTTGCTTTAGGTGTTCAAGATTTTGCAGACACAGCATCTAATGATAAGCTCTTAAATTACCCGAATCCATTTAAAAATACCACAATGATTAGGTTAAATAGAGAATCATCTTTTGCAAATATTAAGGTTTTTGATTTATTAGGTAGAGTGGTTTATTCAGAAAAAGTACAAACATCATTTAGTAATAGAAAGCAAGTAGTGTTTAACGAGCCAGGATTTACATCAGGAATATATAAATATATGGTAATTGATGATGAAGAAAATAAATATAATGGAACTTTTATAGTAGCTAAATAGTTAAATGAAGCGTTAAAAAAAGTAATTATGATTTTTTAATAAAGTTTGTGTTTTTTAATACAAACTTTATTTTTATATTTGCACTCACAAATTATTGGCCTATGGTGTAATTGGCAACACACCGGTTTTTGGTACCGACATTCAAGGTTCGAGTCCTTGTAGGCCAACTTAAAAGTCTTAACTATATTTTAGTTAAGACTTTTTTTTGTAACAAGTTTTAAAACGAGTCGTCTTCTTTTTAAAACCAAATATTATGAAACGATTTTTAACTGCATTTTTTTGCTTATTTTTAGTTAGTATTAATGCACAAGAAGCAAAATTTAAAAGCTTTTATAAGGCGAATAAAAACAAAACAGCTTTCTCAATAAATTTATCAAGTTCTTTTGCTGGTTCATTTTTTGATGATGAAGATGATGACGAAATTAAAAATCTAATAAAAAAATCAAGTGATTTTAAACTTATGATTTTTGATAAGAATAGAAGCGATGTAGTTAAAGATTTTAAAAGATTTTCTAGAAGGAATAAATTGAAAACTTTGATAAGGGCTAAGGATAAAGGAGGGAAAGCAGAAATTCTTTTTATAGAAAAAAACAATTTAGTGAGAGAAATTATTATTAAAGCAAGTGCTGATGATGATAAACTTGTTTTGTTGGGGGTTAAAACCAAATTAACAAAAGAAGAGTTAGCTTCAATTATTAGTTCATCAAATAATAAAGATGTTGCTTCCAAATAAAATAAAAAAGGCGGAAAAATTATTTCCGCCTTTTTTTATTGAATTGCCTTTTTTAAACTTTCAATAACCTTTTTACTATTTCCTATATAAATTTCATTGTTTACGATGAAAACAGGGCGTTTTAAGAAAGTGTATTCATCTAAAATATATTGTTTGTAATCAGCTTCTGTTAATGTTTGATTTTTTAAATCCATTTCTCTATACAGTTTTGCTCTTTTATTAAATAACGCTTCAAAACTTCCGCTTAAACTATACATTTCTTCTAGTTGTTTTATAGTAATTGGAGTTGATTTAATTTCTTGTTTTTCAAAACCATCTAAGTTTACTTCTTTTAAAATTCTTCGACAAGTATCACAGGTTTGTAAAAAATAAACTTTCTTCATTTTATGTAAATGTTTAATAATATATTTGAGCTAAAATAAACAGAAAAATGGATACACAATTTGAAGTTCTAAAAAAATCTAGAGAGTTAGTGTTTAATCTTATAGATGGACTAACTATTGAGCAGTTACATAAGATTCCAGAAGGGTTTAATAATAATATAGCTTGGAATGTTGCTCATTTGGTAGTAACTCAACAATTGTTACATTATAAATTATCTGGATTACAGTGTTTAGTGTCAGATGAATTGATAGATAATTATAGAAAAGGAACTAAGCCATCAGAAACTTTTACTGAAGAAGAGTTAGAAGAGGTGAAAGAATTGTTGTTGGGATTACCTGATACTTTAAAAGAAGATTTTGAAGCTGGTATTTTTACAGATTATACGTCTTATAAAACAAGTACAGGTTTTGTTTTAGATTCTTTTAAAACTGCTCTAGCTTTTAATAATATGCATGAAGGAATGCATTTAGGAGTAATTATGGCAATGAGAAAGTTAGTGTAAATTTTTAGTAGTATGAAATTTAATACTAAAGCTATACATGGTGGTCAACAGCATGAAGAAGCAACAGGGTCGGTAATGACCCCGATTTTTCAAACTTCTACATATGCTCAATCTAGTCCTGGTGTGCATAAAGGTTACGAGTATTCACGTGCAGCTAATCCTACAAGAACTGCCTTAGAAAATGCATTTGCATCTATAGAAAATGGAACTCATGGGTTTGCCTTTTCTTCAGGGTTGTCTGCTATTGATTGTGTACTACGTTTATTAAAACCAGGTGATGAGATTATTACAGGAAATGATTTGTATGGTGGAACGTATCGAATGTTTACCAGACTGTTTCAAAAATATGGTTTAAAGTTTAAATTTGTTGATGTAGGTGAAGTTACTAATGTAGTTGATGAGGTTTCTGATGCAACAAAGTTAATTTGGTTAGAAACGCCTACCAATCCATTAATGAAAATAGTTGATGTTGTAGGAGTAACTAATGCTGTAAAAAATAAAAACCCTGATATTTTAGTTGCTGTTGATAATACATTTGCAACCCCTTATTTACAACGTCCATTAGATTTAGGAGTAGATATTGTTATGCATTCAGCTACTAAATATCTAGGAGGTCATTCAGATATAGTAATGGGAGCTCTAATGGTAAAAGATGAAAAGTTAGCTAAAGAGTTACACTTTATACAATTCGCAGCTGGGGCGATAGCTGGCCCTATGGATTCCTTTTTAGCGTTACGAGGCATAAAAACATTGCATTTACGTATGCAACGCCATTGCGAAAATGGAATGGCTGTAGCTAAATTTTTGAAAGAGCATAACAAAGTAAGTAACGTATATTACCCAGGTTTAGAAAGTCATCCTAATCATGAAATTGCTAAGAATCAAATGGATGATTTTGGCGGGATGGTTTCTTTTCGTTTGAAGGATGAAAGTAAAAAAGCAACGTTTAAATTTTTAGAGAGCACTAAGTTATTTACGTTAGCAGAATCTTTAGGAGGAGTAGAGAGTTTAGTGAATCATCCAACTACAATGACTCATGCTTCAATTCCAGAAGAAGAAAGATTAAAAATAGGAATTACTGAATCTTTAATTAGATTAAGTGTTGGTGTTGAAGATATAGATGATCTATTAGATGATTTGTCACAAGCTTTAAAGCAGTAAGAAATATTTTAAACTTACTTTTAAAAGAATCTTTTTATAGGTTTTTATCAGAATTATAAAAAAAGAAAAGCACTACATTGTAGTGCTTTTCAATTTAATTATCATTGTTGATTAATCCCCCAATTATCAAAATGATTCCCCTTGTATATTACACTGCAAATATGAGATTAAAAAATAATTTAATATAGGCTTAATGTATAGTTTGCATATCTTCATGTATAATTTGCATATAATTTGTTATGAGATGTATTATTTATGATGTGAGGGCACTAAAATGAGGTTTTTTCAATTTTAATTTTAGCTTTTTAAAGGTTACATTTGATACAAATACTATAATATGATAAGAGCAGTTATTGTAGATGATGAGCCTAAGGCAATTCAAGGTCTTACCTGGGAATTGTCTAATTTTAATAATGACTTAGAAATTATTAAAACTTTTACTGAGGCTGATAAAGCAATTGAATATATCAATTCAAATGTTCTTGATTGTTTATTTTTAGATATTGAAATGCCAACTATGGATGGTTTTCAATTGTTAGAAAAACTAGAGAGAAAAGATTTTGCGGTTGTAATAACAACTGCTTATAATGAGTATGCTATAAAAGCATTAAAAAACCAAGCAATTGATTACTTGTTAAAGCCTGTTGATTCTGATGACTTGGAAGAAACATTAAGTCGAATAAAAAATTACTATTCTAAAACTAGTAGTACAAGTAAGTTTGATAAAATATTATCAAGTTTTAATGAGAAGTTTAATAGACGTAAAATTACAATTAATACCGATGGAAAACTTGTTTTTTTAGAGGAATCAGAAATTTTGTTTGTTGAATCTGATGGAAACTATTGTTCAATACATACAATAAATAATAAAAAAATAGTAATAACTAAAAAATTAAAAGAAGTTAATATCTTGTTGCCTGACGATCATTTTTTTAGAATTCATAATTCTTTTATTATTAACCTTAATAAGATAAAAGAGTTTTTAAAATCAGATGGCTATGTTATTTTAGAAAACAATCATAAAATACCTGTTTCAAGGCAGAAAAAATCAGATTTTTTAGACAAATTTTAAAATTTAATGAAACTCTTTCCCTTATATATTTTCTTTTTTTGTATAAACTTCAGTGGATATTCTCAAGATCAACCTGTTGAGAGTGAAACTATGATTAAAGCTTTTTTTAAAGAAGACTTTAATGACTATTTTCAAGTACAGCATTATTTTAATAAGACGCAGTTTGGAAAAGGTGAAATAGATTTCCTATTAGAAAAAAGTAAGGGGAGTAAAAATATTCTAGGAAAAATTTATTCTTATACCTTATTAGGTAGGTATCATAGAAATAAAACAACCTATGAAAAAGCAATTGAAAACTATTTAAATGCGCTTAATTTATCAAGAGAGTTTAAAAAGGTAAATGCAGAAATTGTTGTATTAAATCAAATAGGGGTTGTTTATCGAAGACAAGATAAAATAAGAAGTGCTTTAAACTATCATCAATTTGCTCTTGAGTTAGTAAATAAAATACCCAATCCTACTAAAGACATAAAAATAAGTAAAAGTGTATGTGAAAATAGTATTGGTAATATATATTTAAAACTGAAGCAATATAAATTAGCGCTAGAAAAATTTGAAAAAGCAATTGTAACCCAACAAGAGTTACAAGATAAAAGAGGACTAGCAATTAATCACCAAAATATTGGATTTGCATACCAAAATTTAGAAAAATTAGACAGTGCATTGGTTAATTATAATAAGTCGTTACAATACAATTTAGAAAATAAATCTAGAATAGGTAAGGTTATATGTCATAATAGTATTAGTAATGTTTTAATTTTAAAAGGTGAATATAAAAAGGCTTTAAAATATATTGAAGAAGTAAAAGTTTTATCTGAACAAATAGGAAACAAATTTTACATATCTAGAATTTACAACACCCTTGGTTATTGTCAAATAAAATTAGGGAAACTTGATGAAGGTAAAAAGAATGTAAACAAGTCTTTAAGTATTTCGTTAAAGCATGGTATTCCTACTAATACAAATAAATCATATGAATATTTATCAGAAATTTATAGGTTAAAGAGAGATTTTGAGAAAGCGTATGTTTTTTATAAAAAATCTATTGTAGGAACTCATAAAACATTTAATGATAGGAATATTCTTTATGTGAATAACTTGATTAATAAGTATGATAATGAAGTAAAAAATAATAAAATAAAAAGTTTAGCGAAAGAAAATGAGATTACTAAATTAAAGCTTACTCGAAATAGAAATATTTTAATAATAGCTTTAGTTTCAATTGCTTTATTTGGTGTTTTACTGTATGCTATCTATGGCCAACGTTTGTTAAGTAATGATAAAAAAATACTGGTGCTAGAGCAAGAAGCACTACAAAATCAAATGAATCCTCATTTTGTGTTCAATGCGCTTAATTCGATAAAACTTTATATTATAAATAATGAACAGAAAAATGCAGTTTATTACCTGAATAAATTCTCAAAACTAATTAGAAGTATTTTAGAATCATCAAAAACAAAAGAAGTTCCTCTAAGTGATGAGTTAAAAACAATGAACCTATATATGAGTATTGAAAATATTAGGTTTTCAAATGAAATTGTTTATCATGAAAATATTGATGAAGGAATAAATTTAGACAAAGTAAAAGTACCTCCTTTAATTTTACAACCGTTTTTAGAAAACGCAATATGGCATGGTTTGTCTTCAAAAAAAGGAATAAAAAAAGTAAGCTTATCTGTACTTAAAGTATCCAATGATTTTATACAAATTGATATATCAGATAATGGGATAGGGAGAGAGGAAGCTTTAAGAATAAAAAAGAACAAATCACTTAAAAGAAAGTCAATAGGTATTGAGTTAACAAAACAACGGTTGCAAAACTTTACAGATGAGTTTAAGAATTGTTATTCATTAGTTTATACTGATTTAACTGATAAAAATAATTCTCCAGCTGGGACAAAAGTATCATTGAAAATACCACTTAGTTAAAAATCAAAAGATAACTGTATCCAAACTGGATCTTTTTTATCAGTATCTAAGTTACTAAATGATATACCTAACAGCCTAACAGATTCTTTTAATTCCTCTTGATATAAGAGCTCTTTAATAATAGGCATAAAGTCTTTTTTTAAATGAATATACTCAGAAACAGTTTTACTTCTTGTTTGTTGAGTAAAATTACTATATTTAATTTTTAAGGTTAATGTTTTTCCTTTGGTTTTAGAATGAAGCATTCTTTTTTCTAACTCTTCTGCTATTGCATCAAGCCGTTCTATCATGTATATTTCTGAAGAAATATTTTCATTAAAAGTTCTTTCAGCAGCTATAGATTTACGAATTCTGTTAGGTTTTACTTTGCTGTTCTGCATACCTCTTACTATGTTATAGTAGTGTAAGCCAGATTTCCCAAAAAGTTTAATGAGTTCTTCTAAGTTTTTTCTCTTTAAATCTAAACCAGTAAATATCCCTAAGTTATGCATCTTAGCTGCGGTTACCTTTCCAACGCCATAAAACTTATTTACAGGGAGTTTTTCTAAGAAGTCAATAACTTCATTAGGTTTAATTGTTTTTTGTCCGTTAGGCTTGTTAATATCAGAAGCTACTTTGGCTATAAATTTATTAATAGAAATACCTGCAGAAGCACGTAATTCTAATTCTTCCCAGATACGTTGACGAATTTCTTGTGCAATTAAACTAGCTGACGAAATACCTTTTTTATTTTCAGTAACATCTAAATAGGCCTCATCTAAAGATAAAGGCTCAACCAAATCAGTATAGTCATAAAAAATAGCTCTTATTTTCGATGATATTTCTTTGTAACGACTATATCTTGGTTTTACAAAAATTAAATGCGGACATTTTTGTTTTGCTAAAGCGCCACTCATTGCTGATCGTACGCCAAATACTCTGGCTTCATAACTAGCAGCAGATACAACACCTCTAATTTCATTACCTCCAACAGCAACAGGTTTACCCAGTAACTCGGGATTGTCAAGCTGCTCTACAGAAGCATAAAATGCATCCATATCAACATGAATTATTTTTTTATATGGAGGTTGTAAGTCTATACAGTAAAAATATAAAAACTCCCAAAGAAAGTTAACTTTCTTTGGGAGTTTTTATAGGAGTATTATGGTAACTTATTTAAAAATTGACCTAAAAATATCATTTCCGTTTGCAAATAGTAATAATGCTAGTAAAAATACAAAACCTATTACCTGTGCATATTCTAAAAATTTATCACTTGGTTTTTTACCAGTAATCATTTCCCATAAGGTAAATACTACATGACCACCATCTAATGCTGGAATAGGTAATAAATTCATAAAACCTAACATGATTGATAAGAAAGCTGTAATATTCCAAAATGCTTGCCAACTCCATGTTACAGGAAAGATATCCATTATCGATTTAAAACCACCTAAGCCTTTCCAAGCTCCAGTACTAGGGTTTACTATTTTTTTCATTTGCTTGATGTAGTTTGTTAAGGTACTCCAAGCTTTATTTGTTCCTGCAGGAATTGCTTCAGTAAATGTATAAGATTTACTCGCTAATTTGTAGTATCCTAATTTTTCTAAATTAGACATAGAAACACTAGTCCACATTACACCTAAATTCCCATGATTTGATACTTTAACAGGAACATTTTTAGTTTCTTCACCTCTTTTTAAAGTGATCGATATATCTTGACCTTTTAAGTTTTTTAGTATAGGTTTAGCTTCGTCATAATAAGTAATAGAAGTACCATTAATGGCTGTGATTATATCTTTTGGTAAAATATCAACCCCAGCATTTAAAGAGTCTTTTTGAACTTTAGCAATAACAAATGGATATCTAACAGCTAAAAAAGGTCCAGCATCTTTTCCTCTATCAACTAATTTAGAAATAAAATCTGTAGGGATTTTTTTCTCTATTGTTTCTCCGTTACGTTCAACAGTATATGTATTTCCATTAATAAATTGTATTGTTAGTTCTCTAAATTTATTAACTTTTTCACCATCAATTGACAATACTTTATCTCCAGTTTGCAATCCTAAATCGGCAGCTAGTTGGTCTTGAACCCAAACACCATCTTTTACGCTGTCATTAGGTAAAAATTTCTCACCATATCCCCACATTAGGCATATATATATTAAAATACCTAACACAAAATTAACAACTACACCACCTAACATAATAATTAAACGTTGCCATGCTGGTTTTGATCTAAATTCCCATGGTTTAGGTTCTTCTTTTAATTGCTCAGTATCCATACTTTCATCAATCATTCCAGCAATTTTTACATAACCACCTAAAGGAATCCATCCAATACCATAAACAGTTTCACCAATTTTCTTTTTAAATAAAGAAAACTTGTAATCAAAAAATAAGTAGAACTTTTCTACTTTGGTTTTAAATAGTTTGGCTGGTATAAAATGGCCTAACTCATGAAGAACAATTAAAAGCGATAAGCTTAAAATAAATTGTGATGCTTTTATTAAAATTTCCATAAATAGGTTTATTTCTAAAATTTAAAATTTGACAAATGTACGTTTTTAAAAAGAGTTCTAAAAGTTTGCAATAGGAGGGATTCATTGATTTAACAAACTTTTTGTAGTATGAATATAGAATACTTGTTTTTAGTCGTATTTTTGTATAAAATTTCAGAAGAATGGACTTAAAATTCTTTAAAAAATCGAAAAGCACATTAATTTTTTTACTTGTTTTTTCAGCAATAGCACTTCCTGTTTTTTATCATTTAGTAAAAGTTGATAAGAAATTACCAATTTATAATCCAGTTGATATAAATCCGAAGTTAGTAGACGCCTCTGTTAGAAATAAATCTAAAAATCATACAGTTGGAGATTTTTCTTTAATAAATCAAAATGGAGAAACAATTACTCAAGAGAATTATAAAAATAAAATTTATGTAGCCGATTTCTTTTTTACCCGTTGCCAAACTATTTGTATAATAATGGCTTTAAATATGACTGAATTACAAAGTCATTTTAAAGATGATAAAGAAGTCTTGTTTTTATCACATTCGGTAACACCAGTTATGGACAGTGTTCCTGTTTTAAGAGCGTATGCTAATAAAAAAGGGGTTATTGATGGGAAGTGGAATGTAACTACAGGAGAAAAAAAAGAAATTTATAACTTAGCTCGTAAACATTACTTTGCTGTATTAGATGAAGGTAATGGTGATGAGAATGACTGGATTCATACCGAGAATTTTGTGTTAATAGATAAGGAACGTCGTATTCGTGGTATTTATGATGGTACCAAAAAAGAGAATATGCAAAAAATTATTAACGATATTACTTTGCTAAAAGAAGAGTATAAAAAATAGATTGTTATTTTTTATTTTTTCAAAAATACTCTTTAGGCTTATTTAATTTTTGTGTCTGAAGCGCTATAAGGCTATAAATAATAATAAGTAGAGTAAAAAGAAACTGTTTAGTGATAAAAACAGTTTCTTTTTTTTATTTACTTCAAAAGAAATAATCAGTATTAATAATTTTAGTTAATTTTTTTATTTTTTTTGAATATATTAATTAACAATTGTATACCAGTAAAAATTACAAGAGAAGCAACAATAAGTTGCATCAAATTAATTACATAATAAGTACTATAAATATTCAATGTTATATTTCTACTTCCAAAAATGTGAGCAAAAATTAAAATAATGAACAGAATAAAGTTTGTTTTTAAATTCATAATATGATTTTTTGACTATTAAAAAAAGCATTAAAAAAGGTAAAATCTCCCATTTTTATATTATCAAAAATAAATTCTTTATTTTTTTTAAAAGTTTCCATTAATTATTCCTGCTATTTGTTTTTTTTTTGAATTTGTAAAAGCATACAGTTATAGATGTCGTTATAAAGATAAGTAAGGGTATCCAAAAAGACATCTCAAATTTTTGATGTGATAGGTTTTTTATATAAAAATATAGTGGAAAAATCAAAAGTACATAACCAGTTAATATACCCCATTTATTTCTGAAAAATAACAAAATTAAACCCAATATAAATAATAAACTTAATAATAAGTCTGATGAAATATCAAACTCGCTTATTCTCTCGAATATAGTAAGAAAGATTCCTATACCAAATGGTAAAGAGAATTTTTGAGACGGTAATTGAATAAAAGAAATTGCTAAAATTGAAGTAATTTTTAAATAATTTGATATTTTATTTTGCATATTTTTTTTATTTTTAAAATAATTTATTGACATTCATTGCTAGTAGGAGAGTTACCACCATTGGGGTTTCGTATAGTTCCGCTAGGTAGGATCGTCTCTCATATATTGACCAAGTTTAGCAGGTGTTGGACCTGATTACCCTATACCATAGCTTTCAACATATTCAGAAGCAGGGATGTTAAATCAACAAAACATGCTTAGTCTTATAATTTAAGCATGTTTTGTTATGATGTAATAAAAAAGATTTATTTAATTACCATTAGAATGCGAACGACCATTTACTTTTATTATTGAAACAATATTGTTTGAATAATAAATAGTGTTATTTTTTTTCACTAGGTCTAATTCTATTATTACTTTTTTTCCCTCTTTGAATAAATCTATTTGTTTAAAGTTTTTTACTTTATTAAATTCATTTTCTGATAAATAAACTGGTAGTATAGAATCTTTATTAAATCGGAGAAAGATATATGGTTTTTCTAATAGGTTTAAATTTCTTAGTTTTCCAAAGTACTGATATAATTTTTCTTCTTCTGAAATAATTTCATTTCTTTTATTTAATAGTACATCATCTATTTTCTTGTTTAAATCATTTAGTTCTTTATCGGTTGCACCATAGGCACTCATAAATGAAATTGATTTAAAAGTCAGTTCTGCTTTTGCTTTTTCATTACTTTTTGTTTTACATGAAACAAAAAGTAATGAAAATATCATGATAAAAAAAATACTTGTTTTTCTCATTTTTAATTACATTTTCCATTATTAGAATTAGCACTACCACCACTAGTATTTCTAGTCATACCAGATGGGAGATTCATATTTCTTAATGCTTGTCCAAAAGCACCTGGATTACTTCCTCCACCATTTAGCCATGAACTTTGGGGATCAGGTAAGTTAACTCCACAAAGGCCAGCAGTTTGTATAACAAAGTCAGTACAGTTGTTCGTGTTTAGATCATAGTTAGAGGTATAATTATTTGCATCATTAATAATATTGTTTAAAGAAACTGAGTTGATGTTAAAAGAAATACTAACGTCAAATAGATTGTTCTCATTGTTTCCAAAAATAAATGTTCCGTTGGGGCTATATGGACTAGCATTTCCTTCAGGATAGAATCCGTAAACTCTTGTTATATCTCCTTGAGTTATACTTATAAATGCGTGGCCAGCTTTGTCTGTTCCAGTAGTGAATGCTGATCCGTTATTTGCTATTGGTTGGTTTACATAAATAGTCAATTTAGCAGACTTTGTTTTGTTAAAACATTTTAAGTATTCTTCAATGTCTTCTATTGATGATTCAGGGGATTCAATTACAATACTTTCGGTGCTGCCACCCCCTCCATCTGAGCCAAAATTCCAACTCATAGTTCCATCTCCAGAGTTTCCTCCTTGTTCAGTACCTGTATAGTCGTATAACCCAGTAACAGGTACATGTTGTGTAGTGTTTGAACCACTGTTACTATTAATTACAACTTCTTCTAGTTCTTGAGTACAAAAGACACAGTTTGAGCCTTCAGTGCACTCACCATGATCAGGACAAGTTTCCCCTCTGCTTAATAACTTAGTATTGCCCCTTTTTACAAATTGTGCAACCAATTTACTCTTTTTAACTCTATATCCATTAATAAAGTTACCTGATAAATCGGTAATTAAAAGTTCTCCGGTGTATAATTTGTTTTCTTTTTCAGTATTAGGTGTCATACTAAAAAGAACACTTTCTATCTTATCATTAACTTTTAAAACTAAAACTCTACTATACCTTCCTTTGTATATTGTTTTAGCATTTATAACAGCTAATAATTCATTGCTTTTTTTTATTTTTTGATAATTAATACTTTTAGTGTTTATATCAGTTAAGTATTGATTTTTTGACCTTTGACTAACAGTCAATAAATTTAGGTGTTCTAAAGCTTCGTTAATAGCAACTGTTTTAATTGTATTATCTGGTGAAGTGAGAGGTTGTTCATCTTGACAATTCCATAGTAAAAATGAAAGTCCGAATAGTACAATTGCAATTTTTAATAGGTTTGTTGTTTTCATAAATTTTTATAGTATGTTTTTAATTTCATAGCAAACATATACGTTTAAGAGTGTATAGGTGTCTTGTTTTTTTAGTTTCTAAAAAATTAGGACAAGTTTTCTTTTCTGAATTGAATAGGGGTTTTACTAGTTTCTTTTTTAAAATTAGTATAAAACGCAGATTTAGAATTAAAACCAGCTTCTAAAGCTATTGCTACTATTGTATATTCTTTATAGTCTAAGTGTTTTAATAATTTTTCAGCTTCTTTAACCCGTAATTTATTAATATAAGAGGTAAAATTGATAGTAGAGTTTTTATTAAAAACATGAGAAAGATAACTTTCGTTTAAATTAGTTTCTTTTGCAAGTTCAGGTAACCCAAAATTAGGATTTAAGTATAATTTTTGATTTTCAATTATACCTTTTATCCAAGAAGTTTTTTCTTTGTCTTCTTTTGGCTGCTCAATAATTTTATTTGTTGTAGCTTCTCTCAACGCAGTTCTTTGATTAAAAATGCCATTATAATAAATACCGTTATACCCTAACCAATATACCAATAAAGAGATGCTTAACCATAAGATGTACCTGATTTCAGAATTAAGTTTACCTATAGTTAACGACCAAAAAACACAAATAAATATACCAAAAAGTAATAAGTGTACTAGCCATTTAGTTTCTTTTTTTACTTCATTAATAATATATTTCTTATGTTTAGTAGTATATTGATTTATTAGAATGTAAGTTTTATAAATTATGAGAACTGTAAAAACAACTGATAAATATTCCTCTATATGATAAAAGAGAGTATAAGAAGTGTTAGTTTTATAGAAAACAATGTAAATTAATATACATAAATTAATAAATAAGCTTACATAAAAAGGAATAAAAAAAGGAATATATTGTTTTGGTGTGTTATTTAAGTATTTTGAAACGAAAGTGTAGTATGTCGGAAGAATTAGTAAATACCATGGGATATATAAAATATCATAATAAGGGATCTGACTAGATAAATTAGTGTCTATAAACCAATAATATAAATTACTTAATGAAAGATATAATACTACTTGAGCCAGTAGTGAATTTAATATAGATTTATGTTTTTTATTAAATAAAATAATAAAAGCAAAAATAACTCCATGTATAACTCCCCCTATTATTAAGCTATTAAAAAAATTAAAATTAGTATCCATAGCAATTAAAAATTATCACTTTTTATTCCCTTCTTCATCAAAATTTTTAGTAATTTCTTGTTCTGTTTTTATTACAGAAACTGCTAACGATAATAACATAATAGCCATAGGTTGCCAGCTTATTTTAGCATTAATAGAAACAAGTAACAAAGAAGCTATTAAAGAAATAGTGGCATATATTAAAAATTGTTTGGTAAAAAAGGTATTAGCAAAATTCCAAACAGCTTCATTTTTCATTGTTTTATTAGTACGGTACCCATAAAAAGAATTTATCTTTTTAGGAGGAAAAAAATAAAAGACAATACTAAATATAAATAGTAATCCATTAATTGATAATACGTAGTAGTAAGGATTCATGTATTAGTTTTTTATAGATGAAATTATATTTTTCAAAAATACATTAATATCTGCGTTTTTAGTCAATCCCATTCTAACAATTACTAATTCTTGATCAGGTAAAATAAATACATTTTGTCCTTTATATCCGTTAAAAGAATACATGTTTGTAGGAGCATCAGGATATCTTTTAGCTGTGTTTAACCATATTTGAGCACCGTAACCACCTTCTTTTTTTATATTAGAGGTAGGTGTTGGTGTGGTTGCATAGGTAACCCAATCCTTATCAAATAAATTTTTACCATTCCAATGCCCATTATGTAAATACAATAATCCAAATTTAGCCCAATCTCTTGGGGTAGCCCAAGCATAAGAAGAACCAATATAATTCCCTCTCATGTCAGCTTCTAAAATCATAGAATTCATTCCTATTTTATCAATTAAAGCACTATACCAAAAATCTAAATATTCTTGATGTGAAGAAAATTGACTACGTAAAATACCAGATAGTAAATTTGTGGTTCCAGAGGAGTAATTCCAAGTTTCATTTGGTTTACCAACTAATGGTTTGTTTATTTGGGTTTTAGTAACATCTTTTTCTAAAAATAACATTTTTGTTACATCAGAAATTGTATTGTAATCTTCCAACCATTCTAATCCTGAATTCATTTGAAGCAGGTTATGTATGGTTATGTTTTTACGATCATCATTTTGCCATTCTTTTATAGGAGCTTTATCCATGACATTAATTCCACCTTTACATTGTAAAATTCCAAACAAGGTTGAGGTTATACTTTTTGTCATAGACCAACCCAATAACTTTGAATCTTTAGTAAAACCTTTATCGTATTTTTCTGAAATAATTTTATCCTTGTAAAGAACAACTACAGCTCTAGTTTTATTGGTTTCGTTAAATATAGAGCTAACAGTATTATGTAGCTTATTGTAGTCAATATTTGCAAAAACCGAATCTTTTTGAGGTGCGTTTCCATAAGGGTATGGAGTTAAGTTATCTGAAGTTTCTCTATTAGGTGTTAAATACGGTGCAGAGGTGTCAAAATCGTCAGTAATTAAAACAGCTCCTAACCCTTTTCTGTATATAGCTTTTCTTTTTAATAAGCCAAAAGCAGAACCTGTTGCTGATTTTTCTTCTAAATTAATTTTATCTGAAGTTAAATTAATTGGAGAAAAATTATTGTCTGTACTATCAGTAAAAGCTAAATTTCGGCCTGCAACAAAAACTGAAGAAGCGGTGTTTTTTGCTGAATACCCTGCTAATATGTTTAACTTAGAGTAATTATAAAAAACTACAGCTATTACTATAACTAAAATAATAAGAAGTATTCTTTTTAGGAGTTTCATTATCAATGTTTTTAGCAAATGTAATAATTTAATTGATTGTTCTCATTTTTAAAAACCAAGTATTACCTTTGTTTTAAATTAGATGATAATATGTTTAGTATAGAAAAAATTCGAGCAGATTTTCCTATTCTTAATCGTGAGGTTCATGGAAAGCCATTAGTATATTTTGACAATGGTGCTACTTCACAAACTCCACAAATAGTTATAGATGCAATTGTTGATTATTATTCTAATTACAATGCAAATATTCATAGAGGAGTTCATACTTTAAGTCAAGAAGCTACTGATAAGTATGAAGAGGCACGTCTTAAAATTCAAAAGCACTTTAATGCTAAACATTCTTATGAGATAATTTTAACAGCTGGAACAACACATAGTGTAAATATTGTTGCATCTGGATTTGCTTCATTACTAAAAGAAGGAGATGAAATAATTGTTTCATCTTTAGAGCATCACTCTAATATTGTTCCGTGGCAAATGCTATGTGAAAAAACAGGAGCAGTTTTAAAAGTAATCCCTATGGCTGAAGATGGTTCATTAGAAATGGAAGCTTATCATGAGCTATTAAATTCTAAAACAAAATTGGTGTTTTGTAATCATGTTTCTAATGCTTTGGGTACCATTAATCCAATTAAAGAAATGATTCATGCCGCTCATAAATTTGGTGCTTATGTTTTGATTGATGGTGCACAAGCTTGTCCTCATATTAGGCCAGATGTTCAAGAGTTGGATGTTGATTTTTATGTAGCTTCTGCTCATAAAATGTGTGGACCTACTGGTGTTGGACTTTTGTATGGAAAAGAAGAGCTATTGAATAAATTACCACCTTATCAAGGAGGAGGAGAGATGATTGAAACAGTAACTTTTGAAAAAACTACGTATGCAGGTTTACCTCATAAATTTGAAGCAGGGACTCCAAATATTTGTGGAGGTATTGCTTTTGGAGTTGCTATAGATTATATGAATTCAATAGGTTTTGATACCATTGCTAAACAAGAAAACGAATTGTTAGCTTATGGAACTCAAGAGTTAGAAAAAATAGATGGATTAAAAATATATGGAACTACCAATAAAGCATCTGTTATTTCATTTAATATAGAAGGTATTCACCCGTATGATATTGGATCTATTTTGGATAAATTAGGAGTGGCAGTTAGAACTGGGCATCATTGTGCTCAACCTATAATGAATTTTTATTGTATTCCTGGAACAATAAGAGCTTCTTTCTCTTTTTACAATACAAAAGAAGAAATTGATATTTTGGTGAATGCTGTTAAAAAAGCAAAAATGATGTTGTCTTAACTAATTGATTTAGATAAGATTTGTTTGAAATCAAAAAATGATATAAATAAAAAAGCAATGTAAATTACATTGCTTTTTTATTTTTTGTTATAAGTTTTTATTAATCTCTTGACATGAAAATTTGCAATACATACCAAAATAAAAGCATCAAAGAAGCAAATAATCCCATTGCAGCAGGAATATAATCTTCATTAGAAAATTTATGAACTAAGTTTGATGTTTGATATAATATTGAACCACCAGCTAATACACACATTCCTACAGAGAACCATAATCCAAGGTTAAATCCAAATAACATACCAGCTATCATTAAACCAATAGCAATAAAAAAGCCAATAGATAATCCTGCACTAATAAAAGAAAAATCCTTTTTTGTAATAAAAACAATAGAAGAAATACCAGCAAACAACCCTAATGTTACTATAGCCGCTTGTTTTAATAAGTCAAAATTGTTAGTATAAGAAATTGCAATATAAATAAGCGGAATAAATATAAAAGCTTGAGCAAAAGTATAACCTGCATATGCTAAATATTGTAAATTTTTATCTGTAGTTTTTAAAGCAGTACTTTCAGCATAGTTTGTAATAAGCATAAAACCACCTAATAAAAGTAACCATTTATACCCTTGAGTCATAGATAACGTAAACTCTACAATGGTAGCGTTTTGTAGTAATAAGTATTCGAATAAAACAAAAAGTAATACACCACCAGCTACATGCGCATAGGTCTTTTTGTAAAAAGCGATTCTTTCTGCTCCTGATAATTGAGATACTAATACTTTGTTGTTGAATGAATTTTCCATAAATATTTAATTTTCTGTAAAGATATTTATAAATAACTAATACTAAAAAGTTAGTTTATTATTTGTTGTTTTTAATGTTTAAAATGCAACAGAATTGCATTAATTTGTTTAATTTTTTAATTATTTAAGTGATTATTTGACGTTTTTTCAATCTTTTTTGATTTTAACGTTTGGTTTTATGAATTTGTTAAAAGGAGCTCAGTAGTGATATTTAAAAGGATTCTTATACATTTTTGTTGTTAAAAAAAAGTGTTTTTATTATTAAAAAAAGATTACATCTTGCAAATCGTTAAGAAAACCCTTCTAATTTTATCTTTTCGGTAATAAGTTAACATTTCTTTAACCTTTTAGGTTTTATAGATGGTTTTTTGACAAACAGTATATAATTAATTTTAATTTATTAACATGAGAAAAATTTTTTTAACAATGGCAGTAGCAACTGCTGTTCTAATGGGGTGTCAAGATGAGTCAAAGAATGACGAAGTTTTAGGTCAAGAAGTGCCGGTTGACATGAGTGATTTCTATGTTCAAACTGATGAAGTTCAACATAGAGGGGGAAATGATCAATGTCATTCAATGAAAGTTCTAAACAGACAGCTTAAAGAAAACCCAAAGCTTTACAAAAAAATGTACGATGTTGAGTACGCTACAAGAAAGTTAATCGCTGGTAAGAAAGGTGGTAACGGTGGTGGAAATGGAAACGGCGGCGATGGTACCGGTGGCGGTGGCGGTGGAACTACACCTGACAACTTAGGTGTTATCAATATTCCTGTTTATGTACATGTTGTGTATAGTAACTCAAACGAAAATATTAGTAATACTCAAATAGCTTCTCAAATGAGTGTGCTTAATGATGATTTTAGAAAAACTAATTCTGATGCTAGTAATACTCCTTCAGAATTTGCAGGGGTTGCTGCTGATTCAGAATTTACTTTCTCATTAGCAGGTACGTTTAGATATTCTAATTCTAGAACTTCTTGGGGAACTAATGATGCTGTAAAGTCAGCTTATCCTCCTGTAACACCAGAAACTCACTTAAATATTTGGGTATGTAATATTGGTGGTGGAATTTTAGGTTATGCACAATTTCCTGGAGGAAACTCTTCTACTGATGGTGTTGTTTGTGCACCACAATATTTTGGTACAACAGGTTATGTTTCTTCTCCATTTGATGGTGGTAGAACTATGACACATGAAGTAGGTCATTATTTAAACTTACGTCATATATGGGGTGATGGTAGATGTCGTCAAGATGATTTCGTTGCTGATACTCCTTCTTCTGATGCTCCTAACTATGGATGTCCATCATATCCAACTGTAAACTGTCGTTCAAATGATATGACAATGAACTATATGGATTATACGGATGATGCATGTATGAGTTTGTTTACAGAAGGTCAAAAATCAAGAATGAGAGCTATCTTTCAATCTGGTGGAGCTAGAGCTTCAATGATCAACTAAAAATATATAAGCGCTATGAAAATAGCGCTTTTTTTATATCCCTTCTTTAATAATACTTATTAAGTTTCCCTCTTGTCTTAATTATTAAGTAATCATTAAAGTATTAGTGTTTTTTAAACTCTTAACTAATATTAATTAAAATTTAAAATTTTAAAAGATGAAAAAACTTATTTTATCTCTAGCAGTAGTTGCTAGTGTTTTAATTGGATGTGAAACCAATGAGCAAAACCCTATTGAAAGCGAATTTACTGAGACAACTTCATTGCAAAAAGCAGAAAAGCAATGTTTTACAATGGATGTTTTAGGTAAAAACATGAATAATGATCCATCTTTAAAAGGTAAAATGGAAGCTGTTGAAAGTTTTACTAATGAATATGTTTCTAAAGTAAAAAAAGGTGAGTTTTCTCAAAGATTAGTAAATGGAAAAATTCAAATACCAGTGGTGTTTCACGTAATCTATAAGCGTTCTAGTGAAAACGTGTCATTGGCAGTATTGCAAGATCAAATAACAGCAATGAATGAAGATTTTAACCTTCAAAATCCAAACAGAGGATCTTTACCAGCTGAATTTGCAGGTGTTGAAGCGAATGTTGAAGTTGATTTTGTAATTGAAAGTGTAATTAGAGTTCAAAATAAAAAGAAAAGACGTTGGAGACCAGATGATTCTATGAAATTTGCTTCTTCAGGAGGTAGTGATGTAGTTAATCCACAAGAATTTTTAAATATTTGGATAGTTAATTATATGCCATATCAAACAGGTCAAATTTTAGGATATGCACAATTTCCAGGAGGTAGCTGGTCTACTGATGGAGTTGTTTTAGCTGCTCCTTTTGTTGGAAGAAACCAAAGAACAGCAACTCATGAGGTTGGACACTGGTTAAACTTACGTCATATTTGGGGCGATGGAGGATGTGGTGCTAGTGATTTTGTTGCTGATACACCAGATGCAGATGGTCCAAGTAGAGGTTGTCCTTCTTATCCTACAAATGAGTGTGGTAGTAATAATATGACAATGAATTTCATGGACTATTCTGATGATAATTGTATGTACATGTTTACGCAAGGTCAAAAAACAAGAATGGATGCAGTTTTTGCTCCAGGAGGATTTAGAGCTACTATGGCTGACTAATAAAAATATTTATTTTATTAAAAAGGTGTCTTTTTAGGCACCTTTTTTTATATTTATCACAAAATAAAAGGAACATGAAGTATTTATTAAAAATAACATCAATCATATTTTTTATGGCGATGAATAGTTTTGCACAAGAAAAAGTAAATGATTTTACTGAAATTACTTACGAAGCAAGAACAAGAGGAAGTGAGCATGTTATTAAAGTAACTCAAAATAGTGTATACTTTAAAAACAATCAAGAAACAAAAGAAGTTCCTTTATCTAAAGTAAATAGAGATAAGCTTGTTCAGATGTTAAGTGATTTATCACTTAAGAATATAAACTCATTAAAGGCACCTAGTAATAAAAGAGCTACAGATCGTGTTTTGCATGCTAACTTAGCTGTAAAAACTGGAGAAGCATCATACAAATCTTCAACATTTGATGAAGGGTATCCGCCTAATGAATTAAAAAAAATAGTAAAACTGCTTTTTAGTTTGAATAAAGCAGAATAAAAAAAACCGAGCAATTTGCTCGGTTTTTTTATGATTAAAATTTTAACGTGGCTCCAAGTAAAAAGTTTGTGCCAGCTTGTGGAAAATAATATGGAGTTGTTCCCCACATGTATCCATTAGAGCTATATTCTGTATCGAAAATGTTATTAATCAATCCTGATATAACAATATTTTTGAATATAGAAGTTGTATTTATAGTATAATTAATATTCAAGTCATTCACAAAATAACCATCTAACTTTGAATCTTTAAATTCATTGTTACTCATAAATTGAGAACTTACGTATTTAGATAAAAAAGCTATGTTTAAATTTTGTATAGGTTGTACATTAATAGCATTACCAGCAATAAATTCAGGAGAATATGAAATACTAGTATTCCCTAAGTTATTTAAAATAGTTCCTGTAGTTTCTTTGAAATCAACATTTCTGTTTTTACTAATTGTAAAATTAGGGGTAACGTTTAGATAATCAGTTATTTTTATAGAAGCATCAACTTCTAATCCTAAACGATAGCTTTCACCAATATTAGCCCTAATAAAAGATCCTACGTTGTCAATTTCACCAGTTAACGCTAATTGGTCAGTATACGCCATATAGTAAACGTTTGTATTAACCTTAATGTTACCTGAGTTAAAACGCCATCCTAATTCATAATCATCTAACTTTTCAGGTTTTGGATTTCCATTTTCGTAATCTGTTCTGTTAGGTTCTCTTTGTGCACGTGCAAATGAAAAATATAAGCTGTTATTATCATTGAATTTAAAATTGAATCCTGCTTTAGGATTGAAAAAATTAAATGTATCGTTTACTAAGTTAGGCTGTACTCCGTTAGCTTTATAGTTTACGTTTCTATTTTGAAGATCAACAAATAAAGATAATTGATCGCTCATTTTATAGGTAGCTTTTACAAAAAGGTTAAAATCTTCTTTATTTCCATAGTTATCATAGTAGCGATTTCTTATTTCACTTGATGATGCATAGCGAGCCCAAATAACTTCACCAAAATGATCTCCTTTATATTGATTCCATGCACCTCCAAAAAGAATATCTAAATAATCATTTTTGTAATTTAAATTATAGGTAATTCCGTAGAAGTCATTTCTTAACCATTTTCTTCTTACTAAATCAGTAGAGTTAATAGTTTGACCTCCAATAGTAATAGGTGATAAATTATAACTTGAAAAATTTGCATCCTGTTTGTATTGTTCGTAAAATCCTCTTCCAAAAGTATAATGCAACGCAATATTTGATGATAAGTTATCATTATACTTTTGGTTCCAGTGCAATTGAGCATGATCTTGTTTATAATTATCAACCTCATTGTCATAATATCCTATTACATTCCAGTTAGTATCATATAAAGCACCGGCAGAATTAAAAGTTTTGTTAGTTTTTAAAGTAGCTGCATCAACACCATTCCATGATTGATATGTAATTTCATGACCTCCAAAAACAAGTCCTTTAATTAACGTATTATCATCAACATAACTTCCTTGTAAGAAATAAGATTTTAAATTTGAAGAAGCTCTATCAATAAATCCATCAGATCTAACTCTAGAAATACGTCCTGTAAACTTAACATGGTCATTTAATTTTCCAGTACCAGCTTTTGCAGTGTATTTTTGTGTGTTAAATGAACCAAATGAAGTAGCTATTTCACCATAAGCTTCATCAGAGTCACTATCAGTTAGTACGTTTAAGCTAGCACCAAATGCACCAGCACCGTTCGTTGATGTACCTACTCCTCTTTGTAATTGAATACTTTGTGTAGATGATGAAAAGTCAGGCATGTTAACCCAAAAAGTTCCTTGGCTTTCGCTATCATTATAAGGAATACCATTAATAGTAACATTTACACGTGTTGCATCTGAACCACGCACACGAATACCTGTGTAACCAATTCCAGCACCAGCATCTGAAGTAGTTACTACAGAAGGTAAGTAATTCATTAAGATAGGAATATCTTGTCCTAAATTACGTTTAGCAATCTCTTTTTTTGATAAATTAGAGTGAGTAACAGGAGCGTCTGCTTTTACACGTACTGCTGATACTAAAACTTCATCTAAAAGATCAGTGTCTGAGTTTAATTGAAAAATAAAATTTTCGTTACTTGTTAACGTAACGTTCTGTATTAATGTTTTAAAACCAACATAAGACACTTCAATAGAGTGAGTACCTTTTGCTAATTTTAATTTAAAACCACCTTCAAAATCAGTAATTGTTCCTTTTTTGATAGATTTTACAACAACAGTTGCTCCTTCTAAGCCCTTTTGTTTACTATCAACTACTTTACCTGATAAAATAAAAGATTGTGCATTTGCAGTTAAGGTTGCAAATAATACCATTAAAAAAGCTACTCTCTTCACTTGTTTAATAAAAGACATCGGTCTCATTTTTTTGTTAAAATAAAATGGAATAAAAAGAGGTAATTATTCTATGGTTTGTTATTGAATAATTAGCTGCCATTTTATAACATTGATGAAGTGTAATTTTCTTCACCAATAATTAGTATCGTAATTTTTTAATTACTTGTATATGACATTCATTTTCCTAAACAGCATTACCTGTTCTAGGTTCAATGGGTATGATCTCAGCCTAATTTTAATTTTTAAGGCACCCCTTTATGAGAACGGCACAAATGTATGACGGATTTTTGAATTAGAAATGATTAAAAAGAATTATTAGGTCAAGATTTAATTTGATACTTTAGTAGTCGTAATCTATTTTTATTTATGAATAAACCATTTAAAATAAACGTTAATGAATTATATGATTTTAACTTTAATGAGAATGAAATAAACTCATTAGATATTGTTGAAAAATCAAATAAAAGTTATCACGTTATAGAGAATAATCAAACTTTTGAAGCAGCGCTTCTTAAGAGTGATTTTAATAAGAAAAAGTACTCAATTCAAATTAATGGAAATGTGTACGAAATAAAAGTTTCTGATGAGTTAGATATATTAATTAATGAGTTAGGAATGGAAGCCTCTTTAGAAAAGAAAGAGAATGATGTTAAGGCTCCAATGCCAGGACTTATTGTTTCTATTGATGTAGTTGTAGGCCAGGAAGTAAAAGAAAATGAAGGTATTTTGGTACTTGAAGCTATGAAAATGGAAAATACATTATTAGCTCCACGAGACGGGATTATTAAATCGATAGACATTAAAGTTGGAGATAAAGTAGAAAAAAATACAGTTTTAATTGAAATGGAAGCGTAAAATGAGGAAGATATTAGTTGCAAATAGAGGTGAAATTGCGTTAAGAGTAATGCGTTCAGCTAAAAAAATGGGAATTAAAACTGTAGCTGTTTTTTCAGAAGCAGATAGAAAATCACCACATGTTAAGTTTGCTGATGAAGCAGTTTGTATAGGGCCAGCACCCTCTAATGAATCGTATTTGTTAGGAGATAAAATTATTGCAGTTGCTAAAGAATTAGGTGTAGATGGAATTCATCCTGGATATGGTTTTTTAAGCGAAAATGCCGCATTTGGCGAGGCTGTAGCAGCAAGTGGAATTACTTTTATTGGTCCAAAATCAAAAGCTATAAAAGTAATGGGTAGTAAGTTAGCAGCTAAGGAAGCTGTAAAAGCATATAACATTCCTATGGTACCAGGAATAGATGAAGCCGTTACCGATGTGTCTTATGCTGAAAAAGTAGCAAATGAAATAGGGTATCCAATTCTTATTAAAGCGTCTGCTGGAGGAGGAGGAAAAGGGATGCGTGTTGTTGAAAAACAAGCAGATATTAAAGAGCAAATGGAACGTGCAATATCTGAGGCAGTATCTTCTTTTGGTGATGGTTCAGTTTTTATTGAGAAATATGTGGGCTCTCCACGCCATATTGAAATACAAGTACTCGCAGATAGTCATGGGAATGTAGTACACTTATTTGAACGTGAATGTTCAGTTCAAAGACGTCATCAAAAAGTAGTTGAAGAAGCACCTTCTAGTGTATTAACACCAGAAATTCGTCAAAAAATGGGAGAGGCTGCAATAAAGGTAGCGAAGGCATGTGATTATTTAGGAGCTGGTACCGTTGAATTTTTGTTAGATGAAAATAAGAATTTCTATTTTTTAGAAATGAATACTCGTTTGCAAGTAGAGCATCCAGTAACAGAAATGATAACTGGAGTAGATTTGGTAGAAGAGCAAATAAAAATAGCTAGAGGAGAAGCACTGTCGTTTACTCAAGAAGATTTAAAAATTAAAGGCCATGCATTGGAATTACGTATTTATGCAGAAGATCCATTAGAAGGTTTTAGCCCAAGTATTGGGGTTTTGGAAAAGTACCAAGCACCAGTTGGAAAAAACATTCGTGTAGATGATGGTTTTGAAGAGGGGATGGAAATTCCTATTTATTATGACCCTATGATTTCAAAATTGATTACTTATGGTGAAACCCGTGAAGAAGCCATTGAGTTAATGAAAGAAGCCATTGTTAACTATAAAATAAAAGGAATAAAAACTACATTACCTTTTGGTAAGTTTGTTTGTGAACATGATGCTTTTATTTCAGGTAATTTTGACACACATTTTGTGAAAAAGTTTTATACACCTGAAAGTTTAGAAGAAAACTTCAAGATTGAGGCTAAAATTGCAGCTAAAATAGCATTACAACAGTATTTAAAAGAACAACAAATTTTAAAAGTACCAACTCGTGAAATCTAAAATAGAACAATTACAAGAAAAAATAGCAGAAGCAAAGTTAGGAGGAGGTCAAAAAAGAATCGACCGTCAGCATCAAAAAGGAAAGCTTACTGCACGAGAACGAATACATTATTTATTAGATGAAGGTTCTTTTGAAGAAGTAGGTATTTTAGTAACACACCGAACTAAAGATTTTGGAATGGAAGATCAAAAGTTTTATGGAGATGGTGTAGTTACTGGATATGGTACAGTAAATGGACGTTTAATATATGTTTTTGCACAAGATTTTACTGTTTTTGGAGGGTCATTATCTGAAACTCATGCTGAAAAAATATGTAAAATAATGGATTTAGCTGTGAAAATAGGAGCTCCTTTAATCGGGTTAAATGATTCAGGAGGCGCACGTATTCAAGAAGGAGTTCGCTCATTAGGAGGATATGCAGATATTTTTTACAGAAACGTACAAGCTTCAGGAGTAATTCCTCAAATTTCAGCTATTATGGGACCCTGTGCAGGAGGAGCAGTTTACTCACCAGCGATGACTGATTTTACTGTTATGGTAGAGAATTCTAGTTATATGTTTGTTACAGGACCTAATGTTGTTAAAACTGTAACGAACGAAGAAGTAACATCTGAAGAATTGGGTGGAGCAAGTGCTCATTCAACAAAATCAGGAGTAACTCATTTAACAGCTGTTAATGATGTACAATGTTTAGAAGATGTCAAAACATTGTTGAGTTATATGCCACAAAACAATCAAGAAACGACTCAGAAAATTCCTTTTACGCTAGGAGATGAGTTTAGAGAAGAATTAGCGAGTATAGTTCCTGAGAATGCAAATAAACCGTATGATATGAAAGAGGTTATTAATGGAATTGCAGATGCTGACTCTTTTTTTGAAATACATAAAGATTATGCTGAAAATATTGTAGTTGGTTTTGCTCGTTTAGGTGGTAGAAGTATCGGAATTGTTGCAAATCAACCAATGAGTTTAGCTGGATGTTTAGATGTTAATAGTTCTAAAAAAGCAGCTCGATTTACGCGTTTTTGTGATTGTTTTAATATTCCTTTATTAGTGTTGGTTGATGTACCTGGGTTTTTACCAGGAACAGATCAAGAGTGGAACGCAATTATTACAAACGGAGCAAAATTATTATATGCTTTAAGTGAAGCTACTGTTCCAAGAATTAGTGTGATTACTCGTAAGGCTTATGGAGGAGCTTATGATGTAATGAACTCTAAACACATTGGGGCTGATATGAATTTTGCTTGGCCTGCTGCTGAAATTGCTGTAATGGGAGCTAAAGGAGCAAGTGAGATTATCTTTAAAAAGGAAATTTCAGAAGCTGAAGATAAAGAAGCTAAATTATTAGAGAAGGAAGCCGAATATGCTGAGTTATTCGCAAATCCTTATACAGCTGCTGAACGTGGATTTGTAGATGAAGTTATATTACCTGAAGAAACAAGAAGAAAGTTAATAAAAGCTTTTGCAATGTTAGAAGGTAAAAAAGTGGAAAGACCCAAAAGAAAACACGGGAATATTCCTTTGTAATAAATAGTAATTGCATGAGTTTATTTTAATAAACTCATGCAATATTATATTTTAGGTTTTTTACGTAATGCTTTTTTTAAAGAATTTTTCTTTTTAGTTTCTACCCTTTTTTTTATAGAGTTTTTAGTAGGTTTTGTAGGTCTTCTACTTTTAGGACGAATTAAATTGAGCTTAATTAATTCAATAAATCTTTTAATAGCTAATTCTTTATTTCGGTGTTGTGAACGAGTATCATCACAAAATAAAATAAGGAAATGATTTTTAGTTAATCGATGTGCTAAGTTTTTAGAAAGTAATTCTTTTTCTCTAGGAGAAAGTACTATAGAATTTTTTACATCAAAAGATAGTTCAATTTTTGATGAAACTTTATTTACATGTTGTCCACCAGCACCAGAACTTCTTGTAGCTTTGAAGGTAAGCTCTCTTATTAACTCAGTAATATTCACTATTGTAAAGAGAAATTATTAGAATCAATATTTTGATGCATAAAATGCATATCTAAATCAGTTAAACTATCAGAAAAAGAATATAAATTTTCTTTTTTAGAAAGTAAATTATCAATAATAGTTATTGCTTTTTTTAAACGAGTTTCTTTGTCTCCTTTTAATAAAACATAAGGTCTGTTGTATTTCTTTAATGTATTTTCAAAAGCTTTAAACATCTCTTCTCGTTCTTCGGGTTTATCACGTAAATCATCGGCTTCCCAAGGAGTATCTATATATGTTAGGAAGTAAATGTCATAGGTGTTAGATAGGGCAGCGCTGTCTAAAACAGGATCAACGAATCCTCCATAATATTCTTCAGAATATACTTTAGTTTCTAATAAATCAGTATCGCAAATTAATACTTTGTCTGCTTTTTTAGCTAATTCATTTTCTAATTTTATTTGACCTTCAGCTATAGGAAGTATGTCTTCTTGTTCACAAGTTTTACGTTCGTTATTCCATTTGTCTTGCAAATATTCACGTGCAAATTCAGGTGTCCATACTGTATTGTAATGACGTGCTAATTGCCCAGAAAGTGTTGTTTTACCGGTGCTTTCTGGTCCAAATAATACAACCTTTACAAGGTTGATTTGTTGTTGTCTATATTTTTTTTCCATGCTATATAACCTAAAATTGCAATGAATATAAAAAAGAAATATTGTATACTAGTAAATGTAAAGCCTTTATACCAATATAAAGGAACAGATATAAGGTCTCCTATAATCCAATAAATCCAGTTCTCAATTTTTCTTCTTGCCATAAGCCACATACCTACAAAGAATACTGCTGTTGTAACCGTATCAACATATGCGGTCCAATTATTCCATTTGTCGAAATAAGTATACACAGCATACACAAAAATTAAGGTAGTGAAGAAAATAAGGATACTTATTTTCTTTTCTTTGGAGGTTGTTCTTGATATTGGAGTAACATGAGATGCATCTACTTTACGTGTCCATATATACCAACCATATACACTCATAGCAAAATAGTAACCATTTATCATCATATCACCAAGTAATCCCCATTTTAGTAATAAGTATACAAAAATGGAAGTACTAATCATTCCTGTTGGAAATACCCAAATGTTATTCTTCTTAGAACACCAAACAGATAAGAAACCAAAAAAAACAGCTATAATTTCAAGAGAAATGTCAAGTGTAGAAGAGTTAGCGTATTGGCTAAAAAGAAAATCAAAAATTTGGTTCATAGTTACTACGGTCAGATTTTACAATTTTCATTAATAAGATTCCATTGTCTATGAGTTCAAATGAATTTTTTAATTCGGAAGTAATTAACTGCATTACTTTATCATAATCTCCATAAACTTGAGTACTCAATGGATTTTCAAGTATAGTTAAACCAGATGCTCTTAGTTTTTTAATAAAGTTTATTATTGGTTCTTCAAATTCATTTTGAAGTGGGGTTAAAGTCAATTCAACAGATATTTTCATATACTACGTGTTACAATAAGTTGTAAAGTTACAAACTTAACTACTTGAAAAATTCTTAAAAGTATTTTTTATAAAAAGAGGTACTAATACGCATAAACACAGGTGAAATCATCTATTTCTAAAAAATGAATATCGTAATGTGAGGTTATACCTTCGTATAATATCTTACCAGTGGTTTGTTTATTACTGTTAAAAGGGAAGTCTTCAATGTAAATGTTTTCCAAGAACAATAATTTTTTCTTCCCGTATATTTTATATAAACTTTCTTTGGCACCCCATACAATGGTAAGTTTACTTACTAAAGCATCGTGATTGGCAATTGATTTGTATTCTTCAATTGGAGTAAACTTATGAGCAATTTTTACAATTTTATCTCTTCTTTTCTCAATATCAATACCAACAGGTTTTTCATCAGAAATAATAATACCAGAAAAAGTAAAAGAATGGGTAATTGAAATATGTTTTCCGTCTTTTAAATGCGGTTTTCCAAATTCATCATAAATTAAATCATTATCTGTATATCCTACCTCTTTTAATAAGTGACGAATACTTAAAAAACCTCTTTGATGCAGTTCAGATTTCATTCCATTTAGTCTGTCAGCGCTTTTTTCGGTTAATTGAATTTCTTTTAACAAATCATTAAATGATTCTTCAATCTTCCAAATCAAGGCTTTAGTGCTATTACTAATTGTTACTATTTTGTAAAGTGGCATAATTTAAAAAGTTATTTTGTAACTTTGCAGTTCGAAAATTTGATAATAAATATACAAAAATATGAGCACAAATACCGCTGCATACGTACCATACAAAGTTAAAGATATTTCTTTAGCAGATTGGGGAAGAAAAGAAATAGAATTGGCAGAAGCTGAAATGCCAGGTTTAATGAGTTTGCGTGAAGAGTATAAAGACGAGCAACCTTTAAAAGGGGCAAGAATTGCTGGTTGTTTACATATGACAATTCAAACTGCGGTTTTAATTGAAACATTACAAGCTTTAGGTGCTGAGGTAACTTGGAGTTCGTGTAATATTTTTTCTACTCAAGATCAAGCTGCTGCTGCTATAGCTGCTGCTGGAACTCCAGTATATGCTTGGAAAGATATGACAGAAGAAGAGTTTGATTGGTGTATTGAGCAAACTTTATTTTTTGGAGAAGATAAAAAGCCATTAAACTTAATTTTAGATGATGGAGGTGATTTAACTAATATGGTATTAGATAAGTATCCTGAGTTAGCTGCTGGAATTAATGGTTTATCAGAAGAAACTACTACTGGTGTTCACCGTTTATATGATAGAGTTAAAGCTGGAACATTACCTATGCCAGCGATTAACGTAAATGATTCAGTTACTAAATCAAAGTTTGATAACAAATACGGATGTAAAGAGTCTGCAGTTGATGCAATTCGTAGAGCAACTGATATTATGTTAGCTGGTAAACGTGTAGTTGTTTGTGGGTATGGTGATGTAGGTAAAGGTACTGCTGCTTCATTTAAAGGAGCTGGAAGTATTGTTACTGTTACTGAAATTGATCCAATTTGTGCGTTACAAGCTGCAATGGACGGTTTTGAAGTAAAAAAATTAGAAACTGTTATTGGTAATGCTGATATTGTAATTACTACAACAGGTAACAAAGACATCGTTCAATCTCGTCATTTTGAAGCATTAAAAGACAAAGCCATCGTATGTAATATTGGACATTTTGACAATGAAATTGATATGGCTTGGTTAAATGAAAACCATGGACATACTAAAGATACTATTAAGCCGCAAGTTGATAAGTATAATGTAAACGGAAATGACATTATTATTTTAGCTGAAGGTCGTTTAGTAAACTTAGGATGTGCAACTGGACACCCTAGTTTTGTAATGTCTAACTCATTTACTAACCAAACATTAGCTCAAATTGAATTATGGACTAATCGTGATGCTTATGAAAATGAAGTATATATGTTACCTAAGCATTTAGATGAGAAAGTAGCAAAATTACATTTAGCTAAAATTGGTGTAGAGTTAACTGAATTACGTGAAGATCAAGCTTCTTATATTGGTGTTACTGTTGAAGGTCCTTTTAAACCAGAACATTATAGATACTAATTAATAATTTATTTTATTAAATTAAAGCCTCTCATTTTGAGAGGTTTTTTTATGGAGTTAATCTTTTTTATAACTAAAATTTTTGTTGATTTAACACAAGATTTTTAAGGCTATTATATTTGCTTGAAAATATTTAGATTAACTAAAAAACTCGCCTATTGGCGAGTTTTTTGCATATTTTGTGTTTATTAGTTGTGTCTATTACATTTTTAAAGACTCAAATAACTTAACTAATTCAGGACTAGAAGGTCTTGGAGCATTTGCATTTACAATATTTCCTTCTGGATCAACTAAAATAAATCTTGGAATTCCAGAAATAGCATAGTCTTTTACAAATTTAGAATTCCAGTTATTATCAGCAAATAATTGAACTCCACCTAATTCTTTATCATTAACCATTTTTACCCAAGTAGCATGGTCTTTTTGTTGATCGATAGAAACACTTACAAATTCAATGTTTTTATCATGAAATTTCTTTTCTACGGTCTTTAAATAAGGGATTTCTTGTTTACAAGGATTACACCAAGTTGCCCAAACATCTATATAAACGTATTTTCCTTTTAAATCATCTAAAGAAGTTTTTCCTCCTTTATGGTTTTCATACTCTGTAAATTTTGGAGAAACTAATCCTTTAGCTAAGGTTTCAGCCATGTATTTTTCTTGAGCATATCTACTGTCTAAATACGGTTTAAGACCTGAAATGTTTTTTGTTTGATTCGCTGTAAAAGCAGAATCTAATGGTTTTGCTACAAGTCTTGAATTAAAACCATCTATATATGATTTTATTTTAGCGTCAAATTCAGCTTTAGGTAATTTGAAAAGAGATTCATCCTTGAAAAACTCTTCTTGAGCTAAAGCAGTTTTTGCTATGAAATTACTCTCGCCAGCACCTTTACCAGTATAAGAAATAGTTTCATCAAATTGTTTAGCGTCTAATGTTAATTTTATATCATCACCATTTCTTAAAAATGTTGTAGCAAATTCTTTACCGTCAAAAACAGAATAAACTCCATTAACTACTTTCATAGTGTCTTTAAAAGCACCGTTTTCGTCAACTTTTATTACTCTTTTAAAGCCTGCTCGATTTGCAACAACAATAGAGTCAGAATTTTTATTTGTTATTTTTCCTGAAAAAGTAACATAATCTTTCGCTTCTTGTTTACAAGAAACTATAGCAATAGAGGCAATTGCTAGGTAAATTAATTTTTTCATTTTAGTTTAATTTAAAATTAATAGTTTATAGTAGACGACTAAGGTAATAAATATTGATGAAAAGTAAATGTATATAAGTATAATTACCCTAACCAACCTTCTCTATCTAAGCTTCTATATTGAATAGCTTCAGCAATATGGTTTGAGTCTATACTATTAGCAGCATCTAAATCAGCAATAGTACGAGATACTTTTAAAATTCTATCATAAGCACGAGCAGAAAGGTTTAGTTTTTCCATAGCAGTTTTAAGAAGTTGTTTGCTTTCTTCAGATAGTTTACAAAATTCTCGAATTTGTTTTACATTCATTTGAGCATTGTAATGAATGTTTTCAAAATCGTTAAACCTCGTAGATTGTTTTTCACGAGCTTTAGTAACTCGTTCTCTTATACTTTTACTATTCTCTCCTTTTCTTTCATCTGATAGTTTGTCAAAAGGAACTGGGGTAACTTCAATATGAATATCAATTCTATCTAATAAAGGACCAGAAACCTTGCTTAAATAGCGTTGCATTTCTGCTGGAGATGAAGTAATTGGAGCATTTGGATCGTTAAAATACCCTGAAGGACTAGGGTTCATGCTTGCAACTAACATAAAACTACTAGGGTAGGTAACTGTAAATTTTGCTCTTGAAATTGTCACTTCTCTGTCTTCCAAAGGTTGCCGCATAACTTCTAAAACGTCTCTTTTAAATTCTGGAAGTTCATCTAAGAACAACACACCATTATGAGAAAGTGAAATTTCTCCTGGCCTAGGATATTGACCACCACCAACTAAGGCAACATTTGAAATAGTATGATGAGGACTTCTAAAAGGTCGGTTATAAAGTAACCCTTCATTTTTGGTTTTACCAACAACAGAATGAATTTTCGTAGTTTCTAATGCTTCATGTAAAGTCATTGGAGGTAAAATGGATGGTAATCTCTTTGCTAACATTGTTTTTCCTGATCCAGGAGGACCAATTAAAATGATGTTATGTCCACCAGCTGCAGCAATTTCCATACAACGTTTTATACTTTCTTGACCTTTAACATCAGAAAAATCAAATTCAGGAAAATCAATATGTTTATAGAATTCAGCTCTTGTATCAACAATAGTTGGTTCAATTTTTTTGTTATTATCAAAATGATTGATAACCTCTAAAATATTGCCAACTCCTAAGACTTCTAAATTATCTACAATTGCAGCTTCTTTTGCATTTTTTTTTGGAAGAATTAAATATTTAAAGCCTTCTTCTCTTGCTTTTATCGCAATTGGTAATGCACCTTTTATAGGTTGTAAGCTTCCATCTAATGAAAGTTCACCCATTATAACGTATTGGTCAATTTTTTTAGATTGTATTTGATTAGATGAAGCAAGAATTCCTATAGCAAGAGTTAAATCGTACGATGCTCCTTCTTTACGTATATCAGCAGGAGCCATGTTTATAATAATTTTTTTACCTGGAAGTTTGTAACCGTTGTTATTTAAAGCTGCTGAAATTCGATAAGAACTTTCTCTAACAGCGTTATCAGGTAAGCCTACTAAATGATATCCTATACCTTTGTCAATATTTACTTCAACCGTGATTGTAGTTGCTTCAATGCCAAATACGGCAGATCCATAGATTTTTACTAGCATTTTTTTTCTTTTTTGTTAAAGATATATTTTTTTAAACAAGTTTTAACTTCTTATTAGGTTAAAAAAGAGGTGATTGATATAATTTTTTTAAATTTAAAAAGTTAAATAATATGTAATAGCCTTATTGCTTTTTGAATTAATCAGTAATATCTCTAACTTTACAAACCTTCTTTCTTTTTTTGATAACTTATTTAAAAAGATATTAAGGTTCGGTTATATCTTATTTTTAAGTTTCATTTCAAGAAACTATAACTTCCTATAAGTAGAGATTACTCTCTATTATCTAGGTTTACAATTGCTATTGTACTTATTTTAAATTTTTATTTTATGAGAAAAGAAAAATTGACTATTCTAATAGTTAATGATTACCCATTAATGTGTGAGGCATATAAAAGGGCATTCATTAATGTGAGTAATTATAATGATAATCAATATGATTTTGATTTTATTACGATCCACAACTGCGATGATGCATGTGAAATCATAAAAACATTTTATGATAGGGAGGAAAAAATTGATTTAGTCTTTCTAGATTTAAAGTTATTTCCGTCTAATAATAAAAAGATAATATCAGGAGAAGATTTAGGAATCTTAATAAGAGATATGTTTCCCAGTTGTAAAGTGATTTTATCTACTACTAATGATAATAAATATAGAATTCATAGTGTTTTTAGGAGTATAAATCCTGAAGGTTTTTTAATAAAGAGTGATATTACATTTAAAGAGTTGGTGAAAGCTATTAATGAAGTAGTAAGTGATCCTCCTTTTTATAGTAAAACAGTTTTAAAATTATTAAGAAAGAAAGTTTCAACTGACTTTTTGTTAGACGATGTTGATAGAAAAATATTGTATGAGTTATCTATCGGAGCAAAAGTAAAAGATATGCTTGGATATATTCCTTTATCAATAGCAGCTATCGAAAAAAGAAAGAGACATTTAAAAAAGATATTCAATGTGAAAGAAAAAGGACATAGAGAATTGATATTAAAAGCCAAAGAAAATGGCTTTATTTAATCTGAATAATTGAAAGTAATGTTTATCCTTACTTTTTTTATCAAAAAAAAATCAAGTTTATATTTTTTTAAAGATAAATTTGATAATAATCTTAAAAATAGCTTAAAAACTACCGTTTTGAAGAATTCATTAAGTTCCTTAGTAGAGCAATTACTTAGAAAAAATAAAATCTCTTTTGATAAAGAAGAGTTAAGATTTCAAATACAGAGTCATCCATCGTATCCTAGTTTACATGCCATAACAGGAGTGTTAGACCATTTTAATATAGAAAATGTAGCAGCAGATGTTCCTGTTAACTCAGAAACACTAGAGCAATTACCTTCTTGTTATATCGTACAAGTAAATGATAGTTCTGGGCAGAACTTAAGTGTAGTTGAAAAAAAGAAAAGTGATTATATTTTATATACCACAGAAGGTAAAAAAGAAAAGATATCAGAAGAAGAGTTTTTAAAGAAGTTTACAGGGATTATAGTAGCTGTTGAGAAAACAGATACGATACAAACTAGTAAAAAAACTAGTAAGATTCCTCAATATGTAGGTTTTGGAATCATAAGTATGTTAGCAGTTTTCTTAGTGTTAAAAACAACTGGTTCAGTTTTTAGTATTTCTCATTTATTGCTATCTATAGTAGGAATTGTGGTTAGTGTAGCTATCGTAAAACAAGAATTAGGCTTGCAAACTTCTATTGGCGATGCTTTTTGTTCTGGAGCAGATGATAAAAAAGATTGTGATGCAGTTCTTACTTCAAAAGGCGCAGAAATAATAAAAGGATATAAACTAAGCGACTTCAGTATTTTATACTTTTCAACATTAACCCTTTTAACCTTTTTAGAAATAGCCACACCAACTGTTTCTTATACAATAAGTTTAGTTGCTGTTCCAATAACATTATATTCAATTTATTATCAATATGCAGTAGTAAAAAAGTGGTGTTTATTGTGTTTGAGTATTGTTGGTTTATTATGGGTACAAGCATTAATTCCTGTACTAACAAATACTTATATTTCTAGCTTTGTGCCTAGTGATTATGTTGTTTTAGCAATTATAGGAACAAGTACATGGTTGGGATGGAGTTATATAAAACCTCTTATCTCTGAAGTAACAGAATTACGAAAAGAAAAAATAGAGGGAGTTAAATTTAAAAGAAACTACACTTTGTTTGAAGGCATGCTAAATAAATCCCCTCAAATAGATACAACATTTGATAAAAACCAAGAGATTGTTTTTGGAAATCCAACCTCAAATTTAGAAATAGTTGTTGTAACCAATCCTTTTTGTGGTCATTGTAAACCAGTTCATAAACAAGTAGATGAGATTTTACATAAATATAATGATTCGGTTAAAATAAGAATACGTTTTAATATAAACACTGAAGATAAAAGTGGTAATGCAGTAAAAGTAACTAGTCGATTATTAGAGCTCTATAATAACAATAAACAAAAAGAATGTTTAGAAGCTATGAGTGAGATTTACGAAGATGGTAATGTTGATTTATGGTTAAAGAAATGGGGAGCGACTAATAATAGTGACTACTTTTTATCTGAATTAGAAAGAGAAAAAGAATGGTGTAAAAACAATGCTATTAATTTCACTCCAGAAATTTTAATAAATGGAAGATCATTTCCAAAAGAATACAATAGATCAGACTTAATTTTCTTCATCGAAGAACTAGAAGAAAATAGTCAAATTACAATAAGTAAAGTATAAAAAGACAAAGCCCTAAAAAGGGCTTTGAATTTGAAACATATTCTCTCGCGAAGAATAGACACACTCGGTGAGTGTCTTAAAATGTTCGCCGCAAAAGTAATCTTATTATTTTAATTATGAAAAAATCAATTTTAAATTTAGGAAAAGTACTAGATAAGACGGCTCAAGAAAAAATTAAAGGAGGTATAGGTATCTGTAGTTTTATCCCTTTATGTCCTAATATTTCTGATAGATATTGTATTGTAATACGCAATCAACAATGTATTGTTATTGGTGGGTAATAAAATAAGATAATTAAGTCTTGTTATTATACAGGTGTTTTTTATGAGGATGAAATTAGAAAAATTTCTAATAATTACTTATGATAAGAGAATAATATAGATATGAAGTATCGAATTTTTTTAGGAAAAAGTTAAATACTATTGAACAAAAGGAAGTGATAGGAGGTTTTCCTGCTATGTGTGATCCAGGTTCTGAAGATGAGTGTAAAAGCTTGGCTTTGATTATTGTAACTCTTTAGGAGTTTGTGTTAAACTATTTTAATAAAACATTAAAACAATTATTTATGAAAAAATCAATTTTAAATTTAGGGAAAAAGTTAAATATTACTGAACAAAAAGAAGTTAATGGAGGAGGAAAAGGCTTAAGACTTTGTAGTTACCATTGTAATGGAACATCATGGGTTTTAGATGGTGGGCAAGGTTCTTATTGTACCTTAAACTTTCCATCTATAATTTATAACCATCCTAATTGTGGAGGCTCTGGTGGAGGAGGAGATGTTTGGGCTTAAACATTTTCGTTATTATTAAAAAATAGAAACCACTTTAAAAAATCAATGACTGGGGTGGTATAATGCATCCCAGTTTTTATTAACATTCCACTTGAAGAAATTTCCAAATTATAAGCAAACCGAGGCAAAAGATTGTGGCCCAACGTGTATAAAAATAATTGCAAAGCATTATGGTAAAACAATCAACACACAACAACTAAGAAAACTAAGTGAAACAACCCGAGAGGGAAGTAGTTTATTAGGTTTGAGTGAGGCAGTTGAATCTATGGGGTTTAAATCTTTAGGAATTAAACTTGCTTTTAGCAAACTTCGAGAAGCTCCATTACCTTGTATTATTCATTGGAATAAAAACCACTATGTGGTTCTTTATAAAATAAAGAAAGATACTGTATACGTATCGGATCCTGCTCATGGACTTATTACTTTT